>JACMRG010000292.1 GCA_014376585.1 Opitutaceae bacterium | reverse complement strand
GCAGGCCCAGGCCGAGGTTCTCTTCTCCGCCGACGATCTTCGCTCGGCCCGATCCGCCCCCGTCTTCGGCCCGCACGAGCCCGCCGCCGCTCTCGCGCTGCTTCTCAAACCCACCGGCTTCACCGCCCGCCGCAATCTCCGCGGCAAGTTCGTCCTCTTCCCCGCGCCGCCGCCCGGCGGCGCCCTCCGCGGGCGGATTCTCGCGCCCGACACCAGCGGCGCCGCCGGCATCCGGCTCAACATCGACGGCACCAATCTCACCGCCACCACCAACCGCTCCGGCGCCTTCGCCTTTCCCTCGCTCGGGGCCGGCACCTATACCGTCGTCGCCACCGGCCGAGGCTACCAACCCCTCCAAATCATCCGCATCACCATCGAGCCCGGCCACACGCTCACCCTCGACGCGCAGACCCTCCGCGCCGCCTCCGATCTCCTCCAACTCGAGCCCGTCGTCGTCGAGGGCCGCTCCGCCCGTCTGCGCCCCTTCGATCGCGGTCAACGCTCCGACGCCCCCCGCATCGCCGCCGGCAACCTCGATCTCCCGCGCACCGAAGACGACGTCCTTCCCTACGTCATCTACGATCGCCAACAGATCTCCCGCAGTGGCGTCGTGAGCCTCAGCGAATTCCTCGCCCGTGAAGTCGTCGACAGCGACGCCCTCTCCCGTCCGCCCGAGCAGACCGCCGGCATCGACCTCGCCTCCATCACCGGCAGCACCAATCTCAGTCTCCGCGGCTACAAAGCCGACGAAACCATTCTCCTCCTCAACGGCCGCCGTCTCCCCGAAGTCACCATCAGCGGCTCCGTCACCCAGCAGCCGGACGTGAATTTTATCCCGCTCAGTCTCGTCCAACGCGTCGAAGTCCTCCCCGTTTCCGCCTCCGCCCTCTACAGCGGCAACCCCGTCGGCGGCGTTATCAACATCGTCCTGCGCCCCGACGCCGAGGGCTCCGAGGTCACTACCACCTACACCAACGCCCTCCACCGTTTCGACGCTCCCCAGTCCAGCGTCTCCGTCCTCCACGGCCAGACGCTCCTCGACGGCGCGCTCCGCCTCCGCCTCAGCGCCACCTTCACCCGCACCGAGCCCGCCACCGAAGCCGAGCTCGGCCACATCCGCGCCCACCTCACCACCCCTGCCCTTTCCGATCCCGTCTTCCGTGCTACGCCCAACGTCCGCAGCGCCGACGGGCTCCCCCTCTTCGCCCCCGACATTCCTTCCGTCACCTCCGTCGCCCCCGGCGCCGATGGCACCGGCGGCCTCGCCGCCTTCAACGGCCGCGCCGGCCTCCGCAGCCTCGGCCTCTACGATTCCGCCGACGGGCTGGCCAATTCCTCCGCGTCACTGAATTTCCCCTACGGTCGCCGCCAGGAAGGCGAGAGCTACTTCGGCTCCGCCTCCTGCGACCTCACCCCCTGGCTCCAACTCGGCCTCGACGGCATTTACACCCGCACCGCCGCCCATCGCGGTTACAACGTTTTCAAAGGCGACCTCACCCTCGACGCCGTCAACCCCCTCAATCCCTTCGGCCGGACCGCCCGCGTCTCACTCCTCGAGACCGCGCCCTTGCTCGGCGCCGACTACGGCGAGGCGCGCGTCGATTTCTCCTCATTCGTCCTCGGCGCCCTTGTGAAACTCCCCGCCGACTGGCGTGCCTCCATCGACGCGCAATACGGCCGCAACCTCACCCACTACCGCGGCCTCGCCGGCGTGGACAACGACCGCTGGCAACAGCTCGTGGATGAAAAACTCTACAACCCCCTCCGCGACACCCAGCGCTTCGGCCCGCCCACCGCCTTCTACGACCGCGCCCTCAAATACTACGGCGCCCGCGGCCGCTTCGTCACCCTCGGCGACTACACCACGCTCGACGCCGCCGTCCGCATCACCAACCAAAACCTCACTCTCCCCACCGGCCGCGCCACCGTCAGCGCCGGTGGCGATTTCCGCATGAATCACCTCGCGAGCTACGCCGGCCGCCGCACCTACGGCGACGGCTCGCCCGCCGATACGCCTTCGCCCACCTCCGCGCGCACCGTGCAACGCATCAGCCTCTTCGGCGAAGTGCAGGCCTCGCTCATTCCCACCCGCTGGCTCCCGTCGTGGATTCACGACGTCAAGACCGAGGTCGCCGCCCGCTACGTCGCCGCCGCGACTTCCCAGGAGAGCAACCTCGCCCCCACCGGCGGCCTCAAATTCAACTTCGCCGGCGGCTTCGCCCTCCGCGCCACCGTCGCCACCTCCAACCGTCTCCCCGCGCCCGTCCTCTCCCGCGCCACGGCCGCCCCCGTAGTGCCCGGCGGTGGCGGTGGCGGCGAAGTCACCTACGTCTCGGTCAAGGATGCCCTCCGCGGCAATCAGCTCAACGAGACCGTGACCTCCAGCGAACTCATTAATTCCGCCCTCCGCCCCGAATCCGCCGTCACCCGCACGCTCGGCCTCGTCTATCAACGCGGCCAGATCCATCGTTTCCGCGCCTCCTTCGACATCGCCGAAACTCGCAAATCCGGCGAACTCCAGTTCCTCGGCGAAAGTGGCATCGTCGGCCTCGAGTCGCTCTTCCCCGGCCGCGTCACCCGCGCCGCATCCACACCCGGTGATCCGTATCCCGTGGGCCGCATCCAATCCATCCTCACCGGCACCTTCAATCTCGCCTACCGCCACTCTCAAAACTGGACCACCGCCCTCGACTACGCCTGGACCGAATGCCTCGGCGGCCGCCTCGACGTGTATGGCCGCTGGCTCATGTTCCAACGCTACGATCTCCAAATCCTCCCCGGCGGCCCGACGGTCGATGAACTCTCCACCCCGGACGGGGTCGCCCCCGGCCTCCTCCGCCCCCGCGTGGATTTCGGCACCGGCTGGTCCTCCCGCCACTACGGCTTCGGCCTCGACGGCCATTACTTTCACTCGCGCGTGCTCCCCGCTTCCGAGTGGGCCGCTCAGGGTGCGCGGGGAATTCCCCCGCAGTGGCAATTCGATGCCTACGTGCAAACCGACCTCGCCCGCTGGCTCCCGTGGAGCAACGACCGCTACGGCCTCCGCGCCCAGCTCCGCGTGAATAATTTCCTAGATGCGAAACCCGCCCGCTACGCCGCCGACACCACCAGGGTGGGCGTCCAACCCTACGGCGACTGGCGCGGCCCCGTTTACTCGCTCTCCGTCACCGCCACCTTCTGAACGGTGGGGCGCGACCGCCGGGCGCGCCGTCGCACGTCAGGAGTGTCCCTCGACCAGTCCCGACCTTCGGAACCGAATCCCCGGCCACTGGTCGGCGCCGTGGCTGGTGATCGCGCCCGAAAAAATCTGCGGCGCCACTGGCGGGTTTTATCCTTCCCGCTGTCTCTCTCGGTAAGCCGCCCAGCCGTGTCCACCACCACCGCCGATTCCACGCCCATGTCCGATCTCCGCGAACTCCTCAAGCGTTGCTCGCCCCCCACCTACGCCGCCGCCTTTCAGTATCGGCAAACGCGCGACCCCGCTTATCTCCCCGCGATTATCTACGGCGTCATCGAACGTTTCGTGGAACGCTCGCTTCGTTCCAAGCTGCAAGCCCCCGCCGAGGAAGTCCGTCTCATCGAGGATCTTTCCCTCGATTCCCTCACGCTCACCGAGCTCGTCATCCTCGTCGAAGAAACTCTCCAGCTCTCGCTTCACCCCGACGAACTCCCCCGCCTCCGCACCCTCGCCGATCTCCATCACTTTATCGCCGCGAAGCTGAAGTGATTTTTTTTGGTGGCGCCGGGCCCGGCGTCCCTTCCTCACGCCTTCCCTCCATGCACCTCCGTCCCCGTCTCCTCATCGCAGTCTTCACCGCGCTCTTCCTTTTCGTCGGCCGCGCCTCCGCCCAGGACCTCTGGCAACCCCGCACCTCCGGCGTCACCGTTCCGCTCTGGGGCGTCGCCTACGCCGCCGGTCAGTGGGTCGCCGTCGGCGAACAAGGCACCATCCTCACCTCGCCCGACGGCGCCACGTGGACGCCCCGCGCCTCCGGCTTCCCCGCCCGCTGGCTCGTCGGCGTCGGCTATGGCACCCCCGGTGGCAGCGGCCTCTGGGTCGTCGTCGGCGGATCCGGCCTCATCCTCCCCTCGCCCGACGCCATCACCTGGGCCGCCCCTCGCCCCGCCCGCCCGCGCCT
>JACMRG010000291.1 GCA_014376585.1 Opitutaceae bacterium | reverse complement strand
TGCCGTTTGGCGTGGTGCGGCGGACGCTGCGGGAACCTGAGTTGGGGCAGAGTAGGGGCGAGCGGGCGGAGACGACGGCGTGGGTGATCGCGCTTTTTTGGGCGGTGCATCCGTTGCGACGGAGTCGGTGACGTATGTGATCCAGCGGGCGGAGTCGCTGATGGGGCTGTTTTTTCTGCTGACGTTAGACGGATTTATTCGCGCGACGGAATCGGCGCGATCACGTGAGTGGCTGGTGATGATGATCGTAAGCGCGGTGCTGGGGATGGGCACGAAGGAAGTCATGGCGACGGTGCCGCCCGTGGTGGTGCTGTATGACCGGACGTTCGCCGCCGGAAGCTTTCGCGGAGTCTGGCGGGAACGGTGTGGGTGGCATGGCGCGCTGATGTTGAGCTGGCTGCCGCGGGGGTGGCTGGGGATGAGCACCGGTGGAAATCGGGGCGGGACGTTTCTGCTGACGTGGGCGAGTTGCCGAGATTATTGGGTCACGCAGGTCGGCGCGGCGATGCACTATCTGCGGCTGGCGGTGTGGCCGGAGCCGTTGGTTTTCGATTATGGGCTGGCGCCGGTGCAGACGGTGGGCGCGGTGCTGTCGCCAGCGGCGGTGGTGTTGGGGCTGTTGGGGACGACGGGCTGGGCGTTGTGGCGGCGGCCGGTGGGAGGATTTTTGCTGGCGACGTTTTTTATAATTCTGGCGCCGACGAGTCTCGTGCCGGGGACGACTCAGATGATCGTGGAGCACCGGATGTATCTGCCGCTGGCGGCGGTGCTCGCGCTGATCATGGGCGCGGGCGTGCAGTGGGGCGGACGCGCGGCTTTGGTCGTTTTTGTGGGGATCGCGGTGGTAATGGGCGAGCTGACGTGACGCCGGAATCAGGATTACACGAGCCATCTGCGGCTGTGGAGCGACACGGTGGCGAAGCGGCCGGCGAGTGCGATCGCGCAGGGAAATCTGGGCACGGCGCACCATCGGCGCGGGCAATGGGCGGAGGCGATCGGGTGTTACCGAGAGGCGCTGCGGCTCGGGCCGGTGACGGCGCAGATGCACTACAATCTCGGGCTCGCGCTGGATGAGGCGGGACGGGGCGACGAGGCGATGGCGGAGTATGCGACGGCGGTGAAGATGCTGCCGTATTTCGCCCAGGCGCATACGAAGCGGGCGCGGTTGCTGATCGCGCGAGGGCGAATCGAGGAGGCACTGGAGCACTTGCGGGTGGCGCTCAGTTATATCGCGGACTCGACGGAGGCGCACTATGCGCCGGGGCTCGCGATGAGTGAACTCGGGCGATTCGAGGGGGCGGTGACGGCGTTCGAGCGGGTCTTGGAGAGCGAGCCGGGCAATGCCCAGGCAGAGCTGGGGCTCGGGATGGCGTTGATGCGGGTGGGGCGTTCGAACGAGGCGCTCGCGGTGGTCGAAGCATCGGCGCGGGCCCATCCGAAGGTGGCGGAAGTGCACGGAAATCTGGCGATCGTGCAGGCTGAATTGGGCCGGGCGGAAGAGGCGGTGCGGAGTTATGAAGCGGCGCTACGGCTGCGTCCGGATTATGGGGAGACGCATTACAATCTGGGCAACGCGTTGGTGCAATTGCAGCGCTACAAGAAGGCGCGGGCGCATTTTGCGGAGGGGGTGAGGCTGCGGCCGGAGTTCGCGGCGGCGCGGGAAATGTTGTCGCGATTGTCGGGATTTTGAAGGAGAGCGGTGGAGGTTATGCTTCTGAATCGTTACGGTATGGGGCGATTGCGATGGTTCGTGCGCTTGCTACGTAAAGGCGCGTTCCCATGCTCCGGCCCACCCCATGGTCGTGACTTCACGGATCCGCAGTGTTTTCGTTGTTGCGGGCATCGCGCTGATTTTTTCGTCCCCACTGCAGATGGTGGCGGCTGCGGCGTCGTTGGAAGCCCGTTTGGATCAACTGGCGGAGCAAAATCGGCGACTGGAAGAACAGGTGCGCACGCAGCAGCAACAGATCGAGGAGTTGCGGGCGATGGTGAGCGGCTTGAAGGGAAGCGGCGAACGGCAGGATCGCGAGATCACTGATCTGCGCACGCAGGTCGCCGACGAGCCGGCCCCGGCGCGCACGCGATCGGCGGCGGTGGCGCGCGAGGTGCGCGTGAGTGGCGAGGCGGCGTTTGGTTTTTTCCGCTCGGGCAGTGCGGGGGCGTTGCCGAATTCCGAATTCCGCGTGGATGACGCGAAGATTTTCGTCGAGGCGGCGGTGCTGAAGAACGTGTATCTTTTCGCGGGGATGGAGTTGGCGACACGGGAGGCGTCGGACGAATATTTTCACGTCGGCGATCTTTATGCGGACTTCGAAAATATTTCGGATGCGTGGGGAGAGGCGAGCGGGCTGCTCAATCTGCGGGTGGGGCGTTTCGCGATTCCCTTCGGCGAGGAGTATCAGCGGCGCAATGTGGTGGATAACGCCCTGATCACGCACTCGCTGAGCGACATCTGGGGGATCGACGAAGGGGTGGAGGTTTTCGGCGCCTTGGATCGTTTCAGCTACGTGCTGGCGGTGCAGAATGGCGGGCACAAGACGCTCCGAGATTACAATTCGGACAAGGCGGTCATAGCACGGATCGGCTTCGATCCCGCGGCGTGGGCGCACGTGAGCGCGAGTGCGATGCGGACGGGCGGTCTCACGGTGGCGGGCGATGCGTTTTCGGAGGTCTGGATCGGCAACAGTTTTTTCAGGGCGCTGGGGCCGGCGGCGACCACCTCGACGTTTTCGGCGAGCCTCATCCAGGTGGACGGTTCGCTGCAATGGAAGGGGACGGATCTGCGGGCGGCGTGGGGGCAGGCGCGCTTCGATGACAACGACCGCTTGACCGACAACGCGCGCCGGCTGCGTTTTTATTCGGTCGAACTGGAGCAGAAGTTGGTCGGTAAGTGGTATGGCGCGTCACGCTGGAGCGAACTGAAAGCGCCGGGCGGTTATCCGCTCGTGGGGCAGGGTGATTTCGGGACGTATGTGTATCGCAGCCCGTGGACGACGGATCTGCGGCGGCTCAGCTTGGGTGGCGGTTATCGGTTTGGACCGGCGATGGTGTGGAAGGCGGAATATGGATTTGAGCGCGGGCGCCTGGTCACGGGTGCGCGGCGCGACCAGGAAGATCTTTTTAGCACGGAAGTGGCGCTGCGTTTTTAAGAACATCTGATGACTATCACCGGCCGGCAGATGAAAAAATGGGTCGCGGGCGGAACGTTGATTTTGGTGACGGCGCTGACGGCGCGGGCGGGAAACATCACCGGAACGGTGCGCGCGCAGGGTCCGGAAAATCAGCCGGGGCAGGCGGGCGGCGGCGGGGCTTACCAGGGGCGGCGCTACAAGTTTGTGGAGAAGATCGACTACGAGGCGGTGACGGATTTCGTGGTTTATATCGACCAACTCGTGGCACCGCCGGCGGGGCCGTTGCCGGCGGCAGTGGTGCAGAAGGATGCAAATTTCGAGCCCCACGTGTTGCCGGTGGTGGTGGGGACGACGGTGCGCTGGCCCAACGAGGACGACATTTTCCACAACGTTTTCTCGATGACGGAGACGCAGAGTTTCGACCTCGGTTTTTATAAAAAAGAAAAGGTGCCGGAGATCCGTTTTGATCGGTTGGGGCGCGTGGACATTTTTTGTGCGATCCACACGAACATGCACTGCATCATTCTGGTGCTGCCGAATCCGTTCTTCGCCGTGGCGGATGCGAAGCGGCGGTTTGCGATCAAGAATGTGCCGCCGGGGACGTATCGGCTCAAGGCGTGGCACGAACGGATGCCCAGTCAGGTGCGGGATATCACGGTGCCCGCGGACGGTGACGTGAAGATCGATTTCACGCTCGGGTTTGCAGAGATTCCCAAGAGCTAGTCATGCCGAACTCATCAGGAAAATTCCGACTGAGTGTGCAGGCGAAGGTGCTGCTAGTGGTGCTCGGCTTTCTCGTGCTGTTGCCCGTGCTGATGGTGTGGATCGTGGACCGGCAGACGAACCGGCTCGTCCTCCAGCAAGAGCAGCAGGCGCTGACATCGGCCAAGCTGGTATTGCAGAAATCGCTGGAGATCCGCGGCCGCAATCAGCTTGTGAGTTACCGCAATGTGGTGATCGAGCCAAGTTTCAAGGCGGCCGTCGCGCAGCGGGATGCGG
>JACMRG010000290.1 GCA_014376585.1 Opitutaceae bacterium | reverse complement strand
TTCGAGCGAGAGGGTAAACGAACGACCGCGTGGGTCGGCAATACGTGGTTCCCACGAGCTGCCGGCACCTGTGTTGGTGTCGTAGGCGATGGAGAACGGCGGATCTTCGTTCAGCAGGTTTTTGATGCCGGCGATGATCGTGAAGTCCTTGTTCAGGCGGTAGGTCAAGCTGCCGTTGTAGGTGATGTATTGGCCGACCTTCGGATTGTAGTCCGGGGCGTAGGGCAGGAACGGTCCGGGCGCGCCCGAGGCGCTCATGAGACCCGGCGGAACGTAGTCCATGTAGCCAGCGCGGAAGATCTGCGTTAGGCGTCCGGACCACTTGCCCTTACGGTAGGAGACCGACGTGGTGTATTTCCACTTGAGGCCGATGTCGCTCGCGCGAGTGTGGCGGCCAACTTCCGACGGGCCGAAAAGCGCGCTGGCGGTGACGCGGGATTTTTTCTCAAAGAGTTGCGAGACGTTGGCGTCGACGGCGAACTTGCCGCGCCAGAGGTCGAAATCACCGCGCGCGGTGTATTCGAGGCCCTTGGTGATGGTTTCACCGGCATTGAGCGGACGAACGTCGATAAAGGTGATGGGGTTAACCGCCACCCCGTTGACGGTGCCGGACGAGCGGATGATGCGATCCGGGAAGAGCTGGTAGTTTTTCAGAATATCAAAGGCTCCCAGCGACTGGATCGTGCCGGTGCGGTTGATCGACCACCAGTCGACGCCGAAGGTGATGTTCTTCACGGGAGAAATCACGACACCGAAGGACTTCATCTTGGCTTCCTCCGGCTTTAGGTCTGCCTTGCCGCCGTTGATCGTGTTCAGGCTGTTGGCGGGAATCAGGATACCCGTGGCCGGGTCAGTGAGGTCGGCACCCGCGTAGGTCGTATCGAAGGCGGGATCGAACTGCTGCTTGAAAGTCGGCACGCGGAACCCGGTGCTGTAAGAGCCGCGGAAGAGGATCTGCTCGATGGGAACGTAGCGCAGGGTATATTTCGGATTGGTGGTGCTACCGAAGCCGGTGTAATCGTCGCGACGGGCGGCGAGATTCAGATCGAGGTTTTTCAGAATTGGGATCTGGAGTTCGACGAAGAACGCGTAGATGTCGCGGTTGAGCGTGCCGGCGGTGGCGAGGCCGTTGTCGAAAGGCGCGTTCAAGATGAGCGAGTCCGAGGTGCTGACGTTGGGGCGTGGGTCGCCGGCGAAGTAGTATTCCTCTTTGCGGTAGTCGAAGCCGACCGCGCTGTAAACCAAGCCGGCGGGGAGCTTGAACAACGGACCTGAGGTGGTGAAGTCAGCCGTCGTGGTCGTGAAGGTGCCGCCATAAAGCTCGACGCCCGTGGCAGAGGCTTTCTTCAGGCCGTCCATCGCCGCCGCAGATTGCGTGTAGGAGAAGGGATTGAGGATACCGTCGGTGATCAATTTCGCGAATGGCAGCGTGTAGTAATAGCCGCTCAGAAGACGCGACTTGCCCTTGCTCTTGGCCTGCGCGAGGCCGGTGCGGTATTCCCATTCGGAAAAGAACGCGAAGGGCAGGGGCAGCGGGCCTTCGAGGCCGAGCAGGTAGCGGCTCGTGTCGCTGATGGTGCGGATCTCGCGGTTGCCACCGGGAAGGGAGCGCCAGCGGAAGCCGAGCGGGAGGCCGCGGTTGACCTCGAGCTCGGGGAAGTAGGCGACCAGCGCGTTGAAGACGCGGTTATAGTCGGCGCCGGTGCTGGGATAGACCATGCCCGATAGCGGATTTGGCACCGTGGTGCCGTTGATGGTGGTGGTCGTATTCTGGGCCCCGCTCGCGGCTAGGCCGGCGGTGCTCCACTGACTCGGCGAAAAGCTCTTCGTGGAATCAGAACGGCCGATCACCGCTTCGCCGGTGAGGAGATGTGCGCCGAGTTTGTAGGAACCGCGGCTCACGAAATTGGTGTTCTTTACCGGCTGTTGGAGCACGGCGGCACGGCCGGTGTCCCACGAGGAGCCGTATTTGCCGTTGGCGGTGGCGGAGGTTACCCCCCAGAGAATCTCTTGGTAGGGGCCCATGCCATCGAGACCGGCGTAGCCGCCAGCGTAGGTCGGGAGATCAACGATATTGATACCGTTGACGCGGATCGCGGGGTTGGCCGGATCGACGGGGTTGGCGGTGCTCAGGCCCAGCGCCGTGGGCAGATTGGCCGCGGTGAAGAGCGTGGCGATCGGCGTGCCGCGCGTATCGGGCGAAATGCCGCGCTTGGGCTGGAAGGTGTTCACGAAATCGCGCTGATTGCCGTCGAGGCGACGGGTGTCCGACAGGGCCAGTGAGGCCATGATATTCCACTTGTCGCGGTTGAGATCGCCCCAGCCGCCGACGAGAGAGTAGCGGAAAATATCGGCGCCGCCGTCCTCGGTGACGTCAAGGGAGGCGTTGCCCACGAGGCCGCGGAAATCGCGCTTCGTGATAAAATTGATCACGCCGCCGACGGCATCCGTGCCGTAGGTGGCAGATGCGCCGTCCTTGAGGATTTCGACGCGCTCAATGGCGGCAAACGGGATGGAATTCAGGTCCACCACGCCGCCGTTGAGGCCGTGCGAGGCGACCCGGCGGCCGTTGAGGAGAATGAGCGTGGCGTTGGAACCCTGACCGCGAAGATTGGCCGAGGAGGCGCCGTTATTGCCGCGCGTCGCGCCCGCGACCACGTCGGCATTCGAGGCGAGGTTGTCGAGGCCGTTGCCGTTGATGTTGAGCTGGGAGATCATCTGCTCCGCGCTGGCGATGCCCGCCTGCTCGAGTTCGAGATGCGTGATGACTTCCATGGGGAGCGCGCCCTCGTTGGGGATGCCCTTGATCATCGATCCCGTGATCACGAATTTTTCCAGTTTGGCGGGCTCATCAAGCTTCGTCGTGGTCACGACGGGGAGCTGCTGCGCCATCAACGCGGGGAGCGCGCCTGTGGCGGCCAGAAGCGACAACAAGGTCGCGCGTTTCCAGAGGTAAGGTTTATTCATGGTGTCAGGTGCAAGTGTCAGGGGGTTGGTATCCTCGCGGGCGAAGTCCGCAAGTATGAGGCTCGATAACGGTTGGAGGTCATTTTACGGGGCAGGACTAAGCAAGTAGAATGCCGCATCGAGAAGTTGCCGCTTGAGCGCCCAACGAGGGTGCGGGGGAGGTCACGAGCCAGGTTTTTTGTGAGCGCCCTCGCCCCTCTCCACCGGCTTCAACACAAACCGCCACCGTTTCTCGGCCCATAGCGGCCCGGCGAAATCCACGCCCACCCGCGGCGTCGCCACCACCCGCCCGATGCCCGACCTCGCTTCCAAGCGCACCCCGCGATCCTCGATCCAAAGCCCGCTCGCCTCCTCGCCCGCTGTCGCGCCGTTTAGCTCCCGCCCAATCCCCAGCCCCTTCGTCAATCGCCCGGGCCCGCTCAATCCCTCGAGCCCGCGGATCAGCACCGCCGCCGGCCATCCCTCGGGCCCGACCACCAAATTTAACATCTCGTGCACGCCGTAACAGAGATAGACATACCAATAACCGCCCGCCGCATACATGATTTCCGTTCGCCGTGTCCGCCCCGCGCGGGCGTGAGACGCCAGGTCGCGTTCGCCGTCGTAAGCCTCGACTTCCGTGATCATTCGCGCCTCGACGCGCCCATCGGGCCACCGCCGCACCAGGAATTTTCCGAGCAACGCCCGCGCGTGCGCCACCGTTCGTTTCTGCTGCCACGCTTTCGCTTTGATTATCTCGGCCACGCCTTTTGATTCCGGACCACCCATCCGTGAACGCAACCACCGCGCGCGCCGCCGTCGCCCAACGCAAAGCCGACCTCCTGCGCAGCTTTCGCCTGTGCACCGCCGACGGCATCGTCGCGATGCCGATCGTCACGATGTCGCTCCCGGTTAACGTTTTCATCACCGCCCTCGTCACCAAGGCGTTTGCCCTTCCCAAACCCGCCATCGGCCTCCTGACCGCGATGCCCTTCGTCGCGAATTTCCTCCAGATCTTCGCGGCGCCGTTCATTGCGCGTTGGCGCCCGCCAAAAACCGTCACCGTTCTCGCCGCCAGTATCCACCTCGCCCTCTGGGTGGCCCTCGGCGCCCTCCTCCCGTTTATTCCGCGCACCGATCCGTCCGCCGCCGCACGCTGGCTCATCCTCTGGTTTTTCGTCTCCAGCTGCTTCGCCGCCGTCGCCGGCGTCTCGTGGAATTCCTGGATTCAGGAATGGGTCCCCGCCCGCCTCCGCGGCAAATACTTCTCCCGCCGCAACGCCTCCCTCCAGTTCTCCACCCTCACCTTTCTCTTCGTCGCCGGTTGGACTCTCGCGCACTGGAGTTACGCGATCCCTGCCTTCCAAGCGGTGATCGCCGTCTCCTGCTTCGTCCGCATCTATTCCCTCCGCTGGCAATGGATCTCCCCGACCCGCGCTCTCCCGCAAGCCGAAGCCCCGCCGCTCTCGATTCAGGCTCAGTTCCAAGTCCTTCTCCGCGCGCGTTCATTTCTGCTCTTCGTCGCGTTCGGTTCCGTGTGGTCTTTCGCCGCCAACTGCTTCGGCCCGTTTTATCACGTGTTCATGTTCGAACAGCTCAACTTCTCCGCGTTCGATGTCGGTATCCTCTCGACCCTCACCGCGCTCGGCGGCGCCCTCGCCCTTCCTGCTTGGGGACGCCTCCTCGACCGTTTCGGCAACAAGCCCGTCATGACTTTCGCGCTCATCACCTGGCAGCTGCAAAATTTCCTCTGGTGCTTCATCACGCCCGCCAACCGCAGCCTGCTCTACGGCATGTGGGTCTTCGGCGGACTCACGAGCGCCTGCTTCATCCTCGGCCAGTTCACCATTCTGCTCCGACTCCTCCCCGTCGAAGCCAAAAATCTCGCCATCGGTTTCAACCTCGCCGTCACCTCCCTGGTCGCCGCCGTCGCGCCCATCATCGGCGGCGCCGTCCTCCAATGGGCCCTCGCCCGCTGGACCGACGACCTCGCCGTCTATCACGTCTGCTTTCTCCTCCAGCCCATCCTCTCGATCCTCGGAGCCGGCATTCTCCTCCGCGTCCACGAACCCGCCGCCGGCTCCCTCACCATGGTCTTCGGCGCCATGCGCAACATCCGCACGCTCGGCGGCGTCCTCGGGCTCGATTTCTTGATCAACTACGTGTTCTACCGCGCGCCGTCGAAGCGTCCGTAGGCACGGCTCTTGAAAATTTTCGGTCATCCGTGTCGATCCGTGCCATCCGTGGTAAAATGATTTCGTTCTCCTCGTGAACCCTTCTCCACCCCACATATTCACCCTCACCGGCAACCTCCTCGCAGAGCGCACCCTCACCTTCGCCTCGTGGTCACCCGGCCACACTCAGCGCGCCACCACCGAATCCTTTCAAGTCGGAGGCAAGGGCATCAACGTTTCGAAAATGCTCACGCGCCTCGGCGCACCCAATACCGCCCTCTGCTTCACCGGTGGCCCCTCCGGCGAGGAGTGCCTCGCCTCGCTCCGCGCCCACGGTCGCATCTTCCACGCCTTTCCCACCTCGACGTCCACCCGCGCCGGCACCGTCGTGCGCGCTCCCGACCAACCCGAGACCACTTTCCTCGGCGCCGACTCCCCGTCAGACACCTTCGCGCTCCGAGCCTGCGCTGATTTTCTCAACTCCCAGCCTCCCGGCCAAGTCCTCGCCCTCTGCGGCAGTTTTCCCGGGTGGTCCTCACCCGACTTCGATCCGCTCCGCACCTCGCTTACCCGTTGGCTCGCTCGCGGTATTCTCGTCGCCGACACCTACGGCCCGCCCCTCGACTGGCTCGTCGCCCAGCCGCCCGCCCTGATAAAAATCTACGCCGCCGAACTCCGCACCCTCGCCCCCGACCTCGCGCATCTCCCCGCCCGCGCCACCGCTCAGGGCTGGATCGTCACCGACGGCCCCCGCCCCATCCAGATCCGCGACCACACCGGCGCGCTGGCCTCTACAACGCCACCCGCCATCCGCGAGGTCTCCGCCACCGGCTCCGGCGACGTCTTTCTCGCGTGCATTCTGCACGCCTGGTTTCACCTGGGTTCCGACCTCACCGCCGCCGTTAATTTTGCCCTCCCCTACCCCGCCGCCAATGCCGCCCACCCCGGCGTCGCAGAATTCCCCGAGCCCACCTCCTCGCCCCCGGGCAATTTCACCAAATAAAGCCTTGCTTTCGCTCCCGCAAAACCGCTTTTTCAGCGGTTTTATTTATGAAAGCCACTATCAAAACCCAAGGCCAGCAGTTCACTGTCACCGAGGGCGACGTCCTTTTCGTCAATCGCTACCCGAATACCGAGGCCGGCCACATCGTTGAAATCAAGGAAGTCCTCGCTGCTGGCGAAGGCGCTGACTACAAAGTCGGCCGCCCCACGCTCGCCGGCGCCGTGGTTTCCGCCAAGATTCTTGAGAACAAGCGCGGTGATAAAGTCATCGTCTTCAAAAAGAAGAAGCGCAAGGGCCACGAAAAGAAGCGTGGCCACCGTCAGGAGCTTTCCGTCATCAAGATCGAATCCATCAAACTCTAAAGGATACCACCCACCATGGCGCATAAAACAGGTCAGAGCTCCACGTCCAACGGCCGCTCCAGCAAAGCGAAGCGGCTCGGCGTCAAACTTTTCGGCGGCGAAGTCGTTCGCGCCGGCGGCATCATCATCCGTCAAAGCGGCTCCAAGACCCACGCCGGCAAGAATGTCGGCATCGGCCGTGACTGGACGCTCTTCGCTTTGAAGGACGGCACCGTCAAATTCGACAAGCCGCACCGCAGCGTCGCCGTCGTCGAGCACGCTTAATCGCTCTCGCGATCAGACTTTCCAACGCAGCCCGCAACGGCTGCGTTTTTTGTTGTCCGCTTCCGCCGGGAAACACCTTTCACCGCCTGGGCGAGGAGCGCGCCCCATCTCACCCTGCCTCCCCCCGATGCCTGACCGTCTCGCCGAACTCCAACGCCAGCGCGCGCTCGTCCAGCAGGACCTTGCCCGGCTCGACCGCGAGATCGCCGAAGCCCAGTCCCGCGTTGACCACAGTCCCACCCCCGAGACACCGCACACCCGTGCCGTCCCCGCCCTTGCGATCACGCTTCCCGCCGATGCCGACGCCGACGCGATTTTGAACCAATACCGCAGCGGGGAAGCCTCGGTAAAAACCGACGTTCGGAAGGGGTGTATCCTCTACGCTGTCCTCGCGTTCGCGGCCCTGATCCTCGGCGTTTTCTCCCTCTATTTTATGCTAAGGCACTGAGCGTTCGGCAAACCTACTCATTCGCAAAAAAACCTGCGAACCCCATGGCCTCGTCGTGGTCTAGCGCGGCGCACCTTGAGCACACTGCTTTCGCCTTCCCTTCATTCGATCCATGCACCCTGCGCGGGCCTGGTCGCTCTTCATCGGCGTATATGCCTGTTGCGCGCACGCGGCCTGATCGCCGAAGCGGAGCGCCTTCACAGCCACGAATTCGCCGCCGCGCTCGCGGCCGCCGAATCCGAGATGGAAGAAATTCTCCCCGGCCACGCGTCCGAAGAGGTGCGGACCTTGCTCGACGCCGAGGAAACGCGCGTCAACGAAGCGCTCCTGCTCGCGGAAATCTTGGTCCCGCTGATCGCCGAAAAAATAAACTTAGCCCGACCCTCCACCGAACAGGTTTCCGTCCGTGCGCCGGCGCCCCACCCCCGCGCGTCTGCCCGTCCCGCGGCGGTTCCCCGTCATCGCGACGATCCCGCCCCGAGCATCGCCGATCTCATCGACGGTATGCTCGGCCAGGAAAACAGCGCCCACTAGCCCCCACCGCCCCACCACTCTCAGCCTAAGCTTAAACAAGTTGATCAACCCTCATCCTCATCATGACCACCGCGACCCTTGATAAGCCCACCCTCTCCGCCCAGCCCGCCAGCCCTCCACCGTCCGATATTTCGGCTCCGCGTCAGCCTGCCGCGAAAACTAAGATCGTTCTCGTCGGCTTCGATTTCGGCACCAACAAATCCTGCCTCCTCGCCGGTTCCGCCGGCTCGACCGATATCGCCGTCAGCAAAGTCATCCCCACCGTCGTCGGCTACGTGAAAGACGGCATCGTCGACGGCATCATCGCCGGCAATGCTCGCGTCCTCTTCGGCGAAGACGCCCTCCGCGCACGACTCCATGTGAAGATGGTCGCTCCTCTCCGCGAAGGCATCATCGCCGATCCCGATGTCGCCCGCGATTTCCTCAAACAGGTCCGCGCCCTCGCCGATCCCTCCGGCACCGCCGAGATCCGCGCCGTCATCGGCATGCCCGCCAACGCCGGCGAGACGGCGCGGGACGACGTCCGCCGTTGCGCGCAGGGTATCTTCGACCGCGTCCTCATGATTCCCGAGCCGTTCCTCGCCGCCCTCGGCTACCGCGAGGATTCCCGCGTCGGCCAGCCCAACTACGTGGACCCGGTCACCAACTCCCTCTTCATCGACATCGGCGGCGGCACGAGCGATCTCTGCCTCGTGCAGGGCGTTTTCCCCTCGCGCGACGATCAGGTCAGCATCCCCTTTGCCGGCGACGCCATCGACCAGCTCATGCAGGAGGAACTCGACCGCACCTACCCCAACAACGGCCTTACCCGCCTCCGCGTGCGCGAAATCAAAGAAACTCACGCCTACGTCGGCCCGAGCCGCAAGCCGCTCGATGTAAAAGTCATCCTTAGCGGCAAGGCTCATCAACTTGAGTTGGGCGACGTCATCGGCCGCGCCTGCAACACGCTCGTCGATAAAATCTACCCTGCGCTCACCACGCTGATCGCCCGCGCCTCGTCGGATTCTGTCGTGACCCTGCTGCAAAACATCGTCGTAACCGGCGGCGGTTCGCAGATCCGCGGCCTCGACACCGTGCTCCAGCAACGCCTCATCGCCGACGGCTACGAAGCCCCCAAGGTCAAACTCGCCGGCCACGATTTCCAACGCTACGTGGCCATCGGCGCCCTCAAAGCCTCCCGCGCCGCCCGCGAGAACCAGTGGCAGGTCCTCCTCGACTGTCGAAAGGTGTCGGCGGGACCTCCGGGCCCGCCGTCTTCCCCCGCTCAATTAGCCGCCGGATAACTCCCCAGCCACTTCACCATCGGGCACGAAGCGCGCAGCTCCGCGAGCGCCGCCTTCATGGCTGCGTCTTCATAGTGACCGCTCACATCAAGGAAGAAGAAATAATCCCACGGCCGCTTCTTGCTCGGACGCGACTCGATCTTTGAAAGATTCACGCCGCGCTCGGCCAGCGGCATCAACATCTTCAAGAGCGCGCCCGAGTGCGACGCCGCCTCATCGCCAAGCGACACCAACAGGCTGGTGACATCCTTGCCCCCGCCCACCGCACCCGCCGCCTTGCGACCGAGCACGAAGAACCGCGTGGTGTTGTCCGCTTTGTCCTGAATGTTTTTCGCCTGCACCGGCACGCCGTAGTGCCCCGCCGCCAACTCGCTCGCCACCGCTGCCGACGTCGGATTTTCCTTCGCGATCTGCACCGCCCGCGAGGTGCTCGACGCATCGACTAACTGCGCGTGCGGCAGGTGGCGATTTAGCCAGAGCCGGCACTGCGCCAGCGCCTGATCCTTCGAGTAAACATGCGTGACCTTGTGCAACGGCGACTGCGACACGAGCGCATGGGTGATCTCCAAATAAATTTGCCCGACGATCTTCAGATCGCTCTCCACGAAGCTGTCCAGCGTCTCGCGCACGCTGCCTTCGGTGGAATTTTCGATGGGAATCACCGCGTGATCCGCCTCCCCTTTTTCCACTGCCGTGAAAATATCCGCGATCGTCGCCATCGCGTGATAGTCCACGCTCGCGCCGAATTTCTTCATCGCCGCCGCGTGCGTGTTACTGGCCTCGGGCCCGAGATACGCGATCATCAGCGGCTTCTCGAGCGCGATGGCCGCCGACATGATCTCCCGGTAGATCGCGCGCAGCGCGTCGTTCTTGATCGGCCCGGAATTCTGCCCCGAAACCTTCCGGAAAACCGCGTCTTCGCGCTCCGGCACATAGATCTCGCCGCCGGTGCTGCGCTTGATCTTGCCGATTTCCGCGGCCAGCGCGAGGCGCTGGTTGATGAGTTCGACCAACTGCCGGTCGAGCACGTCGATCTTTTCGCGAATCGGGCCGAGTTCCATGTTAAGCTTGAGTCGGCGGCTCTTCTTGCGGCGTAGCGGAACGCGTGAGCGTTTCGTCCGTCGCTTCCTCGGCGACTGCCCCCACCGCTTCGTCCGCCCCGCTCACCGCCGTCTGCGCCGCCTCTGCGGCCACCACGGCTTCCAGCGGCAACTGCTCGTCGGCCAGACCCATGTCCTTATCCGTCGGCGTCGGCGCGTTCGTCGCGTTTTTGGGCCACTCGTCGATCTGGCGCGAGCTGAGCACATCTGACGCGGGCAACTCATCCAGCGACTTCATCCCGGCGAACTCCAAAAATTTGTCCGTCGTCCCGTATTGCAACGGCCGGCCCGGCAAATCCGCGCGGCCCACGATATAAACGATATCGCGCTCGAGCAACTTGTTGAGCCCCGCCTCGGCCGACACGCCGCGGATCGTTTCGATCTCCGTGCGCGTCACCGGCTGCCGGTAAGCGACCACCGCCATGGTCTCAAGCGCTGACTGGCTGAGCTTCACCGGTGGCGGTTCCTGGCGCAAAATCCGCAGCCAACGCGCAAACCGCGGCTGCGTCATCAGCCGGTAGCCGCTCGAACCCTCAATCAGCAAAAGTCCCTCGTCCGCCGCGCGCAGTTCCGCCGCGATCAGGTCCATCGCCTCGCGGATTTGCGCCGTCGTGATCAACGAGGGCACCTCTTCATAAAGCTCAGCGTCTTCGCTCACTTCGGCGATGACTTCCACTGCTTCCTCCACGGGCGCGGGCTCCCTCGGGACCGCGTCCTCCTGGGCCACCGGCGCTTCATCTCCCGCCACTGCGTCCACCGGCGAAGCATAGTCCGTCACCACGCCCGGCAACGGCAGTGTAAGCTGCTCATGAAAGCGCGTGAAAACGGCTTGAATATCCTTGATCGAAAGCGGCTGGTTGGACGACAGCAGCAGGGCCTTGAGGACTTTTTTTAGGTTGAACGCCATGCGGAGAAAATCGCGCCGAGTGAATGCGCCCGCGTTTCCCCCACGCAACCACGAAAAAACCCCGCCCACTGCACCCCTGCCGCCCCCGCAAACGCGCTTGCCCCGCCCCGCCCACTTCTTGGACTCTCCACCTTCAGCCCCAACTCTCCGTCTTCCAACTTTCCGCACTCTCAACTCTCACCTTTCAGCTCTCAACTTCTCGCCTCCCCTTCCGATCCCATGTGCTCCACCGCCGCCTCCTTCCCCCGCCCGCACTCCTCCGTCGTCGTTGACGGCAATGACCGCGCCCCCGCCCGCTCCATGCTCCGCGCCGTCGGCTTCACCGACGAGGATTTCAAGAAGCCCCAGATCGCCGTCGCCTCCTCCGCCTCCAACATGACGCCGTGCAACGTCCACCTCGGCGACCCCAGCGAGCACGCGCAAAAGGGCACCGATGCCGCCGGCGGCAAATCCGTCTATTTCAACACCATCACCGTCACCGACGGCATCAGCATGGGCACGCAGGGCATGCGCTACTCCCTCGTTTCCCGCGATGTGATCGCTGACTCCATCGAGACCGCCGTCGCCGCCGAGGGTTTTGACGGCCTCGTCGCCATCGGTGGCTGTGACAAAAACATGCCCGGTTGCATGATGGCCATCGCGCGCCCCAACCGCCCCGCCGTCTTCATCTACGGCGGCAGCATCCTCCCCGGTTTCGCCGCCGCCGACTGCGACAAACTCAAGCCCCTCGACATCGTCTCCGTCTTCGAAGCCGTCGGCAAACACGCCAAAGGCGAGCTCTCCGACGCCGGCCTGCGCGACGTCGAAGCC
>JACMRG010000004.1 GCA_014376585.1 Opitutaceae bacterium | reverse complement strand
TTGAGGCTGTTGAGGGTCTCGTGGCGGTCTTGGATGCCCCAGCCGGTGGGGCGGACCTCGTTGTTGCCGTCGTGTTTGTCGTCGTGGTTGCGGTCAGGGACGAAGAGGAGATTGGGTGGCGCGCCGAGCCAGAGGCCGTCGAAGCCCCAGGCGATCGCGGTGGGGAAGGGAATCTTGTCGAGGAAAACGGTGCGCTTATCCATCTTTCCGTCGCCGTCGGTGTCTTCGAGGATGACGATGCGGCTGTCACCGGAGCCGGAGAAGCCGGTCTTGCGGGATTCGTAGTCGCGGTTTTCCGCGACCCAGAGCCGGCCGCGGTCGTCCCAGCAGAAGGCGATGGGCTGGGTGATCATGGGCTCGGCGGCGCTGAGTTTAACCTCGAAGCCGGGGGTGGGCGTCATTTTGGCGACGGCTTGTTCGCCGGTGAGGAAAACGGCTTTGCGCCCCTCGGTGCGGGCGATGTTCCACATGGCGCCGTCGAGGGATTCGCCGCTGAAATCCTTCCAAGCCTCGTCGATCTTCAGGTCGTTGAAATTACCGGTGTAGATGATGAACTGGTGGCGGTAGGTGGTGGATTTGCCCCGGGGGATTTTCCAATCGCCGAGGATGGCGCGGCTGGGGCCGACGCCAAACTGGTCATCGACGCGCCACGGGGTGGGGTAGCCGTCGTTTTTCGGGTGATCGAGGATGGCGACGTGAGCCTGGTCGTCGCGGTCGTCGAGCTTGAGGCCGACATCGGTCCAGACGGCGCGCTGGCCGTTGGCGCGGGCGTCGCGTTGGCGGGCGTTGTTGACGACGGAGGCTTCCATGCCCGCGCGCCATGGCATGCGGAGGAAAAGTCCGCCGTAGGCGTATTCGCCCACGGTGAGATCGGTGAGGGCCTCGCCGGTCCACTCGAGTTCGAGGACATAGCTTTCGGCTTTGTCGTGCAGGGTCCAAAGCTGGGTCTCGGCCATGATCGGTTGGCCAGCCTCGTCGAGGAGATGGTAGGTCGTGGTCCACTTTACCTCGGAGCCTTGGGCGACGACCGGGGCGCTGGAGATGCGGCGCCAATAGCCGTTGCTCGGGTTGTGGAAATAGTCGCGACCGTTGAGGCGCGTGAGGCCCCAGCAGAGGCCGGTCTGATGCTTGTGGTGGCCGGGGCTGAATTCGGTGAGGACGCTTTTGCCGTCGGGGGACTTGATCGGATGAATATATGGGCGGAAATCGGCGCCGGCGTTTTGGGTGAGGATGGGCTCCTTTTCGCCGTCGCGGAAGACGGAGATGGATTTTGAGACGGGGTCTTCGCGCAGGGTGAGGTTGGTGGCGAAGGCGGCGGGGAGCGTGCAGCAGAAGACGACGCAAAGGAGGACGGAGCGGGGGAGTAAATTCACGGGGAATGGAGCAGACGGGGGGGTAACGAAGGCCCCATTATAGCAGCTCCGCGCGGAGGTGCCATGAGAGTTGGCGCAAAAAGAATGAGTTTTTTCCCCGAACTGTAAGAGGAGCGGGACGCGGATCGGCGGCGGGTTGATCTTTTGCGAAGACGGGTAAAGGTAGGCGCCATGCCCGCCCTCCGCCCGGTGCGTCGCCGTCAGGTGGCGTTGCTCATCGAGACCTCGAACGCGTATGCGCGCGGGCTCCTGCAGGGCGTGGTGCACTACATCCGCGAGCACCAGCCGTGGTCGTTTCACCTGATGGAGCAGGGGCGGGGCGACGATCCGCCGGCGTGGTTGGAGGGTTGGAAAGGCGACGGGATCATCGCGCGCATCGAGACGCCGCGGATCGCGGCGGCGGTCATGAAGACGGGGTTGCCGGCAGTGGATCTGAGCGCGGCGCGGCTGGTGCCGGCGTTGCCGTGGGTGGAGACGGATGACGCGGAGATCGCGCGGCTGGCGGCGGAGCATTTGCTGGAGCGCGGGTTTCGGAATTTTGCGTTTTGCGGGGAGGCGCGGTTCAACTGGTCGGTGTGGCGTGAGCAACATTTCGCGGAGCGGGTGCGCGCGGCGGGACATGAGTGTCATTTTTATAGGCCCAAGGACGAGGGCGCGGCGGGGTCGGCGGCGGCGCAGGTGGCGGAGATCGGGCGGTGGTTGCAGACGCTGCCGAAGCCGGTGGGCATCATGGCGTGCTACGATAATCGCGGGCAGCAGGTGCTCGATGCGTGTCGGAGCGCGGGGTTTGCCGTGCCGGATGAGGTGGCGGTGATCGGGGTCGATAATGACGAGCTGTTGTGCGAGCTGGCGTCGCCGCCGCTCTCGAGCGTGATGCCGAACGCGCACCGGACGGGCTACGTGGCGGCGGCGCGGCTAGACCGGCTGATGGCAGGAAAAAAAGTGACGCCGATGGCGGAGCTGATTCCGCCGCTGGGGGTGGCGAGCCGACATTCCACGGATGCGTTTGCCCTGGAAGACCGGGCGATCGTGCAGGCGGTGCGGATGATCCGGGAGCACGCATGCGAAGGGATCAACGTGGGCGATGTGCTGAAGGTGGTGCCGCTGTCGCGGCGCGTGCTGGAGCAGCGTTTCCAGAAGCAACTCGGGCGGACACCGCGGGAAGAGATTTTGCAGGTGCGGCTGGCGCGGGTGAAACAGTTGCTCGGTGAGACGAAGCTGGCGCTTTACCAGATCGCGGAGCGCACGGGCTTCGAGCACGTGGAATATCTGAGCGTGGTGTTTAAGCGGGAGACGGGGCTGACGCCGAGCGTGTGGCGGGCGGAGGCCCGGGGGTGACGAGAGGCGCGGGGCAGAGACAGGCGAGAGTCACCACGAAACACACGAAAGAGGGGAAGTGGTGATCGAGGAAGGGTTGTCGAGGTCGGGAAGGACTCAGGGCGCGGGGGGCGGCGGGAGCTGGCCGTAGAGGGCGAGGATGAGTTGTTCCTTCAGACTGGTGGGGTCCATGAAGGTGTCGGGGTTGAAGCGGCCGGTGTTGGCGAGGATGATGATGGTGCGGTGCTCGGCGGGGCAGCGTAGGAAGACGCCGGCGAAGCCGTAGATATTGCCACGGCGCTCGATCATGTGCACGGATTTCAGCGCGCCGACGGGGCGATCAAAAACCCAGTGGCCGTAGGCAACGTAGTTCTCGGCGCGACCGCTCGCGGTGAAAAGGAGCTCGCGGTGGCGCGCGTCGAGGAGCGTGTCGGTGTAAAGGGCGTCGTCGTAGCGAAGGAGATCGGCGACGGTGGACGTGAGCGCGCCGGCGGGGCCGAAGTTGGTGATGGCGTAGGGCGGGTCGCGCTGGAGCTGTCCGGCGTGGGTGTCGTCGAGCGGATAGCCGTAGGCGAGGCGAGGGACGATGGCTTCCTCGGTAAGGAGCGTGGTCTCGGTGAGGCCGGCGGGGAGGAGGATTTTTTCCCGGAGAACCTCGGCATACGTGCGGCCGGTGAGTTTTTCGATGATGGCGCCGAGGAGAACGTAGTCGGCGTTGTTATAGGCGAAGGCGGTGCCGGGCGAGGTGGCGAGGGCGCCGGAGGCGTAGCGGTGAATGAATTCGTTGGAGGAGAGCGGGGCGACGTAGGCGGAGTCGGGCGGGACGGAGAGGCCGGAGCGGTGGACGAGGAGATCGTGGACGGTGATTTTTTGGCCGATGGCGGCGGGGTAATCGGAGAGGAGGGAAGCGACGGTGCGGTCGAGCGTGAGTCTGCCGGATTGCACGAGTTGGAGCACGAGGACGGCGGTGAAGGATTTTGTGATCGAGCAGATGCGGAAACGGGTGTCGGCGGTGTTGCGCACGGACCATTCGCGGTTGGCGAGGCCGAAGCCGGCGGAGTAGAGGACATGGCCGTTTTCGGCGACGAGAACGGCGCCGGAGAAGTCGTTCGCGGCGGCGTAGCGCTCGGTGATCGCGCGAAGTTCGGCGGTGGCGACGGTAGCGCGAAGCGTGGTGGCGAGGCTCAGGGCGAGCGCGGCGGCGAGGCCGAGCGGGAGAAGGTGAAGGGAGAAAACGCGGAACATGGTGGAAAGGTCAGCGGCCGAGACGGGTGTAGTCTAGGATGGTGTGGCTGATGTGGCCGGCGGCGAGAGCGGTGCGGTCGGTGAGCGGACCGGCGGGGGAAATATCTTCGCCGGGGTGGAAGCGGAGGGAGTGGGTGCCGTGGGCGCAGGCGGGTGTGAAGAGGCGCGGGATGACAACTTGTGCGGGCACGGCGCGCACAACCGCGGAGGCGGCGGTGCAAGGGAGGGGAAAATTAACGTTGTGAACGACGAACGACTGGGGCGCGGTGGCGGCGACCAGCGCGGGTGTGAGGCGGGCGGCGTGGGCGGCGGAGTGGCGGAGGGTGACGAGGAGTGCGGGGTCGGGAATGTCGTGGGCGGTTTTGAGGGCTTCGTAGGCGGGCTCGGTGAGTGCTTGGGAGAACGCGATGGCCGGCAGCCCGTGGAGGGCGCCTTCCCACGCGCCGGCGATGGTGCCGCTGGCGATGATGAAGCCGAGGGAGGCGTTGAAGCCGACGTTGATGCCGCTCACGACGGCGTCGATGGACGTGGTGCGCGGGATGAGGTGGTCGAGGGCGATGTTCACGCAGTCGCTGGGCGTGCCGTCGATGGACCACGTCGCACAGCCGAAACCACGATCAACGGCAGCGGCGTGAACGGGGCGGCTGCGGGATTTGGCGGCGCCGACCCAGCTTTGTTCGGTTTTCGGTGCGGCGACGTAGACGGCGTGGCCGGCGGCGAGCAGGGCGGCGACGAGTTCGTGAAGGAAGGGACTGGCGATGCCGTCGTCGTTGGTGACGAGAAGATTCATGGAGTGGTGCCCGCGAAAGACGCGAAAATGCGCGAAAAGGGGAAGGGTTAAATCTATGGAGCGGCCGGGCTGGAAATAAAAAGCCGCGACGCTGATGGCGTCGCGGCTTGGCGGGAGGAGGCTAAAGCGCGTTGGGGGCAACGCGCTCCACCTTATTGGGCGGCGGGAGCAGGAGCGGCTTGGCCTTCTTGGTCGCGCATCGCGGCCTTGCGGCTGAGACGGACTTTGCCGGAGCGCTCGTCGATGCCGATGCACTTCACGGTGATCATCTCGCCCATCTTCACGACATCCTCGGTGCGGCGCACGCGCTGCTCGGAGAGTTCGCTGATATGGCAGAGGCCTTCCTTGCCGGGGGTGCACTCGACGAAGCAGCCAAAGTCTTTAATGCCGGTCACGCGACCGGTGTAGATCTTGCCCATCTCGATGGGTTCGCCGCCGCCGCCACCGCCGCCGGGACCGGAGCCGCCGCCGCAGAGGCTGTCGATTTCTTTGATGGCGCGGGCCATCGCGTCGCCGTTGTTGGAGTAGATGAAAATCTTGCCCGAGTCGTCGTCGGAGATGTCGATCTGCGCACCGGTGGTTTCCGTGATGCGGCGGATCGTCTTGCCGCCGGGCCCGATGAGGAGGCCGATTTTTTCGGGATCAATCTGGATCGTCTGGATGCGGGGCGCGTATTGGCTGAGGCCGGCGCGGGGCGCGGGCAGGGAGGCGAGCATGAC
Source organism: Opitutaceae bacterium (assembly GCA_014376585.1). Taxonomy (GTDB): domain Bacteria; phylum Verrucomicrobiota; class Verrucomicrobiia; order Opitutales; family Opitutaceae; genus Tous-C4FEB. Next base: position 128 of record JACMRG010000004.1, on the reverse strand, counting down.
CTTGAGGATCTCGATGCGGGCGTCGCGGGCTTGGAAGATCGCGGTCTTGGCGATTTCGAAGGGGAGTCCGTTGATCTTCAGGTCGAGTTGGAAGCCGGTGATGCCCTTGGTGGTGCCGGCGACCTTGA
>JACMRG010000289.1 GCA_014376585.1 Opitutaceae bacterium | reverse complement strand
GACGTGACCGCCACCCGGGCCACCGCGGGCGCTTAGCGACGGCGATCCGCCGCGTCGAGGTCGGCAGGTCTCCAACGCGGCGGGGTCAAGGCCGCGACGTGTCCAGGCGCAGGCGCGAACGAGCGAGGAAGGAGGAGAACGACGACAGCAGCGCGCTTTGAATGTGCGACGCGTTCGTCCGGAGCGCGCCGGCCCGGGCTTAGAGGACGTCTAAACAGGTAGGGCGCGACTGCTGGGCGCGCTCCAGCAAAGTTTCCGGGCTCTCGTAAAACCCGGCGGGGCCACCCTACCTTTCCGAGGCTTTTTAGACGCCGGTTAGAAACGGAGACTGTTTTGCACGATGGATTTCGTCGGCGTGAGGTAGCTGTAATTGGTGTAACTGTGGCCAATGCGGAGCCGCTGGTTGGTGAGATTCTCGACGTTAACCTGAAAATCCATGCGGTATTTCTTGGCCAGTTTCCACTCGTAGCCAGCGAACGCGTTTACCATGACGCAACTCTTGTAATGGAGAGTGGGACGGTTGGCCGTGAAGATCGTCTGACCTTGGCGGAAACAGCCGTAGGCGCCGACGCGTGCGCCCTTGAGCGGACCCGACGTGAAGCTGTGACGCGTGGCATAGTCCCAAGCGGCGCGGGCGCCGGAATTTTCGTTGGTGAGGTTGCTGAGCTGCGTTTGCGTGAACACCCACTGGGTCGAGTCGTTGGTTCTGGCCTGCATGGCGGCAAACACCGCGTTAAGGCGGGGAGCGAAGTCGGTGTTCACGTTTTTCCGCATCGAATACTTGAAGGACAGCGTCCAGTAGCGCGTCACGTTGGCGATGAGCGCGAGTTCCGTGCCGGTGGCGCGCCGCGACTGTGAATCGGCGTTGAAGGCCGTGCAGTAGTTGGTCCCGACCAGGCGGTTGATCTCGTCGGCGGTGAGCCGATTGTTGATCGCGGTGAGGTTCTCGTTGTCGGCCTTGTTGTCGAAACGCGTGACGGTGGCGGTGAGGCGGTCTTTCCAGAGGTAAACGCCGAAGCCGTAGTCGTAGCCATCGCCGATGCGGGGCTGGCGGGCGTCGCCGTTGAAGTAGGGCGTGGTGGCGTTTTGTTGGAAGTTTTCGGCGAAGTTATAGAACACGCGCCACTGCTCCTGGGGGGAGAACACCAAGCCGTAGTTGATCGAGGTGCGATATTGGCCGATCTGCTCGCGCCAGATTTCCTCGCCGGCGCCGCCGGTCTCCAGCCGCCCGAGAGTGGTCGCGGGATCGGCGAGGACGCGGACTTGGCGCGACTCGTAGTTGTCGCGGCGGAGGCCGACGGCGGAGATGACGCGATCTTTCCAATACCGGCCCACCATCAGCACGGAACCCGAATGGAAGAAAGCGCGCGTCTTTTGTCCGCCGGTCGCCTCGTAGAAATTATAGTCGGCGGAATCCGTGTGGCGGAGCACGCCGTCGTTATCTTCTTTCAGATAAAAACGGCGGCGCACGGGGTTGTTGGTGGGCAGGGCGGCGGTGCCCGTGAGCCCGGCGGCGGCGATCGCCTGCGGGGTGAGCAGCTCCTGCCGTTGAAAGAGCCGGAAGCGGTCGTCGCGCAGGCTGCCGTTCACAATGAGGCGCTGCCGGGTGAACCCGAAATCGAGGTCTTGCACGGCGGTCAGGCGGGAGGCGGCCGTGCGGTTGAAATACTGGCCCTGCGTCCAGCGCCGGTCGAGGTAGAGCTGGTCGTAGTTGGGGTTGGCAACGAGGACGCCGCCCGTGCCGGGCAGGGCGGGATTGGCGTCGCGGCGGATGGCGTCGCGGTTGGCCTGATAGTCGAGCCGGTCCGAGAGCGTGAGATTATAGGCAAATTGAACGACCGTGTTTGGCCCGACGCGGTGTTCGAGATTCGCAGCCAGTCTTTTGCTATCGTGGTCGAGCCGGTCGGACGGACCGTTTAACTGCTGGTGACGGGGGAGCACGCTTCCGGGGGCGGTAAACGTGTTGGCCGCGGCCACGGTCGCCGGACGAAACACCGTGGTCGCGGAGGAGACGAGGTTGACTGGCCGGCCGGCGATGACCGCCCGCGCGCGAATCGCCAAAGACGTTGCCCCTGGGTCCGCGGTTCACCGCGATCGTCTCGACGGCGTAATTATTCGAACCGCCATACCAGATGAAGCCGTCACGCCCCTGCCACGAGGCCTGGATGCCGTGGAAACTGAGTGAATTCCCACCGCCACCCGAATCGGAACAGACAGGGTGGTGGGATGCATGGCGAGGTGACTAACGGATACGACCGCGGCGGGTTGCCGCGGGCCCCCGACTGAGCGCGGCCCGCTCCCTAACGCAAACCCCGCGGCGTTTTCCAGTTAAACAACCGGCACGCCCCGCGCGGTCGCCCCATCGCGCCACACGCCCTCGATCAAGATCGTTTTCGGCCGGTGGGGAACGCCATATTCGTGCTGGGTCAATTGCGCGGCGACCAGTTCCAAGGCGGCCGCGCCCACCGCCTCCGCGCTCTAATCGACCCCGGCCACATCCCCCATGTCCGCCGACCAGTCGAGGAGGGCGAAGGCTGTTCCCTTCGCGCGCACCGTGCGCATGGCCCGCAGCCACGCCAGCAACGGGGATGGATCGTCACGACGGCGTCGGGCCGCGGCTCACGGACCCAGGCGGTGAACTCGGCCCGGCTCCACTCCGGACGGATCAACATGGGCAGGGGCTGCGCCTCCCCGTGCAGCGTGTGCCGGTGGTGCAGGTAGGTCGCCGGCCAAGTCTGATCCACCCGCGCACAAATCTCATCCGTGAGATAGATCCCACAGCGGCGGTAGCCGCGCGCGGTGAGCGCGTCGGGCACGAGCCGCATGGTATGCGCCTGGTGGTTGCACACACGGTGCAGCGCCGGGGCCGTGAGCGAGCGGCCGCACGCCACGGCCGCGAGGCGTTCCCAGTCGAGATCGAGTTCGCCGCGCGGATGCGTGGTCGGCGCCATCGGCTCACCGCGGATGCCGCGCGTCTTCAGGATACCGCGCAGGCGCTCCATGGTGAGGTCGCCCGCGCCCACGAGGAAGCGCTCGAGCTTGTAGCCGAGCTGCACCGCGCGGGCCGCCGCCCCGGCGTGAAAACGGCGCGCGGTCGGGCTTCCCTTCACGCCGTAGCGCGCGTGGACGAAGTCGAGATACGCCAGCAGCACCGCGGCCGCGCGGCGGCGGCCGGCGCGCAGGCGGCCCATCAGCTCGGCCACGTGCGGATCGGGCTGATAGCCGGCCGCTTCGCCACGGCCTGCACGCGCCGCCGCGTCGCGGGGGTGGTGCGCGGATCGTTGCGCCACGCGAGCGACACCGTGACTTGCGCCACGTCCCCGAGCCGCGCCCGCTCGCGCAGCGTGGGCCGGGCGGGTTTGCTGGCGGGATCGGTCGGCACGGTCCGGAAGGCTCAGTCGCAGTGTCCCACCCCATCGGCGCCGTGGGCGTGGCCGTGGTGCAGCTCTTCGGGCGTCGCGGCGCGCGTGCCGATGATCTCCACGTCAAACGTGAGATCGACGCCCGCCAGCGGGTGGTTCGCATCGAGCAACACTTCATCGCCGTCGATCCCAGCCACCGTGACCACGGGCGCAAAGGCGTCGCTGTCGGTCTGAAACTGGTCGCCTACATTTAATTCACCCTCGACGGGGAGCTGCGTGCGCTTGATGCGCTGCACCTGCGCGGCATCGCGTTCACCATAGGCTTTCGCCGCGAGCACTTGCACGCGCGTTTTGAGCCCGGCCGCGGCACCACGCAATTGCTCATCCAAGCCGTCGATGATCTGGCCGGCGCCTTCCAGATAGGTGACGGGCTTGGCCCCGACCGAGGTGTCCAGCACCTGGCCGGAGGGATCGCGGAGCGTGTAGTGAAACGTGACGACAGAGCGCATGGGCGGACAAATTGGCGAGCCGCACCGCCGGCTCCGAGCAAAAATTGATCAGGCACCCTGCGGCTCGGTTGCCCCGCCCGCGCGCTCGATCCGCACCCGGCGCAGGCGGTCGCCCTGCACTTCCAGGACCGTGCAGCGGTAGTCGCCGATGACGACGGCCTCGTCCCGCCTGAGCTGGCCTTCGCCCCGGTGCCGCAGTAGCCAACCCCCCACCGTCTCGCGCGGCAGCCGCTCGATCGGCCAGCCTGTCTCGGCCTGGAGTTCGCGCATGGTCAGGCTCCCGCTCACCACGATGCCGTGCGCCGTGCGCTCGTAGATCGGGCCGAGGCCGATGTCCAATTCGTCGCGGATATCGCCGACGATTTCCTCCAGCACATCTTCAAACGTCACGATGCCCACGAATTTTCGCTCCGCGTCACGCACGATGGCGAGGTGGCTGCGCGCCATCCGGAAGCGCTCGATCATGACGTGGATCGGCGTCTTCAAGTCGAACTCCAGCGCGGGGCGCATGAGGGGGGCAAACATCGCATCCGGGCCGAGTGCCTGGAGCTGCCAGAGCCACTCGCGCACGAGCAACACCCCCCGAATCTGGTCGAGCGTGCCGTCGCACACCGGGAAGCGGCTGTGGCCGCCCGTTTGCGCGATGCGGAGGTTTTCGGGAATCGTCTTATCCAGCCACAGCACCGCGACCTGGTCGCGCGGCAGCATGATCTGCTGCGCCGTGGTGTCGCGCACACGCAGCGATTGCACCATGAGCTTGTTCACCAGCGCGTCGCCGGGATGCGAGTGGCGCGCGTGGCTGAAAACGTATTCGAGCTCCTCGGCGCTGAACGCGTGGTCGCCTTCTCCCGCCGGCCCGAGCCCGGCCCAGCGCAGGAAACGGTTGGCCGTGCCGTTGAGCAGCCAGATAAACGGGAAAAATAGGTAGTAGAATCCCAACAGCGGCGCGGCGACCCAGAGCGTGACGCCCTTGGCCCGCTGGATCGCGAGCGATTTGGGCGCCAGTTCGCCAAAAATGATGTGGAGAAACGTGATCACGCAAAACGCCACGGCGAACGAGACCGATCCGACCGTGGCCGGATCGCTCACCCCGAAACGCGCCAACACGGGCTCGAGCCGGTGCGCGATGTAGGGCTCGCCGACCCAACCGAGGCCGAGACTCGCGAGCGTGATGCCGAGCTGCGTGGCGGAGAGCGCGGCGTCGAGATGCTCGGTGGCCTTGAGGGCGAATTTCACGCGCCAGCCCCCGGTTTTTAGCAGCGGCCGGAGCTGGCTCGCGCGCACCTTGACCAACGCAAACTCGGCGGCGACGAAGAACCCGTTGGCGGCGACCAATGCCAGAATGACCAGGGTCTCATAGGTGATTCCGAGAAAAGTCGTCATGAATGATCCCGAACATGCGCCGCTTCTGAGGCAGCGCCAGCTTGGGATTTTTTCCGCCCGCGCAGGTGGGCCGCACGCTCCGCGCGCCCCCAAGGCACACGCCGGCCGCCGGACGCCGCGCGCGGATCGCACGGCCCACCTCGGGCCCTTCCACGCGCTCGTCCTCGATGACCCGCGAGCGCCCGCGCGACACGCCCAGGGGAGCTTTGCATGCGACGAAGCGGGGCGAACGCCAGACCGGCCGCGGGGGCTGGGGCGGCGGGAGGAGCGGGCCACGCCGCATTCTAAACCGGGCGCGGCGGCATGCGACTCGCTTCATTTCAACGCGCCCGGGTCCGCCCCGCAGTTGAGGCGCAAGGTCTGGCCGCCGAGGACGAGCGCGGGCACGGATTTGACCCCGGCCTGCTCGGCTTCGGTGAGGCGGCTCTTCGCGGTGCCAAGATGGACGATCTCCAGATCGACTTTGGCCGGATCGAAGTGGCGGGTGACGGCGTTCTCGGCCGCGAGACAGACGGGGCGGTCGGCGTGATAGAACGTGGCGGTGATTTTGCTCATGATATGATTTTCCCCGGAATGGTTTTTATTTTTTGAACGACGCAACGTGCATCGCACGACCCCAACTTAACCGGTCTATGCACGCCCTCACAGAGGACACGATTCGGGCACCGGGCACCGTTTGGTGCCCACCGGACTTGCAACGCGCAGGGCATCCTCTCCAGCCATGCAAGCGAACGACCTGAGCCTCGGCGAACGCGCCCCCTACCGTAGCTTGGAAGATGTCGTCGGCTGCAAATGGTCGGCCGCCGTGGTCGGCGCGATCCGGCGCGGCGCCACGCGGCCGCGAAAGCCGGAGCGCTACATTCCCGGCATCTCGACCAAAATCCTCAACGAGCGCCTCCGCCGGCTGCTCGCTTACGGCCTCGTGGCCCGCGCGGACCACCCGGCCGCCTCTTCGCACGTCGAGTATCGGCTCACTCCGACCGGGACCAAACTGGCCGGGGTGATCGAGCAACTCCACGCCTTGCAGGAGGAGCACCCGCCCGTGATCGCGGCCCCAACCCGCACCCCGCGAGGTCGCACCACAGTCCCACGCCCAAGGCCACGCCCCGCCCGACATAAACGCCCAAAGCCATGAAACGCGTCGCCCTCATGCTACTGTGGACCTCGCTGACTGCCGCGGATTTCGCCGCCCCGCCGGAGTATCGCGTGATGGGGCCGGATATTTTCGACGCCGAGATCGCCGCCCGCTTGGTGGCGTTTGTGGATAGCCGGGCACCCTGAGCGGACTACGCCCGCCTCAGCGGCGGACGAGGCGAAAGTCGGGCGCTTCGAGATCTGAGGTGGCGACGACCTCGAACTTCGTGTTTTTGAGATCTGCGACCGCCTGTTTCTTCGGCATTACACACAAAGAATACGTCGGCTGTTTCTCCTTCGTGAAAACGAAGATGCCGGTGTCCACGTAAGCGTCTTTGAAGACGTTGAACGGAAGGTTGATCACTTCGCAAAGACCGAACTGCTCCAGAACCACGCGACGAAAATCCGAATAGTTCTCTCCGGTCTCCCCTGTTTGCGGCGCGACGTAACCCGATTTTCCCGAGCGTCCGAGCTTGGCTAAAAACGCCAAAACAAAGGCCACCGACGAATCGAATTTGCGCTGCAAAGCCGGATAGTGATCACGGATGTAATTTTTCTCCGGGTCCGATAACATTTCGAGCGGGATATACGGCGGATTGCCGATCACGGCGTCGAAGCCGCCGCGGTCCATGATGGGCTTGAATTCGCGGGGCCAGTCAAAGGCATTGGGCTTGATGCGCGCTTCGTCGTCGACTGCGGGCAGCTCGGGCTGGGCGTAAAAATCGGAGCCGATGAGGCTGTTGCCGCACTTGATGTTGTTGCCGAGGTCGGGGAGGACGCGGTGGAAATCGAGCTGCTTGCCGCGCAGCTCGCGGGCTTCGCCTTCGAGGACTTTGAGGAGGAGAGAGAGCTTGGTGACTTCGACGGCCTGCGCGTCGATATCCACGACGAAGAGATGGGTGACGAAGATGCGTTTGCGCTCAGCGGTGGTGAGCTGCCAGTTGCGGGCGGGCGGAGTGGAGGCCGACGCGGCGGACCGAGGCGTCTTGGGGACCAGCCGCTCCACCTCGGGAGGAAGGGAGCGATAGCCGGCGTTGGAGTTGGTCTCGTAGAGCGGGGGATGCTTCTTTTTGGCCCAGGCGGCGGGGTCGTGCGCGACGTAGTAGGCGAGATACCAGTCGAGGAGATATTCGAAGGCGCCGAGGAGGAACGACCCGGAGCCACAGGCGGGATCGAGGACGGTGAGGTGCTCGAGCTGTTTGGGCGATTTGCCGGCGAGGAGCGGACCGACGGTTTTTTCCACGATGTAGCGGACGATGTAGGTGGGCGTGTAGTAAACGCCGCCGGCCTTGCGGACCTCGGGCTTTTCCTCAACGACGGCGCGGTGGTCGGAGGTGAGGTGGATGACCTTGCCGAGGAATTGTTCGTAAACGTGGCCGAGGATATCGGCGGGGATGACGGCGAAGGCGTAGGGACTTTTCGGCCAGTAGAGAGCGGTGATGATTTCCTTCAGCGTGGCGTCGCCGAGGGTGAGGCCGAGGGTGAGTTTATCGGGGCACTCGTCGCGGCCCTTTTCGGTGGCGAAGTGGAAGAGGCCGGAGTTGTAGCGGAAATCGGCGCGCTCGAAGATCTGGCCGAAGCGCGGGTAGATCTTGGGGCCGGCGGTGATAGCGAGGAGCTGGCCGTAGGGCTCGATGCCGCGATCCTCGGCGATGCGGAGGAAGATGACGCGGTCGAGGACGCGTTGGACGGCGAAGTTGAGCTCGCGCTGGGTGAGGGTGTTGCGGAGGGCGAGGTTGCGGGCGAGGAGATCGCGCCAGCGCTCCATGTCGGCGAGGAATTAGTCGTCGAACTCGGAGGTGCCGCGTTTGCCTTTGGTGGTGGCGGCAAATTTGTCGAAGGAGCCGCGGAGGACGGACTCCTTGGAGAAGATGGCGACGACCTCGTTCCACTTCTCGGGATATTGGTCGAAGGTGCGGCAGAAGATGCGGCCGGCGGAGGCCTTGTCGCTCTCGCGGGGGCGCAGGCGGGTGTCGTAGATGGCGAATTCGTGGAAATCGGTGACGACGCCGAGGGGGAGTTTCGCGGAAAACGAATAGCGGCGGAGCTGGGCGGCGGGGGCGGGATCGTCCTTGATTTTGACGGCGGGTTTCTTGGCCTCGACGAAGAATTTGCGGGTGCCGCCGATACGGAAGGAGTAGTCGGGCGCGGTGGCGGCGACGCCGGAAATCTTCAGCGTCTCCTCGTGGACGACGTCTTTGTAGGCCTCGGCGTAGCCGGCGGTGTTGTCGATATCCCAACCGAGCGCGCCAAAGAGGGGGTCGAGGAATTCACGACGTAGCTCGGTTTCCTTGTAGTCGGGGTCGAGGTAGGAATCGAGGTTGCGGCCGAAGGTGTCGATG
>JACMRG010000288.1 GCA_014376585.1 Opitutaceae bacterium | reverse complement strand
TGGTGGAGGTGGGCGATCCGGGGGATCTGGAGGCGCGGATCGAAGTGCTCTCGCGCGATGGCGTGATGATCCGGGCGGGCGCGCGGGTGCAGCTCGAGCACTGGGGCGGGCCGACGCCGTTGAATGCGCGCGTGCGGTGGGTGGAGCCGTCGGCGTTCACGAAGGTTTCCGCGCTCGGGGTCGAAGAGCAGCGCGTTTACGTGATCGTGGATTTCACCGATCCGCTCACGGCGCGCCCCACCCTCGGCGATAACTACCGGGTCGAGGCGCGCATCGAGACGTGGTCGGGCCAAAAAATCCTGAAGGCGCCGGCGGGTGCGCTCTTCCAACGGGGCGCATCGTGGCAGACCTACGTGATCGAGGGGCACGCGGCGCGGCTGCGGGCGGTGCGCATCGGGCACGGTAACGGACTGGAGACGGAGGTTCTCGAAGGGCTTAGCGAAGGCCAGCGTGTGATCGTGTATCCGGGCGACAAGGTGACGGACGGTTCGCGGATCACACCAATCATGGTCGCACACTGAGTGGGGTTGCCGGGGTTGCGGGCGCGCCCTGAGTCTTGGGTGCGCGAGTGGGTTGAGCGGTGTGGGAGGTGGCGGCGGGGCTTTTGACTTGGCGCGGGCGGGTGGCGGGCGTTGGTTCGAGGTGAAATGTTACGTCACATCGATACAATTGCCGCCCTTGCCACCCCGGTCGGCACGGCGGCGATTGCGCTGGTGCGGATCAGTGGCCCCGAGGCGGCGCGGCTGGTGCGGGATATTTTTGGCGAGACCCCGGTGGCGCGGTTGGCGCGACATGCGGACTACCGGGATGTGGCCGGGATGTTGTTAGATGATGTGCTGTTCACTTTTTTTGCCGGGACGGCGAGCTACACGGGCGAGGATTCGTTAGAAATTTCCTGCCACGGTAATCCTTACATCGCCCAGCGGTTGTTAGAAGATTTGTTGGCGCGGGGTTGCCGATCGGCGGGCGCGGGTGAATTCACGCAACGGGCGTTTCTCAACGGGCAGATGGATTTAGTTCAAGCGGAGGCGGTTATGGATTTGATTCAGGCTCGGAGTGAGCGGGCGCTGATGGCGGCGAATCGGCAGCTCCGCGGCGCGCTGGGGCGGCAGATGACGGTGTTGATCGATGGATTGCTGCTCACTTTGGCGCGAGTGGAGGCCTATATAGACTTCCCCGACGAAGACCTCCCACTCGAAGACCGGGCGCTGGTGGCGGAGCAGATCGCCGACGTTCTACGTGGAACGGACCGGCTTCTGGCGACGAGTCATTACGGCGAAGTTCTCCGGCACGGGATCAAAACGGTTATCATCGGCGCACCTAACGCCGGGAAGAGCTCCTTACTGAACCGACTGGTGGGACGCGAGCGGGCTATCGTCAGTCCGGAGCCGGGCACGACGCGGGATTTTATCGAAGAGGTGATCAACTTGGGGCCGCATTGCCTACGTCTGATCGATACGGCCGGGCTCAATCCGACGCCCGGAGCCGTCGAGAAGCTGGGTATAGGTAAGACCTTTGAGATCGCGGCCGAGGCGGATCTTTTCGTGGTCGTGGTGGATGTCACCTCCCCTACCCCGTTATTGGATAAAGTTTTGTCCGACCGTTTCACGGTGGCCAACACGGTCGTGATTTTTAATAAAACAGATATCCGCAGCCCGGCCACGGCTATGACGGAGGAGTTTCTGCCGGGTTTGAAAGCCACGGTGGTTTCGGTCTCGGCCAAAAGCGGGGCGGGTTTGGAAGCGCTGAGGATGACGCTGGCCGAGTTGGCCGAGGGATTGGCGCCGGCGATGGGTGACGACGTGGTCGCCATTAACGCGCGCCACGCTCGTGCGTTGGGTCAGGCGCGCGCCGATCTGGCGGCGGCCGCGCAAAAACTAGAGGCGGGCGAGGCGGCCGAGTTGCTCGCGAGCGACTTGAGGGGGGCTTTGGTTTCGCTGGGTGAGATTTCGGGCAAAGTGGACAATGAGCGTATGCTGGATGCGCTCTTCGCTAATTTCTGCATCGGAAAGTAAGCTGATGGAATTACATTGATATATGATATTCAACAAGATAAAGTTTGATGTGATCGTGTGCGGGGCGGGTCATGCTGGCGCGGAGGCGGCGCTGGCGGCCTCAAGGATGGGTGCCTCCACCTTACTCCTCACCGGGAACATCGATACGATCGCGCAAATGAGCTGTAATCCGGCGATCGGTGGCCAAGCGAAGGGTCAGATGGTGCGGGAGATCGATGCGCTGGGTGGCGAGATGGCGATCAACACCGATGTGACGGGTATTCAGTTTCGCCTGCTCAATGAATCCAAGGGTGCGGCGGTGCAGTCTCCTCGGGCTCAATGTGACAAGAAGGCTTATCAGTTTCGCCTGAAGCATACGCTGGAGCTTCAGCCCAACCTGCAGGTTTTTCAGGCTACCGTGACGTCGCTTATCTTTGAGCAAGGCAAAGTCGTGGGTTGCCGGACCAATCTCGATATCGAGTTCTATGGGCGCACGGTGGTGGTTACCACGGGCACATTTTTACGCGGGCTTATGCATATTGGCCAAAACAAAACTGAGGGAGGGCGGTTGGGCGATTTTAGCGCGAAAACGCTTTCCGCTAGTTTCCTAGAGGTTGGAATTGAGCTGCAGCGCCTAAAAACCGGCACTCCACCTCGATTACTTGGGCGAAGTCTCGATTTCACAAAAATGCTGGAGCAAAAAGGCGACGCGCACCCTACTCTCTTTGCTTTTCACGACACGCGTGACCCTCAAGACTTGTTCCACGTGGAACAGACCGGCGAACGCCGACTGGGCTGGGCACCCGGTGGTGAACAAGTTTCGTGCTGGATGACGCACACCACGGCGGAGACGGCAGACATCGTTCGCCGAAATCTCAGCAAATCCGCCATGTATAGTGGCGAGATCAAAGGGGTGGGCCCTCGGTATTGCCCCAGTATCGAGGATAAATTCGTGCGCTTTGCCGACAAGCCACGCCATCTGCTTTTTATCGAACCGGAGGGGCGGACAACCAACGAATATTATGTGAATGGCCTGTCGACGAGTCTGCCGTTTGATGTCCAGATCGATGTGGTTCGAAGTATTCCCGGATTGGAGAAAGCGCAGCTGTTGCGGCCGGCCTATGCGGTCGAATACGATTTCGCGCCGCCGACTCAGCTTTATCCTTCGCTGGAGTCCAAGAGGGTTGAAAATCTCTTCTTTGCGGGGCAAATCAACGGCACGTCCGGATATGAAGAAGCGGCGGTGCAAGGCTTGGTTGCCGGGGTTAATGCTGTGCAGAAGGCGAGGGGAGGCGCGCCATTGGTGATGCAGCGCCACGAGAGCTACATCGGGGTGTTGATCGATGATCTTGTGACGAAGGGCACCACCGAGCCCTACCGTATGTTCACCAGCCGGGCGGAGCATCGCCTCTTGTTTAATCATGGTAGTGCCGAACTGCGGTTATTGCATCACGCGACCAAGCATGGGCTGCTCAGTCGTAGCCGGATCGACCGAATCAAATTTAAGCGTGATCGCGTCCAGCATTGGATGGGCATTTTTGAAACCAAACGCTCCAACGGCGCGCTTTGGGGTGACCTTATGCGCAGTGGCGGTGCGGGTGTTCCGACCCCCCATTCTTTCTCAGATGAAACGCCTGAGGTGCGCGCCGAAGTAGTTTATAATGTTATTTACCAGGGTTATATAGATCGAGAAAATCGCCACGTGCGAAAACTCAGTCACATCGAAAAAATCCGAATCCCCGCGGATTTGGACTTTCTGGCGATTCGTGGGTTGCGCCGCGAATGTGCACAAAAGCTGGCTGCATTTAAACCTTTCACGCTCGGTCAGGCCAGTCGTATCAGTGGAATTAACCCGGCGGATATCAGTGTTTTAATGGTGCTGATTGAGTCCAGTGGGGCAGGGGAGTCCGACCAAAATTGAGCGCGACACGTTAATTTTAGCCCAACTCACGTGGAAAACCCGCTTTATACTGCTGCTTACCTCGCCCAGATCGCTGATCGCCAGACCGCGCTTCGCGCTCAAACCGAGGCCTATCTGACGGGCCTTGAAACCTGTGTTCTAGAAATAGGCTGCGGACATGGGCATTTCCTGACCGACTATGCTGCCGCCCATCTCGCCAAGACCTGTATTGGTTTGGATATTATCTTTGAGCGGATCGAGCGCGCCAACCGGAAGAAAAACCGCGCGCGATTGACCAATCTTCACTTTCTCCACGCCAGCGCGGAGGATTTTTTGGCCATGTTGCCGACAACTCTGCGATTTTCGGAGGTTTTCGTGTTATTTCCCGACCCCTGGCCCAAGCGCCGGCATCACAAAAACCGCTTAATGCAGCCCGAGTTTCTCGCGAACCTCGCCCAGCGGGCAGGGCAGGGGACTCGGCTCTATTTTAGGACGGATGACACCGCTTATTCCACCGCCACAACAGAGGTGGTGCAGGCACATCCCGCGTGGGAAATCACGACGGATCCTTGGGCGTTTGAATGCGAGACCGTCTTCCAGCAACGCGCGCCCAGTTACCATTCGCTCGTGGCTCGGCCGAAGCATTAGGCCGGAGGGCGCTTGGCGATTTTTTGCTTCTGCCTCACAAAATTAACCCACGGCCAGCTCTCGGCAACGTTTCAGGGGTTGACGGAGCGGGGCGCGTTTGCCTACGTCAAAACCTTTCAAAACCTCCCAAGCTGTTCCGCGCGCCATGTTCAGAGTCCTTAAACTCGTCTCCCTTCTCGCATTTTTTGCCACCGGTCACACCGCGTTCGCGAAAGAAGAAGCCGGCGTGTCCGCTTCTGCCAGCAAACTAGTCGATCTCGGCGGCGGTTGGGCGATTACCAACAGTATGCTGACGGGATGGACCGTCTCTTTGGGTGTCATCCTCTTCATTGTTTGGCTGATTGGAAAACCATCGATTCTCCCCTCAAAAGGCCAAGCCGTGATTGAATCGCTGATCAGCGGCCTGCGTGATCTGTTAGAGCCGATCGTGGGCAAAAAAGCATTTTCCTTCGCTTTCCCCCTCTTGGTCACCTTCTTCATTTTCATTCTAGTCCAAAACTGGATGGGACTGTTCCCGGGCGTCGGCACCATCGGCTGGGGCCACGATACGGAAGGTAATTTCCACATCACCAAACCGCTTATTCGTCCTTTCACCGCGGATTTTAACAGCACGATTGCCCTAGCCGGTATTTCCTTCGGCGCTTGGTTGATCATCATTTTCAAATTCGCCGGGCCTGCGGTCATTATTCAGGACATCTTTGGCAACAAAGCTGACAAACGCGAAACGCCCACGGTGCTGTATTATACGCTGTCGCTCGTATTCATCGTCGTGGGCGTCATCGAAATCATCTCGATCTGCATTCGTCCGTTTACGCTCTCGGTCCGTCTTTTCGGCAACGTCTTCGGCGGCGAAAATCTCCTCCACGGCACCGGCTTCTTTTTCGTCTTCTACTTTATGGAGCTGCTTGTCGGCCTGATTCAGGCGCTTGTCTTCACGCTCCTCAGTTCCGTTTACATCGGGCTCATCTGCAACCACGGCGACGATCACGGCGCCGAAGGCGACCACGCCGAAGAATCCCACTGACCCCCCCTTTTTTTTCCGCCGGGAGCGTGCCAAAGCGTGCGCACGGCGGCAACCGCAACCAAAAATACATCGACCACATGAATACCATCATCCTCGCTGAAATCACTGGCAACATCACCAGCGCCTTCGGTCTCCTCGGCGCCGCTATCGGCGTCGGTCTCATCGGCACCAAAGCCGCCGAAGCCGTCGGTCGTAATCCCGGTGCCGCCACCAAGATCCTCGTGCAAGCCATCATCGGTATGGCCCTCGCCGAAGGTCTTGGCGTGCTCGCGCTGTTCCTCGCCAAGTAATCTGTTTTACCAGATCACGCCGCTTTCATCGGCGGCGTGATTGTCCTTTTCCCGCCGCCCGAAACCCATTTCCGTTATGCTGCACTCGCTGTTTATCGCCGCCGCTGTTGAAGCTCCTGCCGCCGTCGTTCACGCCGCGCACGCTGTCGCCGAACCTGGCATGGCCGAGCACTTCGGCCTCGAGTGGAAATACGTCCTCATTCAGGCCGTCAGCTTCATTATCCTCTTTGTGGTGCTCTATCTGAAAGGCATCAAGCCCACCATCGCCGCGATGGATGAGCGCACCCAGAAGATCGACGCCGGCCTCAAATACGCCGAAGAGATGCGCGCCCAGCTCGCGTCCACCCAACAGCAGACCGAAGCCGCGCTCAAAGAAGCGCAGCAGAAAGCGCAGGCCATCGTCGCCGAGACGCAGAAGTCTTCCAAAGAATTCGCCGACAAGCAGCAGAAAGAGGCCATCGAGAAAGCGACTGCGCTCATCTCGAAAGCCCAGGAAGCCATCGAACTTGAGAAGAAGAAAATGCTGGCCGAAGCCCGCACCGAGATCGCGCGCCTCGTCGTCGCGACCACCGAGCGCGTCCTCGCCAAGAGGCTCACCGACGCCGACCGTGCCTCCTACAACGAGTCTGCCGCCCGCGAACTCGCCGGCGTTTAACTAATCTCCGCAAAACCCTTCGCACTCCGATGGCCGCCGCCGCTAAACAAGCCCTGCAACTCGCCCGCCAGCTCTTCAAGCTGAGTGTCGTCGATGGCGTCGTGTCCGCGGATCGCGTGGCCGGTGTGCTCGAATACGTCGAGAAACACCTCCCCGCGCATTCCGTGCTGACGCTCAAAGCCTACCACCGCCTCATCGCCACCGAGCACGCCAAGAGCGAGGCCCGCGTCGAGCACGCCGGTGCCGTCACCGCGCCCGCACTCACCGCCATCGCTGCGGCCATGAGCAAAAAATACGGCCGCCTTGTCACCGCCGTGTCCCGCGCAAATCCCGTGTTGCTTGCCGGCATCCGCGTCCGCGTGGGCGATGATGTTTACGAGTCCTCCGTCGCCGGCCAACTTGCCGCGCTCTCCCTTTCTGTTTAAAACCTCCCGCTTCGCGTCCCAACCTTCACGCCTTTTCCCGAGATGAGCACCGTCCTCGACCAAATCGAACAACAGATTGCCAAGCTCTCGACCAAAGCGGTCAAGAAGAACACCGGCAACATCCGCACCATCGCCGACGGCGTCGCCAAAATCGACGGCCTCTCCGACGTCATGTATAACGAGATGGTGCAATTCCCCGGTGGCGCCATCGGCATCGCCCTCAATCTCGAAGAGAGCGAAGTCGGCTGCGTCATTCTCGGCGACGTTTCCCAGCTCAAGGAAGGCGACGAAG
Source organism: Opitutaceae bacterium (assembly GCA_014376585.1). Taxonomy (GTDB): domain Bacteria; phylum Verrucomicrobiota; class Verrucomicrobiia; order Opitutales; family Opitutaceae; genus Tous-C4FEB. The sequence continues at coordinate 13,549 of JACMRG010000288.1, read as the reverse complement.
TCCAGACCACCGGCAAGCTCCTCTCCGTGCCTGTCGGCAAGGCCCTCCTCGGCCGCGTCGTCGATGCGCTCGGCAACCCCGTCGATGGCAAAGGCCCGATCGACTCCAAGGAAACCTATCCCGTAGAGCGTATCGCTCCCGGCATTATGGCGCGCAAGTCCGTCAACCAGCCGCTCTTCACCGGCATCATGGCCATCGACTCCATGATCCCGATCGGGCGCGGCCAGCGCGAACTCATCATCGGTGACCGCGGCACGGGCAAGACCACCATCGCGATCGACACGATCATCAACCAGGCGAAGATCAACAAAGTCGGCCTCGCCAGCGACGACGCCAAGTTCCGCCCCGTTTACTCCATCTACGTCGCGATCGGCCAGAAGAGCTCCAACGTCGTCCGCACCGTCGCCGCCCTCGAGGCCGCCGGCGCCTTGGAATTCACGATCATCGTTGCCGCCACCGCCGCCGATAATCCCGCCAATCAATACATCGCCCCTTACTCCGGCGCCGCCATCGGCGAATGGTTCATGGAAAATGGCATGGATGCGCTCATCGTTTTCGATGACCTCTCCAAGCACGCCGTCGCCTACCGCCAGATCTCGCTCATCCTGAAACGTCCTTCCGGCCGCGAAGCCTATCCTGGCGACGTGTTCTATCTGCACTCCCGTCTCCTCGAGCGCGCCGCACGCCTCGACGGCAAAGGCTCGCTCACCGCGCTCCCGATCATCGAAACCCTCGCGGGCGACGTGTCGGCCTACATTCCGACAAACGTCATCTCGATCACCGACGGCCAGATCTTCCTCGAGACCGATCTCTTCAATCAAGGCATCCGTCCCGCCGTTTCCGTCGGTCTTTCGGTTTCGCGCGTCGGTTCTTCCGCGCAGATCAAGGCCACCAAACAAGTCGGTGGCAAACTCAAGGGCGAGCTCGCCCAGTTTCGCGAACTCGCGGCCTTCGCGCAATTCGGTCCCGACCTCGACGCCAAGACGAAGTCGCAGCTCGAGCGCGGCGCCCGCATCGTCGAACTCTTCAAGCAGCCCGCCTTCAGCCCATCTCCGATCGAGCTTCAAGTCTCGATCCTCTTTGCGATGCAGAAAGGTTTCTTCGACCCGATCGACGCCAAGAAAGTCGTCGCCGCCGCCGCCAGCATGAAGACGTTCTTCACGACGCGCAAAGACGCGCTCCTCACTGAAATTCGCACGAAGTCCGCCCTCGACAAAGACATCGAGGCGAAACTTGAAGCCGCCTGCAACGAGTGGAAATCCGGCTACACCGCCTAAAAACTATTTCCGATTTTTGATTCTAGATTTTCGATTGGCCCCGCCAGTCGCCTAAAATCGAAAATCGAAAATCCCGAATCGAAAATCCAGCCATGGCTTCAACACGCGACATCCGCCGACGCATCAAGTCGGTTAAAAACACCCGCCAGATCACGAAGGCGATGGAGCTCGTCGCGGCGTCGAAGATGAAGAAGGCGCAGGCCGCCGCGCTCGCCGGTCGCCCCTACACCCAGCTCATGGCCGACATGCTCGCGGCCCTCGCCACGCGCGTCGATGAGTCGCACCACCCGTTTCTCACGCAGCGCGAGGTGAAGAACCGCGGCATTCTGCTCGTCGCCACCGACAAGGGCCTCTGCGGTCCGCTCAACGCGAATCTCTTCAAGCTCGTCACCGACATCAAGACGCCGGTGAAATTCTACGTCATCGGCCGCAAGGGCGCGCAGTTCATCGCCCGCACCAAGCGCGCCATGGTCGCCGACTTCACCATCTCGGACCGCGTCACGTTCGCCGAAGTCAAGGTCGCCTCCGAGTTCATGATCGCGCAGTTTCTCGAAGGCGCGATCGACACCATCGAGGTCATTTATCCCCGTTTCAAAAACACGCTGATTCAAGAGTCCGTCGTCCGCCCGGTGCTCCCGTTGCACAGCCTGAAAGAATTCGTCGCCGCCGTCCAAGCCGACACCGGCACCGTCCGCGTCCCGCACGGCGACGACCGCGAAATGCTCTTCGAGCCCAGCGCGAACCAAGTTCTCGAAGCGCTGCTGCCCTTCTACGTGAACCGCCAGATTTTCCAGTTCGTCCTCTCCGCGAAAGCCTCCGAGCACAGCGCGCGCATGGTCGCCATGAAAACCGCCAAGGACAACGCCACCAAACTCGTCGGCGAACTCTCCCTCGAATACAACAAGGCCCGCCAAGCCGCGATCACCCAGGAAATTCTCGAAATCGCGGCCTCTGCGTTCGCCGCCTGATCCCCTTTAGCTTCACGGTCCAAAAATCCCTCTTTCAATGAATACCGGCAAAATCGTCCAAGTCATCGGCCCCGTGGTCGACGTGCAGTTCGCGGAGAACGCCATCCCGCCCATCTACCAGGCGCTCACCATCGCGTTCACCGTCGGCGGCAGGTCGGAAAACCTCACGCTCGAGGTGCAACAGCACCTTGGTGCCGGTCTCGCTCGCGCCATCGCCATGTCCTCTTCCGAAGGCTTGAAGCGCGGTATGGAAGTTGTCGATACCGGATCCCCGATCTCCGTGCCCGTCGGCAACGGCATCCTCGGCCGCATCCTCGATGTCACCGGTTCTCCCGTGGATGGCCGCGGCCCCGTGCCCCACGAGAAGAAATACCCGATCCATCGCCCGGCCCCCGCGCTCGCCGATCAGGACACCAAGGCCACGATTCTCGAGACGGGCATCAAGGTCATCGACCTCATCGCTCCCTTCATCAAGGGCGGTAAAGCCGGAGCTTTTGGTGGCGCCGGCGTCGGCAAGACCGTCGTCATTCTCGAACTCATCAACAACATCGCCAAGGCCCACGGCGGCTTCTCCGTGTTCGCCGGTGTCGGCGAGCGTTCGCGCGAGGGTAACGATCTTTACCACGAAATGTCCGAGGCTGGCGTCATCGACCAAAAGGATCTCGGCAAGTCGAAGGTCGCGCTGGTTTACGGCCAGATGAACGAGCCCCCGGGTGCCCGTATGCGCGTCGCCCTCTCGGCGCTCGCGATGACCGAGTATTTCCGCGACGAGAAAAACCAGGACGTGTTGCTCTTTATCGACAATATTTTCCGTTTCTCCCAAGCCGGCTCCGAAGTGTCCGCGCTCCTCGGCCGCTCGCCATCCGCCGTCGGTTACCAGCCCACGCTCTCCAACGAAATGGGCCTTCTGCAAGAGCGCATCACTTCGACGAAGAAGGGTTCCATCACCTCCGTGCAAGCCGTCTACGTCCCCGCCGACGATTTGACCGACCCGGCGCCCGCCAACACCTTCGCGCACTTGGACTCCACCATCGTGCTGGAGCGCTCCATCGCCGAGCTCGGTATTTATCCCGCCGTGGACCCGCTCGCCTCCGTTTCCAAGGCGCTCGAAATCTCCATCGTTGGCGAGGAACACTACCGCGTCGCCCGCGAACTCCAGCGCGTGCTTCAACGCTACAAAGATCTCCAGGACATCATCGCGATTCTCGGTCTCGACGAACTCTCCCCCGAGGACAAACAGACCGTTTACCGCGCTCGCAAAATCCAGCGCTTCCTCTCGCAACCGTTCGCGGTCGCCGAAGTGTTCACCGGCTCGCCGGGCAAATACGTCACCGTCAAAGAGACCGTGCGAGGCTTCAAGATGATCCTTGATGGCGAGCTCGACCACATTCCCGAGGGCGATTTCTACATGAAGGGCGGCATCGACGAAGTCATCGCCGCCTCGAAGAAATAATCAGCCATGGCCCTCACGCTCGAAATCGTTACGCCCGAGGCCCGGGTTTATTCCGACACCATCGACACCGTCGTCATCCCGACGGTGGACGGCGAGATCGGCATCCTTCCCGGACACATCCCGCTGCTCACTCAAGTCGAGCACGGCGAACTCCGCGTGACGAAGGGCTCTATCGTCTCGTTTCTTGCGGTCGGCGGCGGATTTGTCCAAGTCTCCGGGGATAAAATTTCCGTCCTCGCCGAGCGCGCCATCACGGAAGACAAGATCGACGAGAAAGCCGTCGAGCACGCGATGCAGCGCGCCGAACAAGCCATCAAAGACGCGAAAGACATGGACCCCGCCGAGTTTGAGCACCTTCAAAACATGGTGCGCTTCTCCGGCACCCAACTCGCGCTCAAGCGTCGTCGTCGGTAGTTCCGACCACAGGGCAGGGCAGGGGCGGGGCTCCACCTAGCAACCACTCAACTTCTCTGACCTGAGTTCCACATTTGCGACTCTGGCGGGTCACTTTCAAAGCGCAGTCCATTCAACCGCGCTTTTTTTGCGATTTTCTTCGCACGATTCAAGTTGCCCTTGAAACTCAGTCTCACCCGGGCCATGTTCCCAATCCCCGATGAGCAGTCGTCCACCGTCAGCCGCCCACATCCCACTCTGTCAGCTCCCCGCTGGCTCGACCGGACGCGTGTGCTCGCTCACCGGTGACGTGAATTTCTGCCAACGCGTCCGCGAGATGGGCTTCGGCGAATCCGCCTTCGTCACCAAAGTCTCCGGCACCACGACCATCCTCTGCCAAGTGAGTGGCACGCGTATCGCCCTCAGCCACGCCGCCGCGAGTAATATCTTGGTCGAGCAAATCGGCGGCCCGCACAAAAAGTAGGGCGGACTTTAGTCTGCCCTCCCTCGCCCTTAGTCCGCGCATCCGCCCTCTGCTGCCATGTCTGCCTCATCCGCCCCCGGCTCTTCGGCGCCCGCGCTGATTCCACTCTCTCAACTTTCTGTGGGCGCCACAGCCACCGTGCGCGAGTTTCCGAAAACCGGCACCGCCTTCGTCCGCCTCCGCGAAATGGGCCTGCTCGTCGGCACGGCCATCACGCTCGTCCGCACCGCACCGCTGGGCGATCCACTGGAAATAAAAGTCCGCGGCTACCATCTCACGCTCCGTAAAACCGAAGCCGAGCACGTCCTAGTTTCAGTGGTCTCATCCGCCGCCTAGGTCTGACGTCCGTCTCCTCACGCCTTCCTCTTTCCGCCATGGCTCTCCCCGCACACATCTCGACCGGTCCGACCGCCTCGTCGACGCGGCAGCCCATTTACGCGCTCGTCGGCAATCCGAACTGCGGCAAGAGCACGCTCTTCAACGCTCTCACCGGCCTGAAACAAAAGGTCGGCAACTACCCCGGCGTCACCGTCGAGAAAAAGATCGGCACCGCTTACTCGCAACACGGTCAGCCGATCACCGTCATAGACTTGCCCGGCACCTATTCCCTCGCCGCGCGCTCGCCCGATGAAGCCGTCACGCGCGATGTCCTCCTCGGCCGCCGCGCTGACACCGCGCAGCCCGACCGCATTCTTTGCATCGTCGATGCCACGAATCTCGAACGAAACCTTTACCTCGTTCACCAGATTCTCGACCTCGGTCGCCCCGTTATTCTCGTGCTGAACATGATGGATCTCGCCGCGCAAGCCGGCCTCGAGATCCGCGTCGCGCGCCTCGAAAAAGAACTAGGCATTCCCGTCATCGCCTGCGAAGCCGTCAACCAGCGCGGCCTCATCGAACTCAAACTCGCGATGAGCCGGCCCGATCTGCCGCTCGCGCGCCACGCGTGGGATGTCCCCGCCGCCATCGCGCCCGCCGTTTCCGAACTCGCCGCATCGCTCGTGGAAAGCGACCGCAAGGCCCCGCTCATCGCGCGGGCCGAAGCCCTGCTGCTGCTCACCGATCAAGACTCCGTGCGCGTCACCGGATCGACGCCGCTCAGTTCGCGCACGACGGAAATCCTGCGCAGTTGGCAGGCTCGTTGGTCAGGGGAGGGGACCGACTGGGCCGGCACGCTCGTCGCCTCGCGCTATGATGCCATCGGTGTGCTTGCCGCAGAAGTGGTCCGCACAAGCGGCTCAAACGGTCCCAGTGCCTCCGATAAGATCGACGCGGTGGCCACCCATCCGGTCTGGGGCTGGCTGATTCTGGGCGGCGTGATGACGCTGCTATTTTTCAGCATCTTCACCTTCGCCGAAGCGCCCATGAATTGGATCGACGGCCATGTCGCATCGCTCGCCGATTTCGTCAAAGAAAAGATGTCCCCCGGTGATCTGCGTGATCTTATCACCGACGGCGCCATCGCCGGCGTGGGCGGTGTCCTGGTATTTCTCCCGCAGATTCTGATCCTCTTTTTCTTCATCGGCCTTCTTGAAAGCACCGGCTACATGGCGCGCGCCGCGTTCATTATGGACCGCCTCATGAGCCGCGTCGGCCTCAACGGCAAAAGCTTCATCCCGATGCTCAGCTCCTACGCGTGCGCCATTCCCGGCATCATGGCCACGCGCACTATCGAGGACCCGAAAGACCGTCTCGTCACCATTCTCGTCGCGCCGCTCATGAGCTGCTCCGCGCGCCTCCCGGTCTATCTTCTCATGATCGCCGCGCTCGTGCCCGACGGTCGCGTGCCCGTCCCCACCAAGGTCGGCATCATGCTCCTTATGTATGCGCTCGGCACGTTCGGCGCGTTCTTTTTCGCCTGGCTGTTCAAACGCACGCTCCTTAAAGGCGCCCCGTCGCTCATGATCATGGAGCTGCCGCCGTATCGTCTCCCGCGATTAAAAGACGTCGCGCAACACATGGTCGAGCGCGGCTGGATCTTCGTGCGCCGCGCCGGCACCGTCATCCTCGGCATCAGCATCGTGCTCTGGTTTCTTGCCGCGTATCCAAAAGCCCCCGAGGGCGCGACGCCCACGCAACAACTCGCCCAAAGCTTCGCCGGCCGCGCCGGCCACGCCATCGAGCCCCTGATCAAGCCCATCGGCTTCGATTGGCAGATCGGCATCGGCCTCATCAGTTCATTCGCCGCGCGCGAAGTCTTCGTGAGCACGATGAGCGTCGTCTTCAACGCCGAGTCCACCGCCGACAACACCGCCCCGCTCCGCACCGCGCTCCTCGGTGCGAAATGGCCCGACGGCCGCGCGCTCTTCACGCCGCTGGTCTGTTTCACGCTCATGATTTTCTACGTCTTCGCGATGCAGTGCATGAGCACCATCGCCGTCGTGAAGCGTGAGACCAACGGCTGGAAATGGCCCATCTTTCAAACGCTCTACATGACTGGCACCGCGTGGATTTTGAGCTTCATTGTCTATCAGGGCGGTCGCGCCCTCGGTTTCTAAAAATGTCCCCCGCGCTCCAATCTATCGTTGCCCTCGCCATCGTCGCCCTTGCCGCGACCTGGCTGGTGCTGCGCTCGCTGGCGAAGAAGAAAAATCCCGGCTGTGGCGGCGACTGCGGTTGCCCCTCGGATGAGTTGAAGGCCAAGCTGCGGCCCTGAGCCCGCGCTCCGGTCGTTCGTCCCAACGGAGCCCGCGTGTGTCACCCGCCGTCCTCTGCTTCGGCGAAATCCTTTGGGACCTTCTCCCGCACGGCGCCTTTCCCGGCGGCGCCCCTTTCAACGTCGCTTACCACCTTCACCGTCTCGGCGTCCCCGTTTTGCCCGTTTCCGCCGTCGGCCCCGATGAACTCGGCGCGCAACTCCTCCGGCGCCTCGAAGCCTGGGGCATCGCCACCACCGCCATCACTCGCGATCCGACCGCGCCCACCGGCCGCGTCACCGCGACGCTCAGTGCGTCAGGCGATGCGCACTACACCATCGAGACGCATGTGGCGTGGGATCATATTTCTATCGATGGCGCCGCTCTCGCCACTGCCGCACGAGCCCCCGCCCTCGTCTTCGGCTCGCTCGCGCTCCGCTCCGCCCACAACCGCCAGGCCCTGGCCCGCTCCGCCGACAACCGCCAGCCCCTGGCCCGCCTCGCCGCCGCCCTGCCACCCACCGCCTGGCGGGTCTTCGACGTCAACCTCCGCGCCCCTCACGACGACCTCGCCCTGGTCCGTCGTTTCGCCCCGCTCGCCAACGTCCTCAAACTCAACTCCGCCGAAGCCGCCCGCCTCGTCTCCGATGCGCCCGAATCACCCGGCCGGGAAGAGACCGACGCCCGCGCCCTCGCCGCTCAGCTCGGCGTATCCACTGTGTGCGTGACCGCCGGCTCGCGCGGCGCCGGTCTCCTCCGCGCCGATCGCTGGACCTGGGTTCCCGCCCAGCCCGTCGCCGTGGTGGACACCATCGGCGCCGGCGACGCCTTTCTCGCCGCCTTACTCGCCGGCCTTCTCCGTGGCGCGCGCACCGACGCCGAACTTCTCTCCGCCGCCTGCCGCCTCGGCGAATGGGTCGCCGCCCACGCCGGTGCTACGCCCGCCTACGATGGCACGACGCCCGTCTGAACCCGAGCGGCCTGCTCAGCGCTGCTCTTCCATCAACCCCACGAGGTTGCCTTCGGGATCACGCACAAACGCCAGCCACAGTTCATGGTCCGGCATCTTCGCCGCCCAGCCGGGGTTCGCGCTCATTCACCGCCCCACGCCCCACGATGGCCGCGTGGGTTTCCGCGATGCCGGTGACCTTGAAATATAAAATCGAATTCCTTCCCGCGGCTCCCGCGCCCTGCGGTGTCGTGAACATGATCCGCACGCTACCCGCCGTCAAAAACGTCAGGTTCGGCCCCGCCGCGAAAAGAAACTTCAGCCCCAGCACATCGCGGTAAAACGTCGCGACCTTGGTCACATCGCCCACGGTGATCGCGATCTGGCCGATTTCTGAAAGTCCATGGGGCACGGGAGGCGTGCTCAAGTTCGTTACGCCCCGTCGTTGGCGCGCGCGCCCCGGCAAACCTTGTCCGTGCTGGCGCCGTTCAAAATCCCAGCCAGTGCCAAACTCGTTCGATGAGTTGGATGAACACCCCGGCGAACACGACGAAGTAAATCACCGTCACGAGTAGAAAACCATACGCCGCGGCCACCGCCGCCCCGTCGCGCTCAAGCGTGCCGAGCGTGCCAAACACGACGACAAGCGCCGGCAACGTGTTGGTGAACGGTATTCCCCCGATGGGCAGCAACAGCAGCAACGCACCCATGCACACCAGCCCCATGTGCAGGCGGCGCAGCGCCGCGGTTTCCGTCACCCACAGCCAGCGTGGACGCAGTCGTCGCTCGATCACGCCAATGAACTTGCTCGCGCCATCCAACACCGCGCGAAAAAATTTAGGCGGCAGTTTCATCGCAAGTAATCGCCGCGGCAGCCATGGCGGCAGTCCCAGTGCGAACCGCGCCGCCAGCACCGCGATCACCAAGCCGAAAGGCACCGACAAACCCGGGATCGTGATCGGGGAGCAAAAGGGCAGGGCGAGAATCACCACGAGCAACGCCGACGCGCGCGCCCCCAGCGCGTCGATCACTTCCTGCAACGTCACCGCATGGTCAGCAAACCGCGTCGCAAGCCCATGCAGCTCGTCGGAAAATTTTTTCAGCGGATCGGGCTCGGGGTTATTCACGGGAATTTTTCGCGCGGGTGGGGGAGAAGGCTGCGACCATCGCCCCCGCGGCCGGTTCCACCACTCACGTCCCGCGCCTGTTGCCGTAGAGTTCGATGTGCAGCCGATGCGCGTAGCGGTAACCGCGGGCCTTGCACACTTCGCCCAGCCACTTCGCCCGCTCCCGCATCAGCTCCAGCGTGCGCGCCTCGGGCATGAGCTGCACCTTGTGCCGCGGAACGTCGCGCCCGAGCGAGCTAAGCATGCCTTCCAGCTCTTCAACATCGGTCGGCGCCGCGACGACAAATTTAAACTGATAGTCGCAGCCCGCATCGAGCCACGCCTTGACCACCGCCGGTTGCCAGCGCGTCGCTTCGTGTTTTTTCCGCCACGTGGTGTGCTCCGCGCCCGGCGGCGCCGAATTGAGCAGCTTCGGTGACATCGACGCGAGGTCGCACGCGATCCCCTCTGGTGCGACCGTCGCCGCCGTCTCGATCGTGATATGATAACCCAGCTCCTTCAGCGCCGCCGCCAGCAGACGGATCTCGCTCGCGATCATCGGCTCGCCGCCCGTGAGCACCACGTGCCGTGCGGCCGGATAGCCCTGCACCGCCGCCACGATTTTTTCCACGCGCATCTGTGTGCCCTCGGGCTTCCACGACGCGTAGGGCGTATCACACCACGCGCAGCGTAGGTTGCACCCGCTCGTCCGCACAAAAACCGATGGCACGCCGCTCAATCCGCCCTCGCCCTGCAGCGAGTAGAATATTTCCGAAATCAGCATCGAAAATTAAGAGGCTTTGGGTTTTTCCGGCAGCGTTTCGCTCGACGCGTAATCCGTCGGATCAACCACCCCCGACAAAGCAAACGCCTCCCGCCGCTCCACGCACGTCCCGCATTTGCCGCAATGCACCGCACCACCCTTGTAGCACGACCACGTCTGCGAAAAATCCACGCCGAGCTTCGCTCCCGCCGCGGCGATATCCGCCTTCGTCATCGCGATGAACGGCCGCAGCAGTTTCACGCCCGCGTAGGTGCCGAGCTTCATCGTCTCACCCATCGCGCGCATGAAATCCTCGCGGCAATCCGGATAGATCGCGTGGTCGCCGCCGTGCGCCGCGATCACTAGGCCCTCCGCGTTGATGCTCTCTGCAAACCCCGTCGCAATCGCTAGCATGATGGCGTTTCGAAACGGCACCACCGTCTGTTTCATGGTCGACGCTTCGTAGTGGCCTTCCGGAATTTCCCCGCCGCTCTTCAACAGCGCGGAGTCAAACAGCCGGTCTACAAAATCCAGTTTCACGATCTCATGCCGCGCGCCCACGACGGCCGCCTGCTCCGCCGCGCACGGAATCTCTCGATGATTATGTTTCGCCCCGTAGTCGAAGCTCACCACCGCCGCCACGACGTGCTCATGCCGCGCCCAATGCAGCGCGACCACCGAGTCCATTCCCCCCGAGCAAAGCACGACGACGTTCATATGTCCCATCCATAGCCGCAAAACCCCCGGCAAAGCGCAAAAGAGAAAATCGCGTCGCGTCCGGCCGTTTGGCTTCTTGCCCCTTCTGCGCCTTGTTGCGGCCATCTCCGCCCCGCCCATGCTCATTTTGCACGACCCCCAATGCGCCGACTACGGTTCCTCGATGCGTCCCGAGCAGCCCGCCCGCGTCACCCGCGCCGCCCGCCATCTCCGCGCCGCGCACCCCGCGTGGGAATTTCGTGTCCCAGCGCCCGCCGCCGCCATCACCGACGCCACGCTGCTCCGCGCCCACACCCCCGCGCACCTCCGCCGCCTCACCCAACCACACGACTTCGACGCCGATACACCCTATTTCTCCGACATCGGCGATCACGCCCGCCGCGCCACTTCCGCCGCGATTGCCGCGACCGAGCACGCGCTCGCCACCCGCGCACCGGCCTTCGCCCTCATGCGTCCGCCGGGTCACCACGCGACCGCCGACACCGCGATGGGCTTCTGTTACCTCAATCACATCGCTATCGCCGCCCTCCACGCGCATCACCACCTCGGCGCGCGCCGCGTCGCCATTTGGGATTTCGATGCGCATCACGGCAACGGCACCGAAGCCGTGCTCGCCGCACCCACCCACGCCGCCGGCGGAGCCTTCTTCTTTGCTTCCGTCCACCAAGCTCCCTGCTACCCCGGCACCGGCCTTGCCGATCTCTCTCCCGATATCCGCAACTGGCCCATCCCGCCCCACGCTCCCCGCACCCAACACCTCACCGCCCTCCGCGCTTCGCTCGACGCCGTCATCGCCTTCGCGCCCGACCTCATTCTCGTCTCGGCCGGCTTCGACGCCTATGTGGGCGATCCCATCACCGCGATGACCCTTGAGCGCGACGACTTCGCCACGCTCGGCACCTGGCTTGCTGAAACTTCCAGCTGCCACGGCATCCCCGCCGCCGCGCTCCTTGAAGGCGGTTACAGCCCCGATCTTCCGCAGCTGATCGACGCCTTCCTCTCGGCGTGGTCCACGACGGATCGTGGCGCCCCGTAGTTTTATCGTTCAATCTCGCTTCCGCACATTTCCGCTCTCGCCCTCCGCCACACCGGCGCCCACGCTTTCCACCCAGTCGAGATGATTTCACGTTTCCTGTCGCCCACCGTCCGCCGCTTCCTCGGCGTCAAGCCCGCCGGCCCCGCCGCCGCGCCCCGCGAAGTCCCGCGCCAAGCCCAGACCGCCCGCCCGGCTCACTACACCCTCCTTGACCAACCCGGCTCCCTCTCGCCGCTGCTTGCCGCGCTCGGCCGCGTTGATGAAGTCTTCCTCGATACCGAGGCGGACAACATGTATCATTATAAGACCCGCGTCTGTCTCTTCCAGCTTCTCGTGGACGGCGAAATCTTCCTCGTTGATGTCCTCGCCCCCGGCCTCGGCGTCGAGCCCCTCCTTGCCGTCCTCGCGCGGAAGCACCTCGTGATGCACGGCAGCGACTTCGACCTCCGCCTCCTGCACGACTTCTGCGGCTTCCGCGCGAAAAGCATCTTCGACACCATGCTCGCCGCCCAGCTCCTCGGCCGCCAGCGCATCGGCCTGGCCGCCCTGCTGCATGAACACTTCGGCGTCACCGTCGATAAATCCGGCCAGAAGGCCAACTGGTCCCAGCGCCCTATCACGCCGAAGCTCCTCGCCTACGCGGCCCTCGACGTCTGGCACCTGCCCGCCCTCCGCGATCTCCTCACCCGCGAACTCGCCGGGCTCGACCGCCTCGATTGGCTCGACCAACAGTGCACCGCTCAAATCGAGGCGGGCACCCAGGGCTTCGCGCCTGCGACCGAACACGATTGGCGCATTGGCCGCAGCGAACGCCTCCGCGGCGTTGGCCTTCCCGTCCTCCACTCTGTCTGGCACTGGCGCGAGACGACGGCCGAACGCATCGACACGCCACCGTTTAAGGTCTGCAACAACGACCTCCTCCTCGACATCGCCTACGCCGCCGAAGACGGCCAGTCCGAGGCCGTCATCCTCGCCCAAGTCAACCTCGGCAAACGCCACGACCGCCTCATCTCCACCCTCGCCACCGCCCTCCACGCCGGCTTCGAGACCGACCCGCAGTCCCTCCCCAAGCGCCCCGGCCGCGACGCCGGCCGACGCTCCCTGGCCCAAGCTGAACTCGCCCGCCTCGACCGCATCAAGGAAGACCGCGACCTTATCGCCACTAAGCTCGCCATTGAGGCCACCCTCATCGCCAATCGCGGCCAACTTTCCCAGCTCGCTCTCACCCCCGGTGCCATCGACGAAGTTTTGCTTCCTTGGCAGGCCGATCTCCTCCGCGCCGTCCCTTCCCTCCAGCCCGTTTAGCCCTCGCACCCATGAAGAACACCAAGCTCACCCCCGCCCTTGTTCTGATCGTCGCCTCGCTCTCCGTCACCGCCGGCTGTGCCAGCCGCACCACCGCCAGCGGCGGCAAGGAAACCACCATCCTTGGCGGCGCCGTCACTGTCGCGACCAACTCCTTCCAGCCCCCCGCCGCCACGACCGCCGCCGTCGACACCACCAAGCTCGTCGGCATCGGCAACCCCTCGGGCACGAAGACCACCATTCTCTGGGGCTTGATCACGCTCCACGACTACTGAGGTGGAGCCCGATGCCTCATCGGGCTTTTTTCTTCGATGTCGCCCGGCAACCCCGCCCACCCGCGGGGTTTTTCTTTGCCCCACTGGCGCCATCCCCAAACCTGCCGCCCCGTGACCGCCCCCGCCCCCGCCAACGCCAATATCGCCCGACACCCCGGGCTCATGGGCACCGCCCAGCCCATGCCTG
>JACMRG010000287.1 GCA_014376585.1 Opitutaceae bacterium | reverse complement strand
TCCCGTACCTCCTCTTCGTGTGGCCAAGCACCTGATGGACGTGGACGAACAGGCGCTCGGCGCTGCTCGCGCCGAACTGGGTACGTCGACGATCAAGGACACCGTGAACGAGGCCCTCCGCAAGGCCGCCAGCGACCGCGCTGCCCGTGCGGCTCGTGCCCTCGATGCGCTCGCGGCGGCTCCCCCGGCCGAGCGCTCAGACGCTTGGCGTTGACCTTTCTCGTCGACACGAGCGTCCTCAAGCGACTCGCGCAGCCTGCGGTTCGCGCCGCCGTGGAGCCGCTCGTCGTTCGAGGCGAAATCGCCCGGCCGACGATCTGCGACCTCGAAGTCGGGTTCTCCGCCCGAAACGCTGACGAGTGGGCCACGCTCATCGAGGCGCTCGAGGCGTTCCCCCCGATCGAGACCTCCGCGGCACATGTTCGCCGGGCACTCCAAGTCCAGCTCATGCTCGCGAGACGCAGCCAACGCGGTCGCAAGATCCCAGATCTGCTCGTCGGCGCCGCCGCTGAGGAGCGCGGCCTCACGGTCTTGCACTACGACGCCGACTTCGATCTGATCGCCAGCGTCACGGGCCAAACGTGCATGTGGGTCGCGCCCGCCGCTTCGCGGACGATTTCTTTGGCCTGGCGCTTAGTGCCGACGAGGAGGACGTTGCCGCCATTGGCGACGGTATTTTCCAAGAAGGCTACGGCGTTCTCGAGGGCGGCGTGAGTCTTGCCCAAGTCGATGATGCTGATGCCCTGGCGGTGATCGAAAACGAAGGGCTTCGAGCGGGGATTCCAGCGCTTGGTCTGGTGGCCGAAATGGACGCCGGCGTCGAGGAGGTCTTTGGGAGTGATGCTAATGCTCATATGATCTATGTATCTACGTTACACAGGTCGACCGATGGGCCGCCTTGCGATCGTGGGATGGTTATTGGTTTTTATTTATGGTTTACTGACCTGACAGAGGGTAAAAAACAGCGGACGGAATCACCTCTGGCAAGAGCGAATTACGCCGTCTGTAACGGAGCCTAAAAACGCCAAAAGCACCCTCGCGAGGAGGGTGCTTCGGTTACGGGCGGTAGCCCGATGGTTCAAGCGGTGGCGAGCTGCGGAGCGGCCGGGGACTTGCCCAGGTTGGCTTTCGCGTCTTCGAGGGAATCGTAGAAGGTCCAGTTACGGGTGTCTTCGAAGCCCTTGCACTCGGAAATAATGTGCGCGTTGCCCACGAGCGCGAACTGCATGGCGAGTTCGCGGCACGTCTGCATCGCTTGGAAGAGCAGCTTGATCACACCCATGTGGAGCGAACGGAGCTGTTGGATGTCGATGACGACCTTGTTGGTGCCGGCATCCACGGCTTCGGCGAACTTCGGTTTGAGATAGTTGGCCGACTCGGCGAGGACGGAGGGCGCACAGTTCTCGGGCAGGCGCATGATGAGGCTGTCGCCTTCGAACGCGTAGTAGCGTTGGGAGGTGTCAAGATTCATGGCCTTCGCCATCTTGGTCTCGAGTTCGCCGAGATCGATGGGCTTGGTGATGATCGCGCTGAAGCCGACCGTCTGGGCCTGTTGCTGTTGGCCGGTCTCGGTTTTCACGACGAGCGCGAAGACGGGGGTGTATTTCGTCTTGATGTTGGTGCGGACGAGACGGAACAGCGCGAACGCGGATTCCTCGGGCAGCGAAAGACTCACGATGATGAGATCCGGGGGTGTGCGGGCGCAGAAATCGATGGCTTCACCTTGGGCGACGACGCCGTGGACCTTCCACGGGGTGTGCCTCAGGCCGTCTTGGATTTGCTGGATGATCGCAGGCTTGTCCTCGACAATGAGGATCGTGGCGGGATCGAAGATCGACTTCGCCTTGGCGGGCCACTCGGAAAGAGGCTTGAGGTCGATGATGCGGCCCGATTTCTCGATGAGGACATCCTCCTTGAACGGCTTCACGAGGTAATCGCGCACGCCGATCTTGGCGATCTTCAACACGTGGTCGCGACCACCCTCGGCGGTCAGCATCATCACGGGGATGGCTTTGAGCGCGGGGTCGGACTTGAGCTTGGTCAGCATCTCGACGCCATCCATGACGGGCATGGTGACATCGAGAAGGATCAGGTCGGGCGTTTCTTTGGCGGCGATGGCGAGACCTTCGACGCCGTTGCCGGCCTCGAGGATTTCACAGTCAAAGGCCTTGAACGCCTTGCGGACGATGATGCGGACGGTTTTCGAATCATCGACGGTGAGAATCTTGTAGCGCATGGTTGGAAAAATTTTCGACGGAGCTTATTCGCCCACCTTCATGAGGATGTCGGCCACGACGCGGTGACCGGCACAGTTAAAATGATAGATTTGCCGCGTCGCCGAGCTGATGGGCTCGATGCAAAAATTACTGCCCCGCAGGATCGAAGGGATCGTGAGTTTGCAGGGATAACCCGCGTCACAGAGACCGTTCTTAAAACTGCCCACGGTCATGTTGGTGATCTCGCCGATCGCGTCGTTGATGACTTCGTCGCCAGTTTCTTCGAGTTCGGCTTCGTTCATACCGAGCAGATGGCAGGTCGCCATGCGGGCGAAATCCAAGTCGAGGTAAAGATAGACGAGGCCGTTGGCATCACCGAGGAAACCGACCGTGCCGACGACATGCGGCTTGGCGGCTTCGGCCGGGTTGCCAAGTGGCGGCCAAGTATGGTCATCGGCAACTTCCCCAGCCGACGTGAGACTGACCTCGCGACCGAGCATCGTCTTGAACACGTCGCTGACGGCGCGGGTGATATTATCGCGGATCAGGGTCTCGGTAATTTCCTCGGTGGCAGGCATAATTTTTTAAGGGCGGACAGATTGACGGCTGTCTTTGTATCGTCGCGTTTGCCCCGAGGTTTAACCGCAAGATGCGATCTTCCTCATTTATGTTGGCCGCCGTCACCGGCCTTAACGATCACCCCGCCCCACCCCCATTCAGGCGTCGACGACGTCGAGCCCCGCATCCGCGGGATCGCCCGCATCACGGTATTCCTGCAATTTGTTACGGAGGGTGCGAACGCTGATCCCCAGAGCGGCCGCGGCTTGGGTGCGGTTGCCCCCGGTTTGGCGCAACGCCGCGCGAATCGCCTGCTTCTCCAGTTCATCGAGGCGCAGCACGGTGCCCGTGCCATCGATGACCGACGGGCTGGCCGACTCGGTCCCGTCATCGACCGGGGCCGCCGCCGCCGCTTCCGCCGCGGCCTCGGCGAGGAGCGCCGCCGGCGTGTCAAAACGCACCAGATCACCCTGCAAGCCCAAGGCCGCCGCCGACACGGGCCGGCCGGATTCGGAGAGAATGACCGCGCGCTCGATCGTATTTTGCAATTCGCGCACATTGCCGGGCCAGCGGTAGGCGTGCATCGCAGACCGGGCAGAATCGGAAAACCCAGTGACTTTCACGCCGTGCTTGCGCGAGAAACGTCGCAGGAAATGCTCGGCCAGCACGGGAATATCTTCCACCCGTTCGCGCAGCGCGGGCACATGCACCGGAAAAACGTTGAGCCGGTAATAGAGATCCTGCCGGAAATCGCCCTTCTCCACGTAGCTCAACAGATCGCGATTGGACGTGGCGACGATGCGGACGTTGACCTTGATGGTGCGGTTGCCGCCCAC
The DNA here is from genome assembly GCA_014376585.1 of Opitutaceae bacterium. Lineage (GTDB taxonomy): Bacteria > Verrucomicrobiota > Verrucomicrobiia > Opitutales > Opitutaceae > Tous-C4FEB. The sequence goes on along the minus strand of JACMRG010000287.1, from coordinate 2,492 downwards.
CCGCTCGAACTCGCGCTCCTGCAACACGCGGAGCAGTTTGGCTTGGAGCGCGAGCGGGATCTCGCTCACCTCGTCGAGCAGGAGCGTGCCCTGATTCGCCAGCTCGAAACGACCCTCGCGGCGCTCGGTCGCGCCCGTGAAGGCACCGCGCTCGTGACCGAAAAATTCACTCTCGATCAGCGTTTCCGAAATCGCGGCGCAGTTCACTTTAATGAACGGCTGGCTACGGCGCGGGCTGCGGCGGTAGAACTCGCGCGCGATCATCTCCTTGCCCGTGCCGCTCTCGCCGGTGACGAGCACCGTCGCATCCGTGGGCGCCACCCGGTCGATGAGCTGGCGCAGGCGCGACATCGCCGGGGCGCGGCCCACGAGCACACTGTCGTCGTCTTCGGGGTCGTCGGTGAGCAGCTTATTGATGCTGAGCAACTGGCGGTAAGACTGCGCTTTTTTCAGGATAACGTCGATCTGGCTGGGGGAAAACGGTTTCAGCGCGTAGTCAAAAGCCCCGGCACGCATGCACGCCACCGCCGACTCAATGGTGCCGTAACCGGTGACCATGACCACCAGCGGGCGCTCAGGCAGCGTGGTGACTTGTTCGAGAAACTTCTGTCCGTCGCCGTCGGGTAGACGGATATCGAGCATCATCAGATCGTAAGACTCGCGGCCCACACAGACGGTCGCCTCGGCGAGGGTGCTGGCGCACGTCACGACACACTTGTGGCGCGCAAAGATGCTTTGGAGCAGATTGCGGACAACTGGCTCGTCCTCAACTATGAGGATTTTCTCAAGCGACATGTTGCAGGGAGCGAGACGGGATCATGCGCAGTGGATCGCCGACTAAAGCACCCAACCCGGGCGACACAAACAAATGTTGTTTCGCCCTGCTCCGCTTAAGCGGCCGTCATCATCAACGCCCGCACCTGATCGACCAACTGGGCGGTCCGGTAGGGTTTGGCGGCGAACCAAGTGGGACCGCTTAGGGCCAGTTTTTCCCGGCAGCCTTCAAGCTCGCGCCCACTGGTAAGCATCACCGGCAGGCCTGGAACGAGTCCGCGCAGCCGCACACACAGTTCGTCGCCCTGCATATCGGGCAGACCATGGTCGATCATCGCCAGACGCACTTCCGCACCCTGTTCCGCCAACACCCGGAGAGCACCGGCGCCGTCACTCGTGCGCACCACCGCGAGCCCGGCCCGGGTGAAAATTTCGGCCAGATAACCCGCGATGAAATCCTGGTCCTCGACGAGGAGCAACGTCCCCTGGCCCAGGCCAAAAACTGTCGCTCGCGCACCGGGCGGCGGGGAAGACTCTGCGGCGATAGGCGGCAAGGCGGGCATGGGTTTGGGAGTCTCCATCGGTCGATTGTTATTTTTCTTGAGAAATTTATTCAGAGTTTCGCCGCCCGTGCCGATACCAGAGGAACTCCAAGTTGTCGCACCCCGCCTCAATCATATTACCACCGTGGCCTACAGACTGCTCTCCTCCCTGAACGACATCGAGCAAGCTCTGCGCAAACGATCGGCCGCCGACATGGGGCCGACGTGGAATGTGAGCCGGATGGTCAATTACCACCACGGTCTCGCGCGCATGACGCTCACCCCCCCCGCGGATGCCGAGCCCGACCAGCTGCGCGGGGTGATTTTCCTCCAAAGCTACGTGCTCGCCGACGGTGCCCTCTCCTTTAAGGCGAGCCTCAACTGGCACGGCTGCGAGTCGTTCCCGGTGATCGCCGTTTATGCGAAACCAAGCGTTGATTGGCAGGCCGAGGCCGGCCGGATCGCCTACGCTTGGCTGGCCGGTCCACCGGCCGCCACGATTACGATGGCCCCCGCCGCGGAGGAAAGCCTCGTGTCGATGGCGGGGTGAGACGGCAGAATTCCGATCAGCCGAGCACCGTCGCAAACGCGGCGGTTTTTTTGCGCCCGCTGTAGTAACAAACTTATTTGCGACCGCGCCCTCCAAAAGGGTGTCTAAAAAGGTAGGGCGCGACCGCTGGGCGCGCTTCAGTAAAGTTTCCGCTCTCTCCGAAAAACCCGTCGCGCCCAGCGGTCCCGCCCCACCTTTCTGATGCTTTTAGATGCCTTCTAAAGCGCTTGAACTGCGATCGGAACGCAAAATCGGGCCGACCCATCGTCGCGGCGCCCTCGCCCGCTACGCGATCCCGACGCTGAGCCGTTGAAGCGGACTCGGGCTGCTCATATAGGCGGGGGCCACCCGCGCGACTTGGCGTTCGCTGGTCTCCATCGCGGAGAGTTCGGCGCGCACGCGATCCATTTCCCCGGCGAGCCATTCGAGGCTGCGCGAGCGCAGGGCGATAACGGTCTCCACCCGCATACGCACAGCGACGTGGGCCGCGGGGGCCAACGCGGCCAGCCGCTCGACGACCGGGGCGGCGCGTTCCTGCGTGGCGAGCACGCCGGCGAAATCCGCGGCACGGAGGAGCGACGCTCCCTGCGAAACCAGAGCTTCGAGGGCCGCGAGTAACCGCGCGC
>JACMRG010000286.1 GCA_014376585.1 Opitutaceae bacterium | reverse complement strand
TTTGCCAGCCAAAATCATCGAGACGCTCGGGGACGTAGCGGCCGAAGGTCTTGGTGGGAAACACGGGGGCGACGGTGTCGATCTGCCCGACGGTGAAGACCGCAGATGTTTCACCGGCGGCGAAATCGTGTTGGAAAATCAATTCACCGTAGGCGATGCCGACGCCGTCGGGGTCCTTGGCCTGCGGGGCGACGTTGGTGACTTGATAAGGGAGGATGTGGCCGGCGGCGTCCTTGAGGGCGATGCGCTGGAGCAAAGCGCCGGGGAGCGCGGCGTTCACCTGCGACCACGGCACGACGACCGTCTCGGATGGCCGGGCAATGGCGAGGTCGTGCGCGACGGTGATGGTGAACTGATCGGCGGCGGTGAGCGTGCGCAGGATCAGCGCGGCGACGAAAGCGAGGGCGACGGGGCGAATCTTCATGGGAACCGAAAGACCAAAGTAAGAGCGGAAACGGAAGCGCAACTCTGAGTTCAACGAGGTGGCGTGGATGCGGCTGCCGGCGGAGGATTAAAAATAGGCGCGAGGCGCGGCTGCCAGTTGCCGCCGAGCACGAAGGCGGGGTTGCGGTAGTCCGCGAGGAGCGCGGCGGCGCTGGGGAGCTGGAGCTGGCGCGAGGCCGGCAGACGGTGGGCGACGTCGATGGGCCCGCCGGCGGGCGTGCGGCTGTTGAACTCCCAAAACTTGAGATCGTCGGTGGCGGCGGGCGGGGTGCTTGGGGACGAAGCCTGGAGTTGCCAGCCGAGGGCGCCGACACTGGGGCCCAGCACGCAATCCACGAAGACGACCTCGCTGTGCGGGAAGCGGTGGGGCTCGATGCGGGAGAGAAAATTATCGGCGATGCCCGGCGCGCCCCCGAAGGTGCAATGCAGATAAACGAAACCGTGGTGGGTCGCGGGATTGCGGACCTGCGTGTAGTAGGCGCCGCTACGAAGCGTTCGCGCGGTGCAATTTTCAAAAAAAGCAGGGCCGGTGCCCCACATAAAATCGACATCGCCCTCGACGAAACAGTGATCGAGGTAGGCCTGGCCGTTGATCTGGATCGTGTCCTGGAAGCTATAGAAATCCACGTCCTTGATGATCGTGCGCCCGGTCGTGGTGCCGTTGACGATGAGGGCCTCGGCCTGCGACCCGCCGGAGGGCGTGAGGTTGCGTAGCGTGAGATTGGCGAGGGTGAAGTCGTTCACGCGGTGCGCGAGGAACATCCCGCGCCGATAGATATTGCCGCTCGCGCGCGGATTTTCGGCGCTGGGATCAGGTGCGCGGCCCGCGAAGGGATTGCCACCGGAGACGTTGAATTTGGCGTTGTTGGCGTAGGCGATGACGGTCTCGCGGCGGTCTTCGCCGAGGATGGTGACATGGTGTTTGTCGGTGAAGAAAACGATTTCGCGGTAGGTGCCTTTGCGGATGAAGAGCCTGACGGGCGCGGTGTTGCCGTCGGGGATAAAATCGAGCGCGCCCTGCACGGTGCAGAAATCGCCGGTGCCATCGGCGGCGACGGTGAGTCGCTGGGCTCCAGGGGCGGGCGGACCGGGGCGGGTGGTGAAATGCCATGCGTTCGGCTGATCGAGGCCGCCGACGGCATCGGCGCCGCTGATGAAAGCGCCGGCGTCCACGGTGACGTAATAGCCGCGGCCGTAGGCGAGCGCGCCGGGCTTGGGGACGAGCGTGGCCTCGTCGCCGACGATGAGCACGGTGTAATAATTGTAGTGATCGAGGCCGCCGATGGTTTTGGAGCCGATGGGCGCCTGCACGTCGATGGTTTCAATCACGGATTGCGTGACGGCGTCGTGAAGGCGGATCTTGCCGGAGGCGCCGAAGGCGGGTGCGGCGGAGAACTTGAGGCGCAACGGTGTATCAGGGCTCACGGCATCGGCGCCGGACGCGGGAAAAAAACGGGTGACGTGGAGGGCAGCCCGACCGAGCGGCGCGGCGAGGAGCGTAGTCAGAATGATCGGGAAGAAGCGGCGGTGCATGGCGGGAGCGGGAGTGCGCGGGAAGTGGCAGCGGGCGGCAAAGAAAAGCCGCGCGGTGAATTTCCGCGCGGCTGAGGGTGAGGTCGGGGGTGAGCGACCGGGCTTAGAACGTGCCCTTCACGCCGATGGTGTATTGCACGCCGAACTCTTCGCGCTGGTAAGTGCGGCTCCAGCTGGGCGAGCCCGGGCCGTAGCGCTGCTGGTCTTGGGCGACATTGGTAAGATTGCGCGCGTTGACGAACAGCCCGATGAGGTTCGAGACACGGTAGTTGAAGTTGATGTCGGTGTAGATGCGGGGCTTGTAATATTGGTAGAAGCCGTTGTCGGTGTGCGCGAGGCCGTTGTAGGTGATGCTCTGCTGGGCCTGACGCTGGCGACCGCGGTAGTTCCAGTTCACTTGGGCGCTGAATTTGTTCTTGGAGTATTTCACGCCCCAACTGCCGCTGGCGGGGATGAAGTTGCTGAAGTCCGCGAGGGTGGAACCTTCGAGGTGCATCTGCTGGCCGTTGGCGTAAACGGTGAACTGCTTGGTCCACGAGGGGAGGAAATCGACATCCAAGACTTGCGAGTAGTTGAACTCGAGACCGGTGACACGGGCGGTGCCGACGTTCGAGCGCGTGGCGACCGTCACGAGGGCGGAGGGGTTGGTGGCCGCTGCGGAGGCGAGAAGATTGGCGGCGTCGGGAATGCCGAGGGACTGGAGCAGCGCGAGAGTGGCGGCCTGGGGGACGCTGCCGCCGACGAAGTCGCTGAAATCCTTGCGGAAGGCACCGACCGAGAAGACGCCGGTCTTCGCGAAGTAGTATTCGAGGGACACGTCAAAGGCGTTGGTTTGGGTGGGTTTCAGCGCGGCGTTGACGGTGGTGATGGCGTAGGTGTTTGAGATCAGGCTGGTATCGGGGAGCGTGGTGCTCGGGATGATATTGCCGAGATCGGGCCGGCCGATGGAGCGGGCGTAGGCGGCACGCGCGACGATGTTGTGCGTGACGTTGTAAGAGGTATCGAAGCTCGGGTAGGCCCCGTCGTAACTCTTGGAGCGGATGTCGCCGCGATCTTTATACTGGGCCTTGGCGCGGGCGGCGAGGTCGGGGTTGAGCACGGGCTGGCCGGAGGCGTTGGTGATGTAGCCGGCGAGGGGGTTGTTGAGGACCCCGTAGCCTTTGTCCTGCGTGCGCTCGAAGCGGACGCCGCCCGACATGCGGAGGCGGTTGGAGAACATGCGGGCATCGGCCATGATATACGCGGCGCTGATGACCTCGCGGAAATATTTCGAGTTGGTCGCGCTGTTGATCGTGGGGTTGGCGGCGCTGGCCAGGGCGAAATACGAGGGATTTTTAACGAACAGAGAGTAGAGGCTGTAGGGATCGGGATATGGGACCTGCGGCGTGGCGAAGAGGAAGGGGCCGGAGGCGTATTGCGGATCGGTGATAGTGTAGAGCGACGCGTTGTCGTCGGCGGTGTTGGCGACGCCGTCGGGCCCGACGAAGTTCCAGTTGCCGCGGTTATCGAGGCGGATGTCGCGGGTTTCTTCCTGGAGGTTCAGGCCGGCCTTGATGCTGAGCGGGAATGAGAATCCGAGGTCGCGCTTGGCGTTGACGCGGGCGGTCTTGAAAACGTCGGCCGAGTCGGCGGGGTTAAAATTGACGTTGTTGATGTTGTAATTCGCCGGGTTGGAGAGGTCGATTTTGTCCACGCCCGCGGTATCGAGCACCGTGATGGTGGTGGGCTGAAGGTAGCTGCCGTTGGCGATGCCGGCGAAGTTGACGGTGGGGCTGGAGGCGGCGGGGAGCGAGGGGGTGCCGCGGAGGGTGAGTGTGGCGCCATTGAAGTGCGCGTCCTGCTCGTCGTGGTAGTGATTGCTCGCGTGGGAAAACGCGAGGCCGCCGTCGATTTTCCAGATTGGGCCGTTGTGGACGTAGGTCGTGTCGGTGGCGTAGGTGTAGCCGTATTTGTGGCGGAAGGAGGTGCCTCCGAGATTGACGGAGCCGCGGCCGGCCGCGCCATTCGTGTAATCCTGAGTGAAACTCGCGGGCGCAGCGGTAGCGGCGGAGCCCACGTCGTAGGTGACGGGGCGATTGCTGAAGGAGGCGTTGTAGAAGTTCCACTGGGCGCCGACGCTGAGGGTGTCGTTTTTATTAAGACGAAGGTCGACGGTGCCGCTGATGGATTTGCGGGCGTTGTTTTTCGGACCGTCCTGCACTTGATAGCTACGGAGGTAGGGATTCGTAGGGCTGGCTTCGGGGCCGATCGCGGCGGTGGCATTTGGCGCCCAGTTCGGCTGGGTGCGGTGCTGCGGGTAGTAGATGTTGGATTCGAGGACGGCTAGAATGTAGCCGAAGGTCTTCGAAACCGGGTTGACGTAAACGAAGTCGAAGCCGGGTTTGATCTTGCGGGAAGCTTCGTTCGTGGGGCCGCGGGTCTTGTTAAATTCCTTCTCGTCGCCGTTGGCGCTCACAAAGGCCTTGTAGGTGAATGAAGGGTTGGCTTGGTCAAACGATCTGCGGGGCACGAGATTGATGGCGCCGCCGAGGGCGTCGGCCGCGGTCTCGGGCGAGCGGGACTTGAGGACTTCGATGCGGCCCGCGTTGTTGATCGAGATCTGCTCCAGCTCGAAGGTGCGGCCGGCGGACGAGGAGTTGGCGCTGGCGATGCGGTTGCCGTTAAGGGTGACCGGGGTGTAATTGGCGGGCACGCCGCGCACGGAGATCGTGCGGGCATCGGGCGAAACGTAGTCGATGGTCACGCCCGGAAGAAACTTCACGAAGTCACCGAGATTGCCCTCGGTGATGTCGCCGAACGCGTCGGTCGAGACGACGTTTTTGATGGTGGGGGAGAAACGCTGCTCGTTGATGGCGATAGAGGCGGCGTCCATTTCGACGGCGGCGGCGACTTTGAAGACATCCAGTCGGAGCACCTCATCCTTCTTGGTCACCGTGGCGGTGGTCGAGAGATTGACATCGAGCGTGGTCAAACCGCCGGCGGTGACCGCGACGACGGTGTCCTGCGCGATCAAGCCGGTGTAGAAGGTCTTAACCTTGGCTTCGCCGGCGAGGACATTCGTGAGGCGATAGAGACCGGCAGAATCTGTGAATGCCTCGAGCGTGGTGCCATCGACGGTCACCCGGGCGTTGTTGAGGTATTTGCCGTTATCGGCGTTGAGCACGCGACCTTCGACGGTGCCGGTTGTCTGCGCGGCCGCTTGGCCGGCACAGAGCAGAACGCCGACCATCAAAGTGGTCAGGCGAAGGAAATTACTGGAGGAGGTGATGGGGTTCATGGTTTCTAACAGCTCTAACAGGGTTAAAAATCACAGCGCTTTTGTGGAGCGGTGAGATCAGGGTCGGGTGTAGTCAGTCTCGGCAGAAAGGGATAAATCTCACCTGAAATAACTGGCAGACCACTTTAGAAAGCCCGGGTCGATGGGTCCGGGATGGCCTGACGGTCACGAAGGCGTGATGCGGTCTGGTGGGTGAATGATGCCAAGGCTCAAACGTGCATCGGCTGTGTCAAGCGAGAAGGGACACGTGTCCGTGTTTTCAGCATGACTTTGCCCGTGCGAGTGTTCACACCCGGCCTTGCATGGAACCCTCCTCTTCCCCTACCCCGGCGATGACGAACTACCGCTGGATCGTCTGCGCGCTCCTGTTTTTCGCCACGACGATCAACTATATCGACCGGCAGATCCTCGGTTTGATCAAACCCATCCTCGACGATCAACTGCACTGGACCAACGAACAATACGGCAACACCCAGGCGTTTTTCTCGGCGGCCTACGCGGGCAGCCTGCTGTTCTTCGGATGGTTCGTGGACCGCTTCGGCACAAAAATCGGCTATGCGGTTTCCATCGCCGCATGGAGCATCGCGGCCCTCGGTCATGCGGTGGTCGGCAGCGTCACCGGCTTCTACATCGCTCGCGTCGCGCTCGGGCTGGGCGAGGGCGGAAATTTCCCCTCGGCGATCAAAGCCGTCGCCCTGTGGTTTCCTAAACGCGAACGCGCCACCGCTACCGCGATCTTCAACTCCGGCACCAATGTCGGCGCGATGGCGGCCCCGCTGATGGTGGTCCCGATCGCGGTCAACTTGGGCTGGCACTGGACCTTTATTTTGGCCGGTCTCGCGGGCTTCGTCTGGTTGTTTTTCTGGTTCCCGTTCTACAACGTCCCCGAGAAAATCAATGCGGCCAACGCCGCCGAACTCGCGCACATCCGCAGCGACCGTGACGACACCAGCCGCGACGGCGAGAAAGTCTCCTGGCTCGGCCTGCTCCGCCACCGCCAGACGTGGTCGTTCGTCGTCGCGAAGGGTCTGACGGACCCGGTGTGGTGGTTTTTCCTGATCTGGCTGCCCGACTTCTTCAAACAGACGCGTCATCTCGACATCAAGGACAGCAAACTGATGCTCGCGACGATCTACGGTCTCGCGACGCTGCTCAGTATTTTCAGCGGTTGGATCGTCGGTCGGCTGAACCAAAGCGGCTGGTCGGTCACCAAGGCGCGCAAGAGCGTGATGTTCTGTTTCGCCCTCTGCGTGTTGCCGATCCTTGCCGTCCAAGGCGTCGGCGACTGGACGGCCGTGCTGATCATCGGTCTCGCCTGCGCGGCCCACCAAGCCTGGTCGGCCAATCTCTATACCACCGCCTCCGACATGTTTCCCAAGCGCGCGGTCGCGTCTGTCGTCGGCATCGGCGGCATGGTCGGCGCGGCGATGAATATCGGCTTCCCGATTTTTGCGGGCCGCCTGCTCGATACGTTCAAAGCTCAGGACAACATCAGCGGTGGCTACGCCATCCTCTTCTCGATCTGTGCCGGTGCGTATATCGTGGCGTTCATCATCCAGCATCTCCTCGCGCCCAAGTTTGAGATGGTGCGGCTCAAAGAGCTGCCGTCGTCTTAAACAACGACCGCTTTGAGTTAATCCTTCGGCCGGAGCGGCGGGTTTGACACCGCTTCGCGCCGCGCGGCATCTTGCTCCCGCACCCCTCCCGTGAGCAAAGCCCCCTCCCCCAAGCCGCTCCCGCAAATCCGCTCGACGGCCGATTTCGCCCGCCACGTCGGCCTCGCGCGCACCACCGTCTCGCGCGTCCTCAACGGCCAGCCCGGCCTCAAACCCAAGACTATCGAGCGCGTCCAGGCCGCGATGGAGGCCACCGGCTTCACGCCCAACGCCTACGCCCTCCATCTCAAAGGCAAGCGCACGGCCACCGTCGGTATCTGCATGGAGGACCTGCTCACGCCACCCGCCGTGCGCAAACTCGCCGCGCTCCAGCGCCTCCTCCGCGAGCGCAACTTCGCTTCGCTCATCGAAGTCCTCGACCCCGGACACAGCCGGCGCGTTGTCCGCCATTTTCTATCCATGCGCGTCGATGCGGTCGTCTTCATCGGCCACTTCATCGAGGAGGAAATCGCCCAGCGGATCGCCGAGCTCAGCGCCCACGGCACCCCTCATCTCGTGATCGACCACGCCGGCATCACCGGGGCCAACACCGTTTCCCTCGACCGTGCGCGCGGCATGGTGGCCGTCGTCGAACACCTGCTCGCCCTCGGCCATTCGACGTTTGGTTTGCTCGCTCTCACCAGCCTCGCCCGCACCGCGCAGGAACGCATGGTCGGGGTGCGCGCCGCGCTCAGCGCCCATGGCGTCGACTTCGAGGCCTGCACGCAGACCCGCGATCACCTCCACGTGCGCTCCGGTGATTTTGACTATGGCCGGGCCCTCGCCGCGACCTTCGCCGCTGAAAAAAAACGCCCCACCGCTTTCCTCGCGCTCAACGACGAAATCGCCGTCGGCGCCATCCACGGGTTTCAAGCCGCGGGCCTCCGCGTGCCGCAGGATGTGTCCGTCACCGGCTTCAACAACCAGGACATCTGCGCCATGGCGACACCCGGCCTCACGAGCGTGGACCAACAAATCTCCCCCACCGCCGCCGCCGCCGCCGAACTCCTCCTCGCGCAGTTCAACCAGCCCGTCCGCCGCAAACCGCTGCTGCGCACGATCAGTCCACAGCTCATCGTGCGCGGCTCCACCGGCCCCGCCCGCCGCTAAACCCGCCCGCGCCGCCGCGCTCATTCATTAGCCACGCTTCCCGTGAGTTTACTCGCCGCTCCGCCCCATGTCCCGGATTTTGCGCGAGTGCTGCGTCGTCTCGCCGCGCTCCTGCCACCCGACCGGCTCCTCGCCGGCCCCGCCCAACTCGCCGCCTATGAAAGCGACGGCCTCACCGCCTTCCGCACCGTCCCGCTCGCCGTCGTCGTCCCCGAAACCCAAGCCGAGGTGATCGCCCTCGTCCGTCTCTGCGCCGAAGAAAAAATCCCCTTCGTCGCCCGCGGCAGCGGCACCAGCCTCTCTGGCGGATCGACGCCCGTCGCCGGCGGACTCGTCATCGCGCTCAATCGCCTCAACCGCATCCTCCGCGTCAATCCCGCCCAACGTCTCGCCGTCGTCGAGCCCGGCGTCATCAACACCGCCGTCACTCTCGCCGTCGCGTCCTACGGTCTCCACTACGCGCCCGATCCTTCGAGCCAGTCCATCTGCACCATCGGCGGCAACGTCGCCTTTAATTCCGGCGGCGCCCACTGCCTGAAATACGGCATGACCTCCAACCACGTCCTCGGCCTAAAAGCCGTGCTCGCCACCGGCGAGATCGTGGAATTTGGCGGCGCCTCCCGCGAACAACTCGGCCCCGACTGGTGCGGCCTCTTCGTCGGCAACGAGGGTCTTTTCGGCATCGCCCTCGAAATCACGCTCCAACTTCTCCCACGCGCCGAGGTTTTCCATACCGTCCTCGCCGGTTACCGCACGCTTGAGCAGGCCGGCGACGCCGTCTCCGCCATCATCGCCAGCGGCCTCCTGCCCGGCGCCATCGAGATCATGGACGCCCTCGCCCTCGAAGCCGCCAGCGCCGCCGTCCACGCCGAATATCCGCCCGACTGCGAAGCCGTCCTCATCGTCGAACTCGAGGGCCCCCGCGAAGTCGTCGCCGCCCAACGTCCGCAACTCGACGCGCTCATCGCCGCCAGCGGCCCCGTCGAAGCCCGTCCCGCCCGCGATGCCGCCGAGCGCGCCGCGATTTGGAAAGGCCGCAAAAGCGCCTTCAGCGCCGTCGGCCGTCTCTCGCCCGATTTCATCGTGCAAGACGGCGTCGTCCCCCGCCGCCGCCTCGGCGAAGCCCTCCGTCGTATCGCCGAGATGTCCCGCGCCGCCGGTATCCGTTGCGCGAATGTTTTCCACGCCGGTGACGGCAATCTCCACCCGCTCATCCTCTACAACGGCACCGAACCCGGCGCCCTCGAACGCGCCGAAATCCTCGCCGGAAAAATCCTCCACATGTGCGTCGAGATGGGCGGCTCCATCACCGGCGAACACGGCGTCGGCCTTGAGAAACGCGACTACCTCGCCACGATGTTCAACGCCGACGAACTCGATTGCCTCCACCGCCTCCGCGCCGCTTTCGATCCGCTCGGCATCGCGAATCCTGGAAAGATGTTCCCCGACGGCACCGCCCCCGCGCTCGCGCAACACGGTCTCCACCCGCTCGAAAAAGCCGGCCTCATCTCGCGCGAATGAACGCCCCGCTCCAGCCCACCACTCTCGCCGAACTCGCCGACGCCGTCCGCTCCGCGCCCCGCGTCCTCGCTATCGGCGCTCGCACCAAACCGCGCCTCTCCGCCGTCGCGTCCGACGTCACGCTGATCTCCACCCTCGGCCTCAGCGGCATCACCGAATACCAACCCGACGAATTCACCTTCACCGCCCTCGCCGGCACTCCACTCCGCGAGATCGCCGTCACTCTCGCCGCCCGCGGCCAATATCTTCCCTTCGACCCTTTCCTCGTCGCAGTCGGTGCCACCCTCGGCGGCACCCTCGCCGCCGGCCTCAGCGGCCCCGGCCGTTTCCGTTTCGGCGGCCTCCGTGATTTCATCCTCGGCGTCCGCTTTGTCGATGGCACCGGCCGCCTCCTCCGCCTCGGTGGCAAGGTCGTCAAAAACGCCGCCGGTTTCGACATCCCGAAATTCTTCGTCGGCAGCCTCGGCCGCTTCGGCGTATTCGGCGAACTCACGTTTAAAGTTTTCCCGCGCCCCGCTGCGACTCTGACCCTCCGCCTCCCCGTCGCCGACGCCACCGCCGCGACCGCGCTTCTTACCACCGCCGCCAGCGCTCGGTGGGAGATCGACGCCCTCGACCTCCTCCCATCCGCCGATGCCGTTGCCCTCCGCCTCGCCGGTCCGGCGAGTGCGCTCCAGATCCTCGCCGCCGAGATCCTCGCGCGCTTCCCCGGAGAAGTTCTTTCCGCCCCCGCCGCCGACGCTCTCTGGTCCGATCTCCGCGAACTCCGCTGGACCCACCCCGACGGCCCGCTCCTAAAAATCGCGATCACCCCCTCGCAACTTCCCTCGCTCGCCGCCCGCGTGCACGCGCTCTCCGGCCGCCTCCACGTTTCCGCCGCCGGCAACGCCGCCCTCGTCTCCCTCCCCGCTCCCACCGCCTCGCTCGGCCTCCCTGCGCTCATGCTTCGCGGCCCCGGTCCCCTCTGGCTCGACGCCCCCGCCGCGCCCGCCGTCGTCGCCGCGGTTAAAACCGCCCTCGACCCGCAAAACCGCTTCCCCTCCCTCGCCGCCTGATGCTCCACACCATCGTCAAAGATAAGCACGGCCCCCTCACCGCCTCGATGGCCCACGCCGTCGAGACCTGCGTCCATTGCGGCTTCTGCCTCGCTGCCTGCCCCACCTACTCCGAACTCGGCCAGGAAATGGACAGCCCGCGCGGCCGCATCGTCCTCATGAAACAGGTCCTCGAGGAAAAACTCCCGTGGGCCGCCGCCCAGCCGCACGTGGACCGCTGCCTCGGCTGTCTCGCCTGCGAACCCGCCTGCCCCAGCGGCGTGCCTTACCGTGATCTCATCAGCCCCTTCCGCGCCGTCGCCCAGCCGAAATTCAAGCGCACCTTCGCCGAAAAACTCCGCCGCTTTCTCGCGGGTCAAACCATCCCGTTTCCCCGCCGCTTCCGCCTCGCCGCCGCCGCCGGTCGCCTCGGTAAACTTGCCCGCCCGCTCGTCCCCTCCGCGCTGCGCCCGATGATCGACCTCGTGCCCGCGTCGATCCCCCCCGCCGAATCCTGGCCGCGCGTCACCCCCGCCATCGGCGCACGCCGCGCTCGGGTCGCTCTCCTCACCGGCTGCGCGCAACAAGTCCTCTCGCCCGACATCAACACCGCCACCCTGGCCGTCCTCGCCCAGCAAGGCGTCGAAGTCATCATCCCCGCCACTCAGGGCTGCTGCGGCGGCCTCGCCTGGCATACCGGCGATCTCGCCGCCGCCCAAGCCTTCGCCCGCAAAAATCTCGACGCCTTCCCCGCCGAGGTGGACGCGATCCTTACCAACGCCGCCGGCTGCGGCTCCGCGATGCACGAGTATCACCTTGTCCTCCGTGGCACACCCGACGAAGCCCGGGCCGAAGCCTTCCGCCACCGCGTGATGGACGTCAGTCTTTTCCTTCAACGCCTCGGCCTGCGCACGCCACCGCCCACCGCCCAAGTTCCCCGCCGTATCGCCTACCACGATGCCTGCCACCTCGCCAACGCGCAGGGCGTGCGCGCCGAGCCCCGTGCTCTCCTCCGCGCCATCCCCGGCGTCGAAGTCATCGAGCTCGCCGACGCCCACCTCTGCTGCGGCAGCGCCGGCACCTACAACCTCGACCAACCCGAAATCGCCGCATCTCTCGGCGAGAAGAAAGCCCGCGCCGTCATCGCCAGCGGCGCCGAAGTCGTCGCCAGCGGCAACATCGGTTGCCTCACCCAACTCTCCGCCCACCTCGCCCGCCTAGGGTCTCCCATCAAAGTCCGCCACACGTTCCAGATCCTCCGCGACGCTTACACGCCGTAAGCAACAGGTCGCTCAGATCGTATCCCGGGCCGACTTTTTACGACCCGGGCTACCCATGCCGATCACGACAAATGCCAGCAACGCAACGGCGGTCGCGGCGACCCAGATCCAGCCCGAAGCCGGCCCGCGAATCACCGTGTTCGATACGGCGTAAGTGCTCACCAGCGTCGCAGCCTGCAGGCCGCCGATCACGATGATCCACCCACGGCCGGCTGTTTCCAGCCAGCTTGAGAGCACTACAAACGCCGCGAGCAACACGGCATAGGACCCCTGATGGATGACCGCCTGCCCGCCGATGAACATGAGCAGACACCAGGTTACTACTGTCGCCACAATCCACGCCGCCAACGCAGCCTGCGCCCGGCCACTCGCGGCGAGCCGTGTCCGCCATCGCTTGAAGAAAAGTATCCTCCCGAGCACGGGGACTGCGGCGAGCCACCACGTCAGCGCACGCCCCGCGTGGAAAAACTCGTCTTGCCGCCGCGCCGGCGCAGTGACGCTGGAAAAATCCGTCAACGACCGCCAATCCCCGTCAATTTGAGTTTTAAAATCGGCCGTTTTCCGCCGAATAATTTCTCGCCAACCTAACGCTTGATAGCCGTCACGAATCGTCTCCCACGTGCCGCGCGCATCCGGCGCAATCTGTCCCCCGAGGTGCCATTTGAGCAACCGGTTGGCCGGCGGTTCATAGAGTTGCTGATAACAAGTCCACGGCGCGACGATCAGCAGGAAAACGACGCCGGCCCTCAACCAGCCGGACCATTCGCCCCGCACGGCGCGCCAAATCAACCAAGGTCCGAGCACGATGAAGGAAAAAGCGATCCCACCGTGCGATAGCCACGCCAATGCCGCGAGCAGGGCGCCGATCAAAATACCGGCAAATCGATGCTCCCGCGTGGGCGAAACCGAAGGCTACACCCACAACCCGAAGGCTCCGCAGGCCAGCGAGGCCGCATGCGTGGGCGAAGGACAACATCATATTGCCCGACCCACAACCCGAAGGCTCCGCAGGCCAGCGAGGCCGCCGCCAACTTGGGCCACGTGAAACGGTGTTCTGCACGAAAAAACCGCTGAGCGAAAGCACCGCGATCCAAGCAAGCGCGCGTGCCGGCCTGAGCCCCAGGGCGCGCAGTAGACCGTAGGCTGCAGATACCCACAGCAACTGGAACCACACCGCCGCGGCCCCGCTGGCCGTGGTCTCCCCGAAACCCAGCGCCGCAGTCACCGGCCACGTGAGCAGCTGCCAACCCGTTTCCAGCGGTGGCCGGTCACTGGAGAGCCAGTCTCCGCCCAATTTCTTCGGGCTCTGTCGTGATAAAGCCGCATCGCCAGATCATGGGGTATCCGATTGTCGCCGGGCAGTGCTTCGACGAAACGATTCTCCGCCAAATCATAAAAATCTCTCGGCCCTGGAAAAAGGTAGAGGAGCGCCAAGTGAAACAAACCCACACAAACCGTCAGCTTGATCACCGCGGACCATTCATGCGCGTGGCTCGTTACTCGACCCGGCCTCCACACCAAAGCGAGCAACGCAGCTCCCAACACAAGACAGAGAAAACCAACGACCCGCGAGCGGCTGCGCAAAGTAGATCCAAAAGGCCGCGTAGCCCAACAGCGCCACCGCCGCACCTGCGACCAGCGGAACCCAATGCGCGGCGACCCATGCCTTACCGTTGATCCAACGGGCCGCGCCCAGAAAACAGAGACCTAAAAACAAACCGTTGCAGATCCACGCTCCCAACATCGCAAGAAACGTGAACTCAAACACCCGACCGCTCGCGAGCGGAAGCGGTTCCGAAACCGCAAGCCAACCACCTTCGCCGCGCCCGGCATCAACCGCCACTACCGTGACACGACGCCCACGCCAACCAAACGGGATCTCATACTCCTCCACTTGCCAGCGCTCTCCGATTTCGCCGACGGGCAGTGGTAAACGCAGATTCAGGTCGGCCATTTCGAGGTAGAGATCGTTACCCCGACTATGCGGATAACCGCTCACGGCCAGGCGCAGCCGCGCCGGCGCCGGGAACGGACCAATTCGCAGGGTCCCTTCATTGGCATCGTCCCCAGACCGTGAGCCCCAGGTCCGTGGTGTCTGCGCAAGGGCCCGACGTTCGTCGGGGTAATATCCTTCTTGGACCAAGTGGCCTTGGGTCGAAACCGGAAAAATCGGGGCTTCGGCCGTCCCGTGCAGCAAGTAAAAACTCACCCCGTAAATCAGGGCCGCAATCAACAACGCACTTATCAGGCGACGTGAATTCATTACCCGGGCTCGCTGCGGCAAACCGGGGAAGGGGACGGGTGCGAATTTGCCACGGCAATCACGACGAGTTGAACCAGACGCACCGACCGCTCCCCAGTCAACGGACGAGTAGGCCTGCCACACACGACACCCCTATCGCGTTTCACTGCACCGAAGACTGATACCGCAGCACGATATCCACCAAGTTGGTGCCCCCGTCCGGAATTGAACCGGAATCCAGCGTTTAGGAAACGCTTGCTCTATCCATTTGAGCTACGGGGACGTCTGTCGCGGCGAAATTCCGCCCAAAACCGTCTTGTTTCCATCTAAAAATGCGCCGTTGACAACCTCCTCCTCGCGACGACCCTCTCCCTTCCATTTAAAGCCATGAGCACCACCGAAACCACCACGCAAACCCTCACCCCGGCCGAGATCCCGTTCACTACGCCGGAAGTCATGCGCCATTTCGTGACCGACACCGGCAAGATCCTGCCTCGCAAATACACCCATCTTTCCGCGAAGCATCAGCGCGCCATTACGCGCACGTTGAAGCACTCGCGCAACATGCTGCTCGCCAAATAAGACGACCGCTAGAGCTTCCTTTCGGCCGGAGTTCATCGCTCCGGCCTTTTTCATGTCCGCGCCTCAAAAGTCCATCGCCCGTATCTTCCGCGGCACCCCTCGGAATCTGGCGTTTCTCGCAAAACGCCTACGCGAAGGCGAGTTAGTTGGCGTTCCCACTGAGACGGTTTACGGCTTGGCGGCCGATGCGCTTAACGCCCGCGCCTGCCGGGAAATTTTTGTCGCCAAGGGTCGACCGCCCACCGATCCACTGATCGTCCATATTCATTCTCTAAGCGAACTGGCGCAGATCGCGGTAGCAAATCCCCTCGCGCTCAAGCTCGCGAAAAAATTCTGGCCCGGCCCACTCACCTTGGTCCTGCCCAAAACCCGCGCCGTGCCCGCCGTCGTTTCCGCTGGCCTGCCCAGCGTCGCCGTGCGCATGCCAGCACATCCGCTTTTTCGTCGCCTCCTAAAACTGACGGGGCGTCCTCTGGCAGCGCCAAGTGCGAACCTCTTCGGCTATATCAGCCCTACCACGGCCGAGCACGTGCGCGACGGTCTCGGCCGTAAAATTGGTTATATCCTCGAAGGAGGGGCCGCCGATATCGGACTTGAATCAACGATTCTCGACCTAAGAAATCCCGCACGTCCCCGGCTACTACGGCCCGGATCCATCTCACGCAAAAACCTCACCCGCGTGTTGGGTCAGGCCATTGCCTGGCGCGGTCGCCGTTCAAGCCCGTCGGCGGGGGCGCAACTCGCTCCGGGCCTACTACTGCGTCACTATAGTCCACGCACCCCACTGGTGCTGCACAAACGGCTCACCGTCGCCCAAGTCCAACGTAGCGCGCCCGACGAGGCCTGGCTGTTCATCGCGCGCCCGGCGGGGCGCGTTCGGAAAAACATGTTTTGGTTGGATCCGCGCGGCGATCTTCGCGGCGCCGCCCATCGGCTCTTTGCCCAGCTACGCACCCTCGACGGCGCCGGCTATCTCCGCATTCACGTTGAACAGGCATCGGGCGAAGGCCCGGCTGACGCGATCAACGACCGACTTCGTCGCGCCGCCGCACGCTAACGCTGGCTCAGGATAGGTGCACAGTAGCGTCGCCTGACACCAATCGGACCGGACTTGGCAGGAATTACGAAACGCTTACTTCTCGCCCTCTTCCTTCGCCGTCACGACGTAGTAGTCTTTGTAGGACTTATCGTAATACTGGGTATAGTAATAGCCCGAGACGGCGAGGTTCAGACCGTTCAGCACGGCCCCGAAGTTCGGCACGTTGGCGTCGAGTAACTTCTTGGCACTGAATTGAGCCGACTTACGGCGAACCCGATTGAATAAAATCGTGAAGATCGAGCCATCCATCAGTGGCAGAATGATGAGCGCATCGCTCACCGCCGCGAGGGGCGGGGTATCAACGAACACGCGGTCATAACGCTTCTTCAGATCCGAAATCATCTGCTCAAAATTCTTGCTATTGAGAATGTGCGTTGGATTCTTCGCCCGCCCGCCGGCGGCGATCACATCGAGGTTCGGTTGGATACCCCTTATAACGACATCATCGATCGTCGCTGAACCGGAGCAGATATCGATCACGCCTTTCAGATTTTCGACGCGGAATGACTTGTGGATATTAGGTTTCCGGAGATCGCAATCCACGACCACGACACGCTCGCCATGCGCGGCGAACGTGAGCGCGAGATTTGTAGTCATGAAAGACTTACCCTCACCGGGAATCGTGCTGGTAACGAGAATAGCCTTCGCATTCTTGCTTTCATCCTTTAGGCGCAGACTGGAATGCAGCGTTAGAAACGCCTCGGCCACCTGCCGGTCACCATTGTTAACAACGATCTGGGCTTTTTCCGGCTGCTCCATGCGTTTGATCTGCGGAATAATTCCGATCAGCGGCAAACCGACGACAGATTCGATGTCGAATGAACTCTTGACCCGATCATCGATGAATGCGACGAAGAAGGCAAAAGCGAGACCGAGACCGAGGCCACCGACCAAGCCCAGCCCCAGATTCAGCGCTACATTCGGTGAGATCGGCCTGCTGGCCGGGCTGGGTGCCGCCCGGTCAACGATGCGAGCATTTTGAGTCTCGATCGTGCTGGTCATGGTGGTCTCGCGCGACCGGGTTATAATGTTCTGCAAGATCTGATCGTTGATTTTGAAATCCCGCTCTTGATTGGAGTATTCAACGGCGGCACGGTCCAAATCCAGCGACTCGATCTCTTGCTTCGCGAGGGCGCCGCGGGCCTCTTTATCGCTGCGCTGATTGTTTAAATATTCGGATTCAACTTGGGAACAGGTGGATTCAATCGCCTTGGTGAGTTCCCGCTCCGCTTGGGCGAGCGAATTGATCGCTTCCATCATTTTGGGGTGCTTGTCACGATAACGGTCACGCAACTGGGCGAAGACGATTTTTTGGGCGGCGAGCTGTTGCGTGAGCTGCGCGATCAGGGACTGGCTCGAAACAAACGGCAATTCCGTGAGGGGAGCGCCGCTGATCTTGTGCTCCTTGACTTGGCTCCAACGAATCTCCGCTTCCTTGAGGCGGGCCGAGGTCTGCGTGACGTAAAGGTTAAGTGCCTTGAGTTTTTCGGTGACGATATCTTTGCGCTGATCCAGCGAAACCATGTTGTTCTTCTCGCGGTAGCCTTGGAGATTCACGGCCATCAGCGCGACCTTCCGGCGCTGCTCGTCGGCATGGTTCTTCAGTTCCTCAACCGCTTTCATGGATTCGTCGATGCGGACCCGGGCGTTGTAAGCGATAAATTCGTCCGCAAAAAGATTGGCGACCTTCGCCGCGATGAAACGGTTGGGGTGCTGATAAACAACTTGAATGATCAACGTTAGCCGTTGTGGCACGATCTTTCGATTCCTGGCTAAGATTTCAGCCGGCAATACACTTTCGGCCGCGCTGGCACCGTAGGGCTCCATGAATTGGCGCAAATCGTCGCCCGTCAGCCGCTCGGCCACCTTTTGGATGATGGCGGAGCTTTCCATGATCTTAACCTGAGTGTTTAGATCTTCGGCCGACCGGATCTCGTTATCGGTCACCGCCTGAACCTGCATGACCGTGGGGTCGCGCCGGAAAACCTGCACCGTGGTGTTAGACTGATAGATTTTGGTTTGGCTGAGAGTGTAAACAAGCGCCGAGGAAAAAATTACCAAAAAAACCACGACGATATACCAGATGCGCTCACGCAAAATAAGCAGGTAGTCTTGGAAACTCCTTTGAGCGGAACCGCCTTCGCCACCACTGCCATACCCATAGCCGATAGCGGAGTAACCGGCATAGTTCCCTCCGTAGTTATAATAACCATAACCGCCGCCAGTATTTTGCTTTGAACTTTGTTTTGAGCCAGAATCCATAGAAATAACAGTTTCCTTACTTTAGAGCACACGCTCAGGCACGGAGATCACATCATCCTTGAGCAAAACCCAGCTTTCGCTCGTCGCGCCCTGCATGATTTCATCCGCATTTATCGTATAGTTCTTCGTATCACCATCCGCAGTGACCCGCGTAAGCCGAACCCGCTTCTTGTCTGCCAATCGACTGAATCCACCGGCCCGGGCGATCGCATCGAGCAAGGTGAGGCCCGTTTCTTGAGGAAAGAGAATAACGCCCGGCGTGTTGACGGATCCAAGCACGTTTACGCTCCGCTTGGAGTAATCGAGAATGATGATCGTCACTTGAGGGTTCACCAAATAGTCCCGGTCGTAGAGCGAACGGATCAACTCTTGAGCCTCAGCTAAAGTTTTGCCCTTCAAATTGACCGTATTGATCATCGGCAATGAAATTGTGGACTCTTGGGAAAGTCTCATCTCTCGCGTCAAATCATCTTCTTGAAAAACCTGCACTTTGATCACGTCGGATGGCTGTAAGACGTAATTCGCCCGAACATCCAGTTTCGGCTGTGAAGATTGTTCCGCAGCTACAGCGGTGTGGGTCATGGTGGCCGTTGCTGCAATAGCGCAGAAATAGCCAAAAAACCTAAGAACAGTTTTTGTCATCATATACGAAAAAACGGAAGGGGATCGTTTAAGATCCCCTTCCGCCTAGAGAAAATTATAAATAATCCTTAACCAAACAGGTTCGGTTAATAACGGAAATTCGCCGCCAAGCTGAACACGTTGTTCGTGAACTCAGAACCCCTCAGATCGGAGCTATTATTGCGGTAAGCATAAGCGGCCGAGATTCCCACATACGCATTGACCGCATAGGTCGCATTGATCTGACCCTCGATATAATCGTCCGTGCGCGTGATATAATCAATGGAACGATAGGACAACCCACCGCCAAGGCTCCAGACCTCAGAAATCTTGGCCGAAGCCCGACCGAATGCAGTGAAATTCTTCTGCTGAGCACCACTCGCGCTGGTGCCGAAGTCGTTGGAGGCGCCGAAATATAAATTTGTCTTAGGGGTAAGTTCATATGCGAGATCCGCTTCAAATCCGAGTTGGTCTTCGTCTTTACCGACAGACAAGGAACGTCTATTATAACCCACGTTGAAGTGGCCAGTCAGTTTAGGCGAAAATTCGCCGCGCGCACCAATATTGAAATAATTATCGTGTGAGTCGGCGCCGATTTGAACCTGCGTGTCGCGATAGCGATAACCCAAGGCCAAATCAACCTTGGCCGAAAGCTTATAGTAGACGTTCAAGGGAACCGTAAGCGTGTCCGCATCGCTATACCCAGCGCGCTTGTAATTCAGGTGATCGAAAGAGAGAGCCGCAGCCACCGCGGTTTTCTCGGAAACAGAAATTTCACCACCACCATTGAAAAATGATTGGTCGCGACGGGTCAAACCACGGATATCAACCGCGTTTTGATTGAGCTCATGATAGCCGGCAGCCGTGTTTAGCTTGAGCTTGCCATCGTCATAGGTGGATTTGAAATCGGCGGTGAGTAAATTCGTGTTCAAACCGCTGGTATCAGCGTAGGCAGTAAAAGTCTCGTAAGCGGACAGCGACCCTTTTAGCAAGGAGCCCTTCCCGAAAGTTAGGTCTAGGCCAGGAGCGATTTCAAAAATCATGTCGCTGACTTTCTTGTTAGCACCCGCAGGGCCGGAATTATTGGATAAGAAAATGTTATCATCAGCGCGAACGCCGACCGTGCCGGTCACAAACAACTCCGCACCGTCTCCAATAGCCAAAAAAGGCGCCGCCTGCATAGAAGCGGCAAATACTAACGCCAGTGTGGCGAAAACCCGGAAGTTACCGCGTGGTAATGTATTCATGTGTAGTGGTTGGTTAGTCAGTAGCGTAAAACTGTTAGTCCAGACTCAGCGCGAAATTGATATTGAAATGGACATGCAATGGGCCTTAAAACCTCACCGCTGCTATGTAAGCAAGGTAATTTTTGTTCCAACTCGGCGCGGCTGGGGACCACAGTGACGTCGTTCAACGTCCATGAATGACGAATGTCATTTTGAATTTATCTCCAAATTTAAGTAAATCTAATTCATCAACTTAGTTTTGGCTGACCCTAGGCCGTGTCTTTGAAAAGAAGTTCAGTATTTGAGCCAGATGAGGAGGCAAGAGAGGGAGACCATGGCGGAGAAGGTGGTGTGTAATTTTTCGTATCTGGTGGCGATGCGGCGGAAAGACTTGAGACGGGCGAAGAGG
>JACMRG010000038.1 GCA_014376585.1 Opitutaceae bacterium | reverse complement strand
GTGGTGCCGGTGCGGCGGAGACCGTCGCCGAGGGCGCGGAGCCAGAGGGGATTGGTGCCGGGTTGGGCGATGAAGTTGATGAGAGCGGCGCGGTCGTAGGGAGAGCTGAAGGCGGCGCGGATTTTGATGAGCTTGGCGATAAAGGGCGCGGCGGCTTGCGCGGTGGCCAAGTCGCGCGTGAAAGCGGGGAGCAGCGTGGCGTTGAGGACGGCGGGCGGGGCGCTGAGGAGGGCGGCGGAGATCCACGAATCGGCGTGGTCGCGGGTGGCGAGTTGGACAAAGGCCGGGGCGAGGGCGGGCCAAGCGGGGAGCGTGAACGCGAGTTGGAAGCGCACGCGGGCGTCGGTGTCGGTGACGAGGGAGGAGAGTTTTTCCACGAGCGCGGCGGAGGGCGCGGCGCGCGCGATGAGTTTTTCAGCGTAGAGAATCGCGTGCTCGCGCAGGCGCGCATCGGGGCTGGCGAGGGCGAGGAGCACAGGCTCTTCAGCGAGGGCGCCCAAACCGTCGAGGACGCCGAGCGCGTGGTGAGCAGCGAGGGGAGATTTCGCGTCGCGGAAAAGTTGGACGAGGAGCGGGACGGCGGCGGTATCCTGGCGTTCGTAAAGGAGGCGGGCGGCGGTGTCGCGGTGCCAGCCGTTGGCATGGGCGAGGGTTGCGATGAGTTCGGCGGTGGTGGCGGAGCCAAGGGCGACGGGCGTGCGGCGTTGCCACGTGGCGTCGTCGGGCACGAGGCGGTAGAGACGGCCGCGGTTGTTGCCGCTGTTGAGGTCGAGGTGCTTCTTGATCTCCTCCGGGAGGCTCCACGGGTGCTCGATGACTTCGCGATACATGTCGCAGACGTGAAGCGTGCCGTCGGGGGCGTTGGCGAAATTCACGACGCGCACCCACGTGTCGTCGCTCGCGGCGAACTCGTAACCCTGCTCGTCGGCGGGGCGGCGGCCGATGAGACTCACGCCGTCGGGCGAAATGATTTTGCGGTGGATGAGCTGGCCGCCGGCGTCGCCGGTGAACGTGTTGTTCACGAAGTCGGCGCCGTAAGCATCGCCACGAAACACCGTCGTGCCGGTCGCGCCGGTGAAGTAACCGCTCACGCGGCCGCCGCCCTCGACCATGCCTTTGACGACGCCGCCGATGCGCCAGCGCGTGCGGACGATGCGCCACGGTTCGTCGGGACTGAGGCGGAAGACTTCGGCGGCGCCACCGTCGGCGGCGATACTCTGGCGGGCGGGCGGCGGCGTGAAGAAGGCGTTTCGCGCGGTGTAGCGCTCGTCGTAAACGAAAAACTGGAGGTGATCGGAGTTGGAACAGGCGAATTTGCGACCGTAGTTGTCGAAACTCATGCCGTATTGAGCGCCGCCGGCCTCGAAACCGAACGCGTAGGTGCGCGGATCGAACCAGAAATCGCGCGAAGCCAGTTCCTCGGCGGGCAGATCGGGGCGCTTCGGGCTGCTGATGACGCCGCGATTGCCAAGGCCGCCCTGGACGTGGATGCGGTTGTCCTGGCCCCAAGCAAAGCTGTTGAGCATCGCCTGCACGTTGATGGCTTTGAGGCCAGTGCCGAAACCGGTGTAGATTTTTTCGCGAATCTCTGCGCGACCGTCGCCGTCCTTGTCCTCGAAGCGCCAGATGTCGGGCGTCGCGGCGACGAAGAGGCTGCCGTTGGCCCAGATGAGTCCGGTGGGGAGCGGAAGATCGTCGGCGAAGATGGTGCTCGTCTCGTAAACGCCATCGCCGTCCTTGTCCTCGAGCATCGAGATGCGCCCAAGGTGGGGAGACGCGTCGCGGCGCTCGGAGTAGTCGATCATCTCGCAGACGAACATCCGGCCGTTTTCATCGAACGTGATTGCAATGGGATCGCGGACCTGTGGCTCGTGAGCGGCGAGCTGGAGCTTAAAGCCGGGTTTAACTTTCCAAGTGGCGACGGCGTCCTCGGCCCCGACGGGCAGGAAGCGCGGCAGCTCTTTCGCGGCGTCGAAGCCGGCGCCGGCGCTGGCGGCGGGCGCGGAAGGATTTGGATTACGCGTCGTGAGCGTGTCGGCGGCAAAGCTGGCGCTGGCGAGAGTCGCGAGTGCGGCGAAGGAGAGAAATTTCATCGAGATAGACACGGAGCCAACGAACACGAAAAGCCCGACGGAGGCTTTTCGGCGAACATCGGGAACGAGTCCGCGTCCGACAATCCCTTAACGTCGCACGACGAAAAAATCGCGCAAGGACGCATAAAAAATCGCAGCTGAAACTTAAGCGCCGGCTACACTCGGATCGCGCACCGGCGCGCGCATGCGCTGCGTCATGGTGGCGGTGAGGGCGAGCAGGTGTTTGCGGACTTGGGTCACTTGCGCCTTGGTCGTGCGCGAAATCGGGGCGCTGCAACCGATGGCGAGCAGCAGCCGGCCGCTGGCGTCGAAGACCGGGGCGCCGAGGGCGATGACCCCGCTGTCGGCGACGTTCTCGGTGAGGGCGTAGCCGTCGCGGGCCACGCCTTCGAGGAGCTTCAGCGCCTCGGCTTTGGTGCGCGGCGCACCGGCCCCCAGCGCGGCGAGTTCGGCTGTTTGCGTGTGGCGGAGTTGCTCCTCGCGACTCTGGTGGGCGAGCAACACGCGGCCCGAGGCGAAGACCAGCGGGTTTTCAACCACGCCGTGGTTGTGGGTGACGGCCAGCGGATGCCCGGCCTGAATCCAATCCACGACCACGGCCTGACTGTTCTGCCAGGTGACGACCACGATGGTCTCGTCGAACTCCGTGGAAAATCCTTCGATAAACGGCCGCGGGAACGGGCGCAGGTTGACCAGCGGGCGGGAGCCCCCGCCGAGACGGACGGCGGCGAGCCCGAGCCGATACTGGCGCGTCGCGGGATTGGTCTCGGCGAAGCTGGCGGCGACGAGGGTTTTTAGGAGATTGTGCGTCGTGGGCGGGGAGAGCTTTAGCTGGCGCGCGAGGTCGCGGACCCCGATCCATTCGCCGTGCAGGTCGAGCGCTTGCAGGAGACGAAGGGCTTTTTCGACGGACTGGATCATAATTTTGGCGGGCGGTGGGCAAGCGGGGGCTCGCATTCACCTACAGCCGAACGCGGGAAGCCGACAAGGCTGCATTGCTCCTTAGCGCGGCTCGCGGCTTTGGCGAAGGCGCGCCGCGGCACCTTTGGGTGTGGCCGGAAAACGTGCGGCCATGCGCTTCTTGCGTGTTCAGCTAATCGGAACAATATTCTGCTAATCGGAATTTAGGGCTTGCCCGGGGCTCCCGTTTTAAGCTCGGTTTCGGACGTCACCCCGCCGCTGTCCGGAACCCCTCCCGATAGTGTTTACCCCCGCATCGGTCTCTCCCCGCGTCCGACACCCTCAGTCACCTTAAATCGAATCCGTCATGAGCTGCCCCGACCCCTCCCAACCCTGCGCCCGTTCCCGTTCTGTTGGCCTGATCGTTTCATCGCCGCCGCTCTCCGACGGTGTGCGGATTTCTGCACGCAAAGCCTCCGGCCCATTCATTTCGCGAGTTCAGCCCATGGTCCTGCTCGCGCTTCTCGGGCTCGGGGCCGGAACCGCCCAGGCGCAAACCGCCCCGACATCATCCTCCGCATCCCCTCCCACCGCGACGGGAGAAGTGGCTCCCGTAGTCCTGAGCCCGTTCTCCGTCTCCGGCGATCAGGACAAAGGCTATCAGGCGGCCAACACCCTCGCCGGCAGCCGGCTCAACACGAAACTCTCCGAGACGCCAGCGTCCGTCTCCGTCTTCACCGAGGAATTCCTAAAAGACCTCGGCGCCACCGGCCTCGCGCAGGTGCTCGAATACGGCGTCAACTCCAACGCCGACTTCAACGCTGTCACGACCGCGCCCAGTTTCTTCTATCTCGACGGCGGTCTCCTCAACGACGTGCGCGTCAACAACCGCGGCCTCGCGGGTTCCAAAACCATCGACTTCCTCGAGACCACGCTGCCGACCGATACCTATAATACCGGACGCTTTGAAGTTTCCAGCGGTCCCAACTCCGTTCTCTTCGGCTTCGGCGCCGCCGGCGGTATCATCAACGCCCAGACGCGCCTCGCCGATCTCCGCCGCACCTCCGCCAAGTTCACGGGCACCGTCAGCTCGTGGAACGGTTACCGCGCCGAGGCCGACCTCAACATCGTCGCCCTCAAAGACCGTCTCGGTGTTCGCGTGATGGGCGTCCACGACGAGACCGACACCTGGCGCCGTTACGCCGACCGCCGCACCGACCGCTGGACCGTCGTGGGCGGCTTCAAGCCCTTCAAGACCACCACGCTCACGGCGCTCTACGAGAGCGGCGAACTCTCGCTTCCCTCCGACCGCCCCTACAACCGCATCGACGCGCTCTCGTTTTGGTGGCGCCAGGGCCGTCCTACCGTGGACAATACCTCCTTCGGCACCGGCGTCTCCACCGTGCAAAACTCCCTCGGCATCCGCGGCACTGGCGTCCGCAACATCGTGACCAACGATGGCACCTCGATTTTTGCCCGCTCGATCGGCGCCAACGGCGTCGTCTATCAGAGCGCCAGCATCTACGAGGCCGGCGTGGTCAGCGGTGTCCCCACGCAGCGCCTCGATCCCTCGGGCACCTACGCCACGCTGCTGCCCTCCGCGCCGCGCGCCGACGGTCTGCCCTATGCGCCCTACAGCATCAATTACTACGGCCCCGAGGCGCGCCGCAAAAACGATATCTCCCGGAAATTCTTCCGGCTCGAACAAAAACTCGGCGCCGACGGCTTCCTCGAGTTGGCGTTCAACGAAGAGGCGGGCCACGGCTTCGCCAACCAGCTCTCCGGCAGCTTCTCGCTCTACGGCGACCCCAACCTCTTTCTGCCCAATCCCGACGGCACGCCGACGCGCGTGACCAATCCCAACGCCGGCAAGCTCTACGTTGAGCAGGTCGGTTACTTTAATTTTGAAGACACCGTCAACCGCGTCGCCCGCGCGACCGCGTCCTGGAAAGTCGATCTCGGCCGCTGGTGGGGCGAGCACCGCCTCGCGGGCATGGTCGAACAGTCCGCGCAAAATTACCGCACCGGCCAAGGCCCTCAAATTCTTGTCAACTCTGCCAGCGGCGCGCCCATTCTCAACGCCGCCGCGCCTGAGAACGCGCAGAATTATCTCTACCGCCGCAACTACGTCACCACCGGCGCGCCCGAGACCTACATCCCCGCTTCACGTTTCGACACCCGGCCGATCACCTACGGCGGCGCCACTTATAAACCGCGGCTGGTCTTCAGCTCCGGCACGCCCGGCTCGCAACGCGCGATCGAAAGCATGATGGTGGCCACGCAGAGCCGGTTTCTCGACGGCCGCCTCATCGCCACCGGCGGCCTGCGGCGCGACCAGGTGGACATTGTGCCGCTCCTCGCCGCCCGCCTCGGCGCCACCGATCCGCGCGTGATGTCCGGCGAGCGCCTGCTCAACGAATACGGTTTCGCCGGCGAAGACACCGCCCTGGCCCGCTCCTACGATTTCACCACCTACACCGCCGGCGCCGTGGTCAAGGTCACGAACTGGTTCAGCGCGTTTTACAACCAGTCGAATAACAACGGCGCGCCCCAGACCACACGCCGCATCCTGCCCGATGTCACGTTCCCGCCCCCGCCCGAGGGCCTCGGCCGCGACTACGGCGCCATGCTCAGTTTTTTTGACGGCCGCATCTTCGCCCGCATGACCGCCTATCACACGGCCTCGAAAAACGACCCCACCGTGCGCGACAACAGCTTCATCCTCGCCCACCGCCGCATCATCACCGCGTATCGCGACGCCGGGCTCATCACGCAGGCGGAGGCCGACACGCGTTTCATCAACGCCTACCTCGGCGACTTCCTCTCCGACCTCGACACCAAAGGCTACAAGTTCGAGCTCAAGGCCAACCCCACCAAAAACTGGACCATTACCGCCGCCTATTCCTACACGAAGCTCGAGCGCAGCAATCTCGGGCGGGAATGGTATCCGTGGTTCGCCGACCAGAAAGCCTACTATTCGAAGTTTCCGTCGAGCCTGATCACGACCGCCAACATCCCGGTCTCCACCGAGATTTCCCAGATCGAAACCGGCGTCGAAAATCTCTTCGCCCTCAACAAGCTCGGCTACAACAACCGCCCGCACAAAGCCAACGTCTTCACCCGCTACTCCTTCGACACCGCCCTCCTCAAAAACTTCTTCATCGGGGGCGGTGCGCGCTGGCAGACTAAAAACGTCCTGCAGCGTGACCTCGTCGGTTTCGACGCCCTCGGCAAAGATGTGCTCGGCAAAACCCTCTACGGCCCGGAGATTTTCAACCTGGATGCGCTCATCGGCTACTCCACCAAGCTCAAGTCCGGTCCGCTCGGCGCCGGCACCAACCTCCGCGTGCAACTTAACATCGCGAACCTCCTGGACAACACCGATCCGCAGATCATCCGCCTCAACCGCGTCGATGGAGGCTACTGGCGCGTCGTCCCCCGCGAGCCGCGCAGTTTCCGTGTCTCGGTGACGCTGGGTTTTTAAAGCCGGGCGCCCCGCCGCCCGTTCT
>JACMRG010000285.1 GCA_014376585.1 Opitutaceae bacterium | reverse complement strand
GCTTTTCCGCGTATCCTGTTTTCTAGGGGCTAAGCTGTCCGGTGCGGCTCCCGATTGCGTCGAGGCGGTCGCGCGCTTTGGCCGCCATCTTGGTATCGCGTATCAAATCTACGACGATCTCGCCGACTATTTTGGCGATGAAGCCCGTATTGGAAAAACCCTCGGCACCGATCTCGCGAGCGGGAAACTCACGCTCCCGCTGATCACGTTGAGCGAACTTCTCCCGCTTGCCGAGCGGCAGACATTGACCGAGGAGATCACCGGCAAACGGGCGCCGCAGCTGGGGCTTCGCCTGCAGCAGATGAATGACCTCGGCATCTTTGCCGCGGTCACCGCCGCCGTGCACGCCGAACTCGCCGCTGCGACCGCAGCACTCGCGCCATGGACGGATTATCCCGCCACGCCGCACCTGCTCGCGCTGGGTGGCGTGCTCCGAGCGCAGGTGGCGGCGTTGCAAATCAGCGGGTGAGCCGCTCAGTCGCGCCGAGCCTCGGCGCGTTCCCAAGCGAACAGATACTGTTGGGCCAAACCCGCGAGCGGACCGAAGTGGGCGCGACCAAACTGCGCCACCTGCGCCGGTTTCCATCCATCGAGGCCGTAGCGGGCCGCCATGGTTTTCAGGATCCAAACGTCCACGGGAAAGGCCTCGAGCCGACCGGCACCGAAAAGCAGCACACAGTCGGCGACTTTTTCACCCACGCCGGGCAGGGTGACCAGCCGCGCCTTGGCCTCGGCGTAGGGCAAGATTTCTGTTTCCTCAAGCCAGCCGGGATGCGCGGCGAGGTGCTGCGCGGTTTGGTGAATGTAACGGGCGCGAAAACCGAGCAGGCAGCCGCGCAGCTCCGCTTCGGGAATGGCGGCGATCTCGTCCCAAGTGGGCAGACGGTTCCGGTTGCCGGTCACACCGGCACCGTGGCGTCGGGCGAGTAGCGCCATCATCTGCTTGATCTGCACGATCTGTTTTGTAGCGCTGCACAGAAAACCGAGGAGCGTTTCGCCAAACGGCTGGCGCAGAATCCGCAGTCCCGGAAACGCCGCGAGGCAGCGCGCCAAATGTGCATCGCTGCGCCAGGGCAACGAATCGGCGAGGGCCTGCGGATCGCCGTTGCCGTCGAGGTAGCGGAGGAGTGCGGGGCCGGTCGCGGCCGAGGGAGCACCCCACTCTAGTTGCCCGCGCTCACCGCGGCGTAAGCTCGCGATGTGGCCGTCCCACTGGCCGGTCCAGAGGTCGCCTTGACGTTCCCAGCGGAAGGCCTGCCCGCCGTCGATGATTTCGGCGAGCACGGCGGCGTTGGGCGTGGGGGACAACGCGAGCGGCTGCCAGCCGGTCCAACCGGGAGTGATCACGGCGTGGGTTTCGCCCACAGGAAGCTCTGCTGGCTGGCGAGTTCACGGCCGTCGGCGGCGACGACGGAGAGATGCCAGGCGACGGCGTGGGTCTTGCGGTCGGGCCAATCGGCGCCGGTCAGGCCGAGATCGAAGACGGTCTCCTTGGCGATGAGGGCGGCGGGAAAGGTATAAATTTTCGGATCGGGCTTATCGGGCGTGATGATCTGAAGGACAAATTTCAGGCCGGGTTGGGCGTGGTCGGCCTTGGCGCGGATGAGAAAATAATAGCCGGCGCGGGCCTCGGGTTGCGAACGGAGCACGGTGTGGCCACCGGTGTTTTCCCGGTTGCTGAAATACTCCGAGATGCGGTCGAACGACTCGGCGTTGCGCCAGGCGGGCCACACGCGGGTGAGTTCGGCTTCGGCGGCGCGGGTGACCGCGGGGACGGCCAGAACTACGCAACACACGAAATAAAAAAGGCGGCGAAGACTCATGGAGGCAAGGGTGCGGGAGGGCGTGATCGGCGACAAGCGCGGGCGCGGGATTTTACTTTTCCAGCCGGATGAGCTGGAAGCGCTGGAGGCCGAGCGGGGCGGACTCCCAGTTTTTCACGGCCGGATGGATGAGGTAGCTGCTCGAGCCGAAAATAAACGGGGCGATGGGCGCCTCGGCGAGAATGACGGTCTCGGCCTCTTTCAGCAGGGCGAAGCGGGCGGCGGGGTCGGCGGTGTTGGCGGCGCGGTCGAGCAGGGCTTCGTAGGCGGGGCTGGACCAGCCGGTCCAGTTGTTGCCGCCGCCTTTTTTGAAGACATCGAGAAAGGTAATCGGATCGGGGAAGTCAGCGGTCCAACCCATGATCCCGATCGTGTGAGCGAGGGTTTGTTGATTTTGAATCAGGGTTTTCTGCTCGCTGGGCTCGATGGTGATGGAGACACCGAGCTCGCGCCGCCACATGGCCTGGATCGCCTCGGCGACTTTAGGCTGCTTGTCGTCGTTGAGCACTTGCATGGGCATCGTGGGCAGACCCTTGCCTCCCGGGAAACCGGCCTCGGCGAGGAGGGCGCGGGCGGCGGCAAAATCGAGCGGCAGGCCGGCGGGGCCGGTGTAGCCGCCGCAATTGGGCGGCACGAGCGTCGAGGCCGGTTGGTTGGCGCCGCTGTAAACGCTTTGGCTGATCGCGGCGCGGTCGATGGCGAGGGCGAGAGCGCGGCGGAGCTTGGGATTATTGAGCGGCGGTTTGGTGGTGTTGAAGTTGATGTAGAAGAGGCCGAGCAGCGGATCGAGCCGCAGACGGTCCGGCGACTGCCGGCGGTAGGTGGCGATCTTCGAGGCCGGAGCGGCGAACGTGGCATGGAGCTGGCCGGCGCGGAAGTTGAGTTCCTCGACGTCGGCTTTCTCAATGGGAAAAAATTGGATGCGTTCGAGGGTGTTGGCGGCAAC
Organism: Opitutaceae bacterium; assembly: GCA_014376585.1. Lineage (GTDB taxonomy): Bacteria > Verrucomicrobiota > Verrucomicrobiia > Opitutales > Opitutaceae > Tous-C4FEB. Next base: position 5,746 of record JACMRG010000285.1, on the reverse strand, counting down.
GCCCCAGTAGTGCGGATTTTTGGAGACGGTGATGCGGGCGTTGGGCGTCCACTCGGTGAGGACGAAGGGGCCGTTGCCGACGAAGTTGCCAGGCTTGGTCCAGGCGGTGCCGCGCTCGTCGATCTTGCCGAATTTCTCGATGGTGGCGCGATGGATCGGATACCACGTGCTGTGGGCGGCGAGCACCGGGAGGTAGGGCGCAGGGCGGGCTACGGTGACTTTGAGGGTGGCGTCGTCGATCACCGCGACGCCCACTTCGGCAAAGTCCTTGATCTTACCGGCAGCGTAGGCCTCGGCGTTTTTGATCGGCCAGAGCATGTAATTGTAAACGGAGCCGAGAGCGGGGGTGAGGATGCGTTGGAACGAGTAGGCGAAGTCGCGGGCGGTGACGGGCTCGCCGTTGGACCAACGGGCGGCGGGGCGCAGATGAAACGTGTAGCTGAGACCATCGGGCGAAACCTCCCAGCGCTCGGCGACCCCGGGGACAGCGGCGCCGGTTTTCTCGTCGAAGGCGGTGAGGCCTTCGTAGAGGGCGACGGCGATGCGCATATCGGTATAGGCGTCGATGAGCTGGGGATCGAGGGTGACGGGCTCGTTTTGGCTGCCGACGAGCAGGGTGTGGGTGCGGATGCCGGCCTCGACGAGCGTCTCGCGCTTCGTGCAGGCGGTGAAGGTCAGCGTGCAAAGAGCGAGGCAGAGGGCGGAGAAGCCGGGGCGCATTCCGGGAGGAAAAGCGTGGCTGGCAGGAGACGCAAAAATGTTTTCACTTGTTTCTAAGAAAGCCGGCGGCGGCGCGTTTTACCGGAGAACCCTCATGGCCACCGCACCCCCGAATCCTCGGGAATCCTCACATGACACCGCCGGTTTTCTGGAACGCACCTTAGCGGAACACGCCGCCCCGCTCACGCGGTATGCGACGCGGCTGCTGGGCGATCCCGACCGGGCGCGCGATGTGGTGCAGGATACGTTCGTCAAATTCATGGCGCAGCCGGTGGCGGCGGTCGATGGACACGTGGTTGAGTGGCTGTTCACCGTGTGCCGTCATCGCGCGCTCGATGTGCTGCGGAAGGAGGGGCGCGTGAGCCGTTTTGCCGAAGGTCAGGCCGAGCGAGTCGTGGCGGCGGAGGCACGGCCGGGTCACGACTTGGAAGCAGCCGAAACGCACGCGGCGCTGCTCTCGCTGATCGGAAAACTGCCGCCTAACCAGCAGGAGGTGGTGCGGCTCAAATTTCAGAGTGGATTCTCTTACAAGGAAATCGCGCGGATCACGGAGCTGTCGGTGACCAACGTGGGTTTTTTGATCCACACGGCCGTGACGAAAATGAGGAGCGAATTTGCCGCGCAGCGGCCTTGAACGACGAGTGAACGAAGAACTACGACGATGATGAACACCAACGACACAGAAAATTTTTCAACCGATGATCCGCGTCTTACCGCCTATGCTTTGGGCGAGTTGGGGGATGCGGAGCGCGCGGCGGTGGAGGCGGCGTTGCGCGAGGATGCGGAGCTGCGGGCGAGCGTTGAAGCGATTCGCGCGACGGTGGCGCAGCTCAAGAGCGCGCTGGCAACGGAGCCTTTGCCGAGGGCGCCGGCATTGTGGAAAGAGAAGACAGAGGAGGAAGCTTTGGGCCGGACCGCGATCATCGCGGGTCATGACTATGGCAAACTCGATGGCGGACCGTTGCGGGGGAAGTTCATTAAATTTCCTGAGTTTTACTACGTGGTGTCGGGTTTGGCGGCGGCATGCTTCGTGGTGTTTGTCGTTTCGCGCGCGCCCGAGCACAAGCCGACGGTGGGTCCGATGGAGCGCAAGGTTTACACCACGGTGAACTTCCCGCCGCTCGAACCGGCCCTGGCCTTGGCCGACGTAAAAATTGCGGAGGTCGGTAGCGTGGTGGAAGCGCCGGCAATCGTAGTGACGCCGCCGCAGGCGGTGGAGTTCGAACTCAACCCGCCGCGCGTGGCGCAGCTGGGCGCCGCCGCGCTGAATAGCTTTAACCGCAAGGAAAGCGTGATCGGAAGAGACCTTTCGCTGTTGGCGCAGACCGGCGCTCTAGATCCGAGAAAAACATTTGTATATGAAGCGGCGACGCGCCGAAGCATGAAGTCGCCGAGTATTTTCTATAGTGATACGGCAATTTCATCCGAGCAATTGCAGGTAGGACGCTCGGCGAGCGTGGCGCGCAGGGTCGCTTTGAGCGGCGAGGCGAGCAAGACGGCTGGGCGGGTTGGCTTGAGCTTCGGAGCCAATGCCGGGGCGCTGGCTTACGGCTCCAGTCGGGGTGGGGATTTGCTGACGGGAAGCCGGGTCTATTCCTATGCCGGCGACGATAAATTCGTGGTCGAGGCCCGGGCTCGAAATATGGGGAGCCTTGCGGTGGCTGCCGCGTCGCGGAAGAAACCACAGGCGGAGTCATATGCCTATCGGAAAGATAACGATTTCCTGAGCACGGCGGAGAATCCGCTTTCGACGTTTGCGGCGGACGTGGACACCGCGAGTTATGCGAACGTGCGGCGGATGTTGCGCGCCGGGCACAAGCCGCCGGCGGATGCGGTGCGCGTGGAGGAGTGGGTGAATTATTTCCCGTATCGCTACGCGGCGCCGAAGGGCGAGGCGTTTGCGGCCTCGCTGGAAGTGGCGGAGGCGCCCTGGGCGGTGGGGCACCGGCTCGTGCGCATCGGGTTGAAGGCGCGTGAGGTCACGGCGAGCGAGCGCGGCGCAGCGAACCTTGTTTTTCTCGTCGATGTGTCGGCCTCGATGGACCGGCCGGAGCGGTTGCCGCTCGTGAAGGAATCGCTGCGGTTGCTCGTGAACCGGCTGCGGCCCGATGATCGTGTTGCCATCGTGACGTATGCGGGCGCATCGGGTCTGGCGCTCGCTTCGACGCCGGTGGCGCAGGCGCGCGAGATCGTCGCGGCGCTTGAGGCGATGACGCCCGGTGGCGCGACCAATGGCGGCATGGGTATCCGACTCGCCTACGATATCGCGAAGGCGAACTTTGTGACGGGCGGCGTGAACCGCGTGATCCTCTGCACGGACGGAGATTTTAACGTGGGCGTGACGGGCGAGGGCGAGCTCGTGCGGCTCGTGCAGGAGAAGGCGAAGTCGGGTGTGTTTCTGACGGTGCTTGGCTTCGGCATGGGCAATTTCAAGGACAGCATGCTCGAGGCGATCGCGGACAAAGGTAACGGGAGCTACGGCTACATCGATTCGCGGCGGGAAGCGGAGAAGCTGCTTGGTGCGCAGGTGAACGGCACGCTCACGACGGTCGCGAAGGACGTAAAACTCCAGGTCGAGTTTAACCCGGCGCGCGTGGCGAGTTACCGGTTGATCGGCTACGAGAACCGGCTGCTGGCGAAGGAGGATTTTAATAACGACAAGGTGGACGCGGGTGAAATCGGCGCGGGTCACACGATGACGGCGCTTTACGAAGTCGTGCCGACTTCGCAGTCCGGAGGCGGGAGGCGAGAGACGGGACGGGCCGTGAATGAGCTGAAATACTCCCGCAGGCCGGGGACGGTGCCGCTGGCGGTGGCGGGCGCCAACGGAACTTCGAACTTCGAACTTCGAACATCGAACGTCGAGGCCGCAGAGGAGAGCACGGAGTTCCTCACGGTCAAGGTGCGCTACAAGGAGCCGACTGGCGACGTGAGCCGGAAGCTGGAGTTCACGCTGACGGATGCGGGGGCGCGGTTTGCGGATGCGAGCGGGGATTTCAAATTCGCGAGTGCGGTGGCCGCGTTTGGAATGATCCTGCGGAACTCGCCGCACAAGGGGACCGTGACGTTGAATGAAGTCGCCACGTGGGCGGAAGAAGGGGCGGCAGATGATCCCGGCGGCTGGCGCGGGGAGTTCGTGGAACTGGCGCGGGTGGCTGACAACGCGCGGTGAGGGTGGCCCTCACGCGGACAACGATGGCTTCCCGTCTGTGATGCACTTTTCCAAAGGTAGCGGCGCGACCGCGGGGCGCGCCGGGTTCGGAGACGGCGCTTCGGCGGGCCCGGAGGTCACGGGCCACCCACCTCGGCAGAGGTGCCCGGCGTGCATGACAAGCGCTGGTGACTACCCGCGGTCGGGGTGGCTGGATCTCGGCTGAGAGGACGTCGAAAAAGCTCTGTTGAAGGTGGGGCGGCTCTCCGGGCCGCCCTGAGTTTGAGAGGCAAATCGCTTTGGAACCCAAGCCGGCTCGGAAAGCCGGCCCCACCTTTTTAGACGCCCTCTGAGAGGTGGGCGCGGTCGCGAGAAAACTCGCTGGCAAACTCCGCGCGACTCACGAGCGGCGGTGGCGGGAGAGGACGACGATCACACCGAGGCCGAGGGCGAGGAGGGCGTAGGTGGAGGGCTCGGGGACGGGCGTGAAATTGACGAAGAGGTCGTTACCGACGTTGGAGACGAAGAAATGGCCCAGCCCGAGAGAATTTTGGAAGGCGCTCGCGTTGTATTTAAACGCGCCGGCGGAGAAGCCGGTGATCCCGGTCGTCGTCGTCACGAAGAGCCAACTGTAGGAGTTGGTGTTGTTGAAATTGGTGAGGAGGCCGGCCGTGTTGACGAGGTCGAGGGAGGTTAGATTGATGACGAAGGGGGTGCCGGCGGAAGCGGTGATGTTCAGGGCGCCGCTGATGCTGAGGAGATCCCATTGGGTGCCGGCGGTGCCGACGGTGTTGTTGATTTCGAAGGTGAAGTTAGCCGCACCGGCGAAGGTGGTTGCGCCGACGGACAGAATGCCGGGGCTGGCGCCGGGCGATACGGTGCCGCCGGGGTTGAGCACGAGCGGGCCGGTCGTGGAGCCGGTGCCGCCGAAGGTGCCGCCGGAGCCGACGGTGATGATACCACCGCCGGTGTTGGCGCCCGTGATGACGAGTTTGCCGCCGGTGACGTCGGTGGTGCCGGTGTAATTGTTGTTACCGGTGAGCGTGGTGGTGCCGGCGGAGACGGACACGCCACCCGGGCCGGAGATGACGTTACCGAGGGTCTGACTGCCGGGGTTGCCGAAGCCCAGAGTGCCTTGGGTCGTGATCGGGCCGGTGACGGAACCGCCGGCGATGACGAGGGTGGCGCCGGTGCCGACGAGGGTGCCGCCGGTGTTGGTGACGCTGCCGGTGAGGTTGACCACATCGCCGCCCGCCCCGCTGACGGCGAAGCTGCCGCCTCCGACGACGCTGCCGGCGAAGGTGGTCGTGGTGTTGGCGACGGGCATCGCGACTGTGAAGGTGACGCCGTTGGCGAGATCCAGGGTCGAGCCCGCGCTGTTGACGCCGAAAAAGCCGGCAATCGTCTGGTTGAAATCAACGTCGAGCGTCGTGCCCGAGGCCAGGGCGATCAGGGTGGTGATGGGGAGGGCGTTGGCTACGCCGACTCGAAGGATGCCGCCGGTGATCGTGGTGTTGCCGGCGTAGGTGTTGGCGGCGGTGAAGGTGAGGGTGCCGGTGCCATCTTTGCGGAATTGGCCGGAGCCGGAGACAATGCCGGGGTAGGTGACGGCGTCGGAGCGGTTGAAGGCGAGGGTGGCGTGGTCGGTGACGTTGCCGGTGATGGAGCCGGTGGTGTTGCCGTCGCCGATGGAGAGGGTGCCCGCGCCGATGACGGCGCCGCCGGACTGGGTGACGTTGCCGGTGAGGCTGAGGGTGCCGGAACCCAACTTGGTGGAGGTGCCCGTGCCAGTGACGTTGCCGGAGTAGGTGATGTTGTCGGAGCGGTTGACGACAAGGGCGCCGGCGTTGGCGACGTTACCGCCGATGAGGCCGG
>JACMRG010000284.1 GCA_014376585.1 Opitutaceae bacterium | reverse complement strand
GGGGGGGTGGGGGTGTGGGGAGGGGGGAGGGGGGCCGAAATGGGCGGGACGCCCATGCCACTTTCGGAGGGCGGGAAGCTTGGGCTGCTTTCGGAGGATTCCCACGTGACGGTTTGTCGGCCGCCGGCGACGAGGGTGATGTCGCGCACGCGGACGGGGCGGAGCAGGGTGGCGCCGGCGGCGACGGCGCGGTCGAGGACTCCCTGATCGAGGACGGCGCGGTCAACTTGGTAGCCGGGAAAACGGACGTTGTAGCGCGGGCCGGTTTCGCTGCAGTCGCCGAGGGTTTGGGCGGAGTCGTTGGTGAACCAGAACCGCATGCCCTGCTTGGTGAGGTGGTGCTGGTTGAGGTGCTCGGTGAGGCCGAGGACGCGGCCGAGAAAGTAGGCGCTGACCTCGACAGTGGATTCGCCGACGCGGCGGGAGAAACCGGAGGAGCGTTCGAGGATGAGGAGGCGCAGACGGGGCTGGCGGCGCAGGAGCAACAGGGCGGTCGCGGCACCGGAGAGCGCGCCGCCGACGACGATCACATCCCAAGGCTCGCCGGATGAAGGATGGAGCGTGGTGGTCATGCGCGCAGGGGGTAGAGGAGAACGATTACGCGGGGCGGGCAATGGTTTTTAATCGCCGCGATGGGGACGGCGAAGCATGCCTAAAAAATATGGAGGCGACTTTAGTCGAACGTTGGGAAGCGACCGTGCGCCGGGGGCGGGGATCGCGGGCGCTGCTGGCGGCGGAGAGTGGGCGGAGTTGGACGCGAGCGGAGTTGGCAAAGGAGGTGGCGGAGTGGAGGGCGGCACTGCCGGAGGCGGTGCGGATGGGGTTGCCTGGACAGCGGGTGGTGCTGGCGGTGCCGAATGGGATCGTGTGGTGGACGGTTTTTTTGGGCCTGCTGAGCGAAGGAGCGATCCCCGTGGCACTGGATGCGACGGAACCGGTGGAAGCGCAGCGGACCGCGGCGAAGGCGGTGGGCGCGACGTGGTGGTGGTATGACGGGCGCATGGAGGGCGTGGGAGAAAGGCGGGCAGGGCGGGGGAGGGATCTTTGTCTGCTTAAGCTAACGAGCGGGAGCACGGGCACGCCGCGAGCGCTGGTCTTTACGCACGCGCAAATGATCGCGGACGGGACGCAGATTTGCGCGACAATGGGGATAGGGCCGGCTGATGTGAATCTGGGGATCATACCGTTTGGGCATTCGTATGGGCTGGGGAATTTGGTGCTGCCGTTGATCTTGCAGGGCACGCAGGTGGTGATGGCCGAGAGTCCATTGCCGCAGGCGCTGGCGGCGGCGTGCGCGCGGGGGGGCGCGACGGTATTTGCGACGGTGCCGGCGATTTTGAAAGGGATGGTGCGGGCGAGCGTGGAGCGGGAGAAACTGGCGACGTTGCGGCTCGTGATCTCGGCGGGCGCGCCGTTGGCGGCGGACGTGGCGGCGGAGTTTTTTAAAAAATACGGACGGCGCGTGCATGCATTTTACGGCACGAGTGAGACCGGCGGGATTTGTTTCGACCGCAGTGGCGAAGCGGCGCTCGGGGGCGGAGGCGAGGGCGTAAAGGTGGGGGCGCCGCTGGAAGGCGTGCGGTTGCACTGGCGACAGGGCGGACGGTTTGCGGTCGAGAGCGCGGCGGTGCGGGGCAATGGGAAATTTTCGCCGCCGGATCGGGCGGAAATAGACGCGACAGGCGAAGTGACGCTGCTTGGGCGCACGCGGCGGATGGTGAAGATCGGCGGGCGCCGGTTGGAGCTGGGTGAAATCGAGGCGGCGTTGAAAGCGCTGCCGGGTGTGCGGGAGACGTTTGCGACGGCGCATCCGACCCGGGCGGATGCGCTGGCGGTCGTGGTGGCAGCCGACGCGGACGCGGCCGTGCTGAAGAATTTGCTGCGCGCGAAAGTGGCGTCGTGGGAGGGGCCGGGGGGCTGGGTGGTGGTGCGGGAATTCCCGATCACGGCGCGGGGGAAACCCGATATGGCACGACTGCGGGCTTTGGTCGCGGAGGAACCGCGGAGGTAGATGGCGGGACTGAGAGCGCGCTTGCGGTAAAATCGCGCCGCAGGCTCACTCTCATTTCAACTCATGGACGCACGGGCCTCGCCATTGTCGGTGCCGGAATTTTTCCGGGAGATGGCGCGGCGCATCGTGATGCTGTGGTGGTTGAAAATGACGGGGACGGTGATCGGGATCGCGGGGTTTTTCGCGCTGTATTTCCGGGTGCTGCGGCATCCGTTGTTTCCGGTAACGGTCATGCCGCTCACGGCGGTGGACACTTGGATTACGTTTCGGCCCGAAGCTTTGGGATTATATGTGTCGCTGTGGTTTTACGTGGGGCTGCTGCCGGCTTTGCTGAGGTTTTTTAACGAGCTCGTCGCTTATGTGTGGCAGGTGCTGGTGCTGACCGCGGTGGGGCTGGGGATTTTCATCTTTTGGCCGACGGCGGTGCCGGTGCGGGAAATGGACGGAGCGCGGCACGCGGGGTTTGAATGGCTCAGGCAAATCGATGCGACGGGGAATGCGTGTCCGTCGCTGCACGTAGCATTCGCCGTGTTTTCCGTGATCGGGTTGGGGAAAGTGCTCCGGGAGATGGGCGTGAGCGGGGTGGTGCGCGGGGCGAACTGGGCGTGGTGCGCGGGGATCTGTTATTCGACGGTGGCGATCGGGCAGCACGTGGTGTGGGACGTGGTCGCGGGCGCGGCGCTTGGGGCGGCGGTGGGGTTATTTTTGCCGCGGATAGCGCGGATCAAGAAAGATGGGGCAAAGACCGGAATGGTCTGAACCACGGCGGCACAGAGGGCGGAGAAGCGCCTCGTGCGGGGAGACGAAACGCCGCGTTTCGCCACGTGGCGAAAGAGGATGTTTTTAACGAGGGAGCTGAGCGGCCGTGGGAAGGACGCAGCGGTAACCTTGAGCGGTGAGGTTCTCTAGCACGAGACGGATGGCTTCGACGCGGATGGGGGCGGGGACGCGCGGGCCCTCGTGGAGGAGCAAGATGGCACCGGGTTTGAGGCCGCGCGTGACGACTTGGGCGACGATGGCAGGATCGCGATAGCGGCGTTCGAGGCCGCGGGCGCTCCAGCCGACGCAGGTGAGGCCGTGCGCGGTGAGGGCGGATTTAAGCCAGATGTTTTTAATCCCGGCGGGAGAGCGGAAACGGGTGGGACGGATGTCGGCGACGGCGAAAGAGGAAAAGCCGGCGGTGAGTTCGCGGTGAAGGCGAGCGGGACGCGCGCACCAGAATGAATAGAGCGGATGCGTCTGCGTGTGATGGCCGATCTCGTGGCCGGCCGCGGCGATGGCGCGGAGGAGAGCGGGGTGCTCGGTGGCGTTTTTCCCGATCAGGAAAAATGTGGCGCGAGCCCGATGCGCGGCGAGGAGAGCGAGGATGCGGGGCGTATCGGTGGGATCGGGACCGTCATCGATCGTCAGCCAGACCTCGCGGGCGGTGGTGGTGAAACGGGAGTGGATGCGGAGCAGGCCCTGGGCGTTGGGGAAGAAAAGGTGGTAGGCGAGCAACACGTCGGGCGCGAACCAGAGGGCGAACGCGGGACCGAGGGCGGTGCGGCCGATGAGGACGGCGGCGAATTTGCAGGCGAGATTGAGGGAGACGATGAACACGGGGGGCGGAGCGAGCGTGCTGAGAGTTGAGAGCTGAGAGATCGATCCCCGCGGGAGCGCAGACGGAGCTCAAAGACGGGCGGGACGCCCGTGCCAGTTAGCGGACGAGCGGGGCGTCGAGGAGCGAGACTTCGATTTCGACGTTGAGCGCGGCGCGGCAGATATCGGAGCGGACGAAGCTCACGTGGTCGCCGGCGGTAAGGAGGTGTGATCCGAGGGTCGCGGCGACCGAGGCGTAATCGGCGGCGTGACGGAGATAAACTTTGAAATGACGCGTGGCGTGGGACGCGGCGAGAGTTTCGCCGACGCCGCAGGCATGGCCGATGGCGCGGAGGTTTTCGAGGGTATGGCCGAGCTGGGCAGAGGTGTCGCCGGGGGCGAGCGTAGTGTGGCCGGTAATCGCGGCGGTGCCGGAAATAAAGACGTCGGCACGGTTGGCGGTGGTGGGAACGACCGTGGCGCGGGCGAAACTGGGCGGGCGTGGACCGTGCTCGCGCGGATAGGCGTAGGCTGGCACTTGGCGGGGATTTTCGAAGTGGCGAACCGGATGGGCGTTGGCTGCGAAGATAATGGCGAGGCGGTCGGATTCGAGGCCGACGGCGGAGGCGGCGGGGAGGCGTTGCGTGAAGCCGCTGCCGAGCTCGGCTTGGAAGGCGAGGGAGCGGCCGCGGCAGAAAGCTTGGTAATTTTCGAGGCCGTGGGCGTCGTGCGCGTTTATCTGGGGAACGTAGTTCCAGATACGGGCGAGCGGGCGGTTGTCGGCGGCTTGAAGGAGATCGCGGTAGAGGCGATGCGCGGCGGCTTCGGGGGCTTCGCCGGGTTGGCCAGTGGCGCTGCCGAGCAGCCAATCGCCTGAGCGGTAGAGCGTGAAATCACCGGAGGCGCCGAAGGGCTGGGGATTTGAAAAAATGATCTCGGAGGCAGCGCCGCCGAGGAGCGGCAGGCCAAGGGGCCACGCGGCCGAGTCGGAGGAAAACAAGGGAAGGTGGAGCACCATGGGCCGAAATTACCGTGACGCGTAACCGGAGGGCGGCGAAACGCGGGGCGGAGAGGAGGGACGGCGGAGCATGGTGGCGGGGAAAGAGGCGAATCACGCTGGCGCGGTGCGGGGCGCGCAAGGGGATTTTGCGGGGTGACGGCGGTGGGGAACGGAGGCGGGGTCAGGGTGGGGCGAGAGACGAACACGGGTGTCGGAAAAGGCGGAATGGTTTTAGCCACAGAGGCGCGGAGGCACTGAGGACGGAATGCAGAAGCACAGAACGCTCATGCGTTCTGCTACGGGGTGCGGCGCTCGAGGCGGTGGCCGGGCGCGTGTTTCGCGCGGTAGGAAAAGGGAAAACAGGGGAGGGCGAGGGAGATTTGGCCGGTAGGAAGTTGGGGCTTAGTTCGACGCAGAGGGGTCGGGTAATGAGGCCGACGCAGGCGACGGACTATGATGTGGTGGTGATCGGAGGAGGCCCGGCGGGAAGCTGCGCGGCGGCGTTTGCGCGGCTGCGGGGGATGAGAGTGTGCGTCGTCGAAAAGGAGGTGTTTCCACGGTTTCGCATTGGCGAATCGCCGTTACCCATGGGTAACGCGGTGCTGAAAGCAGCGGGCGTGTGGGAAAAAATCAAGGCGGCGGGGTTCGTGGAGAAATTCGGGGCGCGGTTTTATCTGGCAGACGGCTCGGCGGAGAAGACGATGGATTTTTCGAAAGGCTATGTGAAGGGACTGGGGCGGACGTTTCAGGTGGAACGGGCGAAGTTTGACGCGTTGTCGCTGGAGCACGCGCGGAGTCTGGGCGAGGAAGTGAGGCAGGGCGCGGCGGTGCGCGCGGTGGTGGCGGCGGACGATCACGTGAGCCTGACCTTGAGAGTCGGCGAAGGTCCGGCGACAGCGGTGACGGCGCGCTGGGTGATCGACTGCGGTGGGCGCGACCATCTATCCGGCAGCGAACAGAAGAAGGCGCTCGATCGGGCGCGATGGCCGCGGCGGGCGGCGGTGTATTCGCATTTCACCGGCGTGCCGCGCGCAACGGGTGAACGGGCGGGCGACACGGTGGTGGTGAGATTGCCGGACGGCTGGTTCTGGCTGATTCCCATCGATGCAGAGCGCACCTTGGTGGGACTGGTCACGACGAGGACGGCGTGGCGCGACATGGGCGCGGAGCCGGGGGAATTGTTTCGGCGGACGGTGGCGGCGTCGCCGCAGTTGCGCGAACTCATGGACGCGGCGGTGGCGGTGCAGCCGTATCGCGTGACGGCGGACTACAGTTATTTTCGGAAGGAACTAGCGGGGGCGCGGGTGGTGTTGGCGGGGGATGCGGCGGGATTTTTCGATCCGATTTTTTCATCGGGCGTCTAGGTGGCGACGTGGTCGGCGCAGGCGGCGTTGGGGATGATCGCGGAGGCGCACGCGGCAGGGCGGAGTTTAAAGGATCGCGAGCGGGCGGGCTACACGCGGCGGGTAAAGGCGCACGCGGAGGTGTTTGGCGGGCTGATCACCGCGTTTTACGACAACGATAGTTTCGCGGTTTTCATGACGCCGAAGCCGCCGCTGGATTTGGGCTGCGGGTTGACGTCGATCGTGGCGGGACACGCGCGGTTGATCCGGCCGCTGTGGTGGCGGTTTAAAGTTTTCCTTGCGGTGTGCTGGTTGCAGAAGCGGTGGCGGATGGTGGAGCCGATCAAATTTGAGGCGACGGTGATGCGGGGGGAGGGGAGTGGAGGAAGGTGGGAGGATTTACACAGAGGGCACGAGAGGTCTCGCAGAGGCCACGGAGGATGAATGCACCGTCCGCAGTGGCAGGGTGCGCGCAACGTGGGGATTGGGCGGAGCTTGGGGTGGTTCCGCACACACCCCGGCGCTGCGCGCCATCGTTCTAACCAGAGGGGGTTTTTTGGGGGGAGCGGGCGCTTCGCGCGGGGAGTGATGAGATGGATCGCCGCGTCGCTGCGCTCCTCGCAGTGACGGGCGGGGAGGGTGACTTGGGTCGCAAATAAATTTGCTCCTACGGGCGGCGTGCGGCGGAGTTCGCGACCAATGACGACGTTTGAAATCTCGGTGCGGTTTTTTATGCAGCTGGCGGTGGTGTTGGTGGCGTGCCGGTTGGTGAGCGCGCTGGCGCGGCGGGTGGGGCAGCCGCCGGTGGTGGGCGAGATGATCGCGGGGGTGCTGCTGGGGCCGTCGCTGTTTGGGCTGCTGGCGCCGGCGACGCAGGCGTGGATTTTCCCGGCGGTTTCGAAGCCGGTGCTGTTTGCGGGCGCGCAGGTGGGGCTGGTGCTCTACATGTTTTGCGTGGGGTTGGAATTTCGCCTGGATCTGTTGGGCGCGCGTTGGAAAAGCGCGGCGGTGATCTCGGCGTCCGGAATTCTGGCGCCTTTCGTTTTGGGCTGCGGGCTGGCGTGGTGGCTGATGCAGAAAGGCGGATTTTTTGCGTCGGCGATCACGGTCGGTCAGGCGATGCCTTACATGGGTGCGGCGCTGGCGATCACGGCGTTTCCGATGCTGGCGCGGATTATTTCGGAGCGGAAATTAAGCGGGACGACCGAAGGAACGCTGGCGCTGGCGGCGGGGGCGATCGACGATGCGGCGGCGTGGTGCGTGCTGGCACTGGTGCTGGCGGCGCTCGCGGGACACCCGGCGCAGGCGGTGTGGGCGGTGGCGGGCGGCGCGGGGTTTGTGATTTTGCTACGGGTGGCGAGGCAGTTGCTGGCGCGAATCGGGGCGCAGTGGCGACAGAGTGAGGATGACCGGCGGGCGGCGCTGAGCAGCGTGCTGGTGCTGCTAATGCTGGCGGCGTGGTTCACGGATACGATCGGACTCTACGCGGTGTTCGGGGCGTTTTTCCTCGGGGCGGCGTGGCCGCGCGGGGAATTTTCCGAGCACGTGCGGGGCTTGATCGAGCCGCTGGCGTCGCGGCTGTTGCTGCCGTTGTTTTTTATCTACTCGGGGTTGAACACGCGGTTCGACCTGTTGGCGAATCCGGCGCTGTGGGTGGTGGCGCTCGTGGCGCTGGCGGCAGCGGTGGCGGGAAAGGCGGGGGCGTGCTACCTGGCGGCACGGGCCTGCGGGGAAACGTCGCGCACGGCGTGGGGCATCGGGATGCTCATGAATGCGCGTGGTCTGATGGAGTTGATCATCCTGAACATCGGCCTCGAACGCGGGCTGATCACGCCGACGCTGTTTTCGATTTTGGTGTTCATGGCCATCGTGACGACGTTGATGGCGACGCCTCTGTTCAATCTCGTGCAGCGCCTGCCGAGGGTGGGATCGGCGCGCGCGGGCGCAGTTGGCGGATGAGGCGGTGACAGAACACCGAGATGAGCACGACGTAGGTGAGCAGGAGCACGGCGCGCAGCGGAGTCATGGCGCGAAGGAAATCACCGGCGAGAATCGCCATCGAGGCGCCGAGCAGATTGGCGATCAGGCCGGCGAAGAAGTAGGAACGAAAGGGAATGTCGGCGAGCGCGAGCAGGTAGGTTTTCGCGGCGTAGGGCGGGCCGGGGACGAGGTTGACGAGGAGCGCGACGGAGAAGGATTCGCCGGCGGGCGCGCGGGGTAGGGTGAAATCGTAACGGGCGAGCCAGCGGTGGAGCGGGGCGGCGAGCCAGCGACGGCCTGCGATGTAGCAGAAGAGGAGGTGAAGGGTGATGGCGGGCGCGGTGAGAAGCAGCGCCGGGCCGAGGCCGAAGCGGAGGCCGGCGGCGAGAGCGAGCACGCTGAGCGGGAAGCCAAGGAGGGGCAGAATGACGAGGGCCGCGAAGGCGGGCCAGGGGCCGAGGGTCATCGCATGTTGCGCGAGAACCCGGGATTCATCGCGCCAGATCCACGTGACGAGGCCGAGTGCGAGGACCGCGCAGGCGGCGATGAGGTAGAGCCGGCGGCGACGCTGCCAAAGGGCGGACGGCAAAAGGGGGGCGGAGGGAACGGGCTTCAACGGCGGTGAGCGTGGGGAGGGTCGTGAAACGCGATGGGACGGATGGGCGTAATCTTCAGTAGCCGGCGTCGGTGAGTTGGGTGCGGAGCGCTTGGAGGGCGGGGGCGGCTTCGAGGGCGGGGCCGCTTTTCCAGATGCACTCGATGGTGAGGCGGTTGTTGTAACCGGTCTTTTTGAGGGCGCGCAGGAAGGGGCGAAAGTCGTCGCCGTTCACGCCGGGGGCGGCGCGGTTCCGATCCTCGGCGAGGTGGGCGTGGTGGATCGGGCCGACGCGGAGGATGTCGTCAGGCGACTCACCGTTACGGAGCATGTGGAAGAGATCGACGAGGAGTTTGACAGAGGGATGCTCGGCGCGGCGGACGGCTTCGGCGCCTTCGACGATGGTGTTGACGAGGTTGCACTCGACGCGGTTGAGCGGCTCAACGACAAGGGTGACCCCCTGGGCTTGCGCGAGGGGAGCGAAGAGGCGGAGGGCCTCGACGTATTGCTCGAAGCCGCGGGCGGCAGACCAACCGTCGGGCATCATGCGGGCTCCGGCGCTGCCGAAGACGATGAGGCTCATGCCGACCTCGCGGGCGCGGCGGAAGGCGATGTCGGCGTGTGCGGCAAGGGTGGTGGAATCGACGACGGGGCCGGTGACTTTGAGATGGGCGGGAAGGAAGCAGTTGGCCGCGGGCATCGTGAGTGGGCACGCGCGGAGAGCGGCGGCGTGCGGGGCGAATTCGGCGGCGGAGGCGTGGGGCAGGAGAAAATTTTGCACGTGGCCCTCAATGAAATCCAAGCCGTGGGTCGTGGGCAGGGTGGCGAGCGTGGCGGGATCGAGGCAGAGGCCGAGTTGCATGGGGAGAGTTCTTAACGAAGGATAGCGCCGGGGGGCACGGATTAATTCGGGCCGAGGCGCGGGGGACGTGGACAATTAATCGGAAAGCCCGACCGGCGGTCGGGCCTACAGGGATGATCGGCGGGCGACGAGGCGGGTCTTGATGTGGTCGGAGCCGACCTTGAGGGAAGCGAAGGGGTCACCCGGGCGAGTGTCTTGCTCGACGACGATTTACGGGCAACCGCCCGCTGCGGCGGAGGAGGTGTGCTGCGCGGCGACTTGCGAAAGTTGCGTGGCGTGGGGCGGGGCGGCGCCGGGCGGAGACGGTATTACTTACCGAAGGATTTGGTGAAGTCGTCGCCGGTCGCGGTGGTGGTGACGGCTTTTTTCTTCGGCTTGCGGCGGGCGGACTCCGCGATCTTTTGCCGGAGGAGTTTTTCGTAGCGAGCGGCGTCCAGCGGGAGGGCAATGGTTTCGTCGGTCCACGCGGAGAGCAGCATGGCGTTGGCGAGTTCGACGGAATAGATGCCTTCGGCGGCGGGGGAAACGAGCGGGGTGCCGTCGAGGATGGCGTCGGTGAAGTTTTTGAGGATTTCGTTGTGCTGGCCACCGTGGTTGGCGGCGGAGATGGCGACGTCCCACGTGTCGGGCCGGGCGAAGGCGCCGGTGGTGGTGCGCGAGAACTCGGTCATGGGCGTCTCGTTGCGCGTGTAGGAAATCTTGTCGTCCTCATAGACGATCTTGCCGCGCTCGGCGGTGATTTCGAGGCGGTTGGTGCCGGGGGCCTCGCCGGTGGAGGTGATGAAGACGCCGGTGGCACCGT
Organism: Opitutaceae bacterium; assembly: GCA_014376585.1. Classification (GTDB taxonomy): domain Bacteria; phylum Verrucomicrobiota; class Verrucomicrobiia; order Opitutales; family Opitutaceae; genus Tous-C4FEB. Next base: position 1,915 of record JACMRG010000284.1, on the reverse strand, counting down.
TGGCGAATTCGAAGTAGGCGGTGACGTCGTCCTCGACCTCGATGGAGTGGTATTTGCCGAAGCCGCAGTGGGCGCGGACGCGTTTGGGGAGGCCGAACATCCACTGGAAGAGATCGAGATTATGAGGACATTGATTGAGGAGCACGCCGCCGCCCTCGCCGGCCCACGTGGCACGCCAGCCTCCGGAACCGTAGTAGGCCTCGGTGCGGAACCAGTTCGTGATGATCCAATTCACGCGACGGATTTCACCGAGTTCGCCGCTGCGGATGAGGTGGCGGATTTTTTGGTAATACAGGTCGGTGCGCTGGTTGAACATCGCGGCGAACACCTGTTTTTTGTTTTTGTGGGCGGCGTTGAGACGGAGGGCGTCTGCTTTGTGGACGGAGACGGGTTTCTCCACCATGACGTGGAGGCCGGCCTTGAGGGCGCGAATGCCGAGCGTGGTATGCTGGTAATGGGGCGTCGCGATGATGATGGCGTCAACGGTGCCGGAATCGATCATCTCGTCGGCTGTGGCAAAGGCTTTCACGGTGGGAAAGCGGCTGCAGCGGGCGAAATCGAAGTCGGAGACGGCGGCCAGTTCGAGGCGGGGCACCTTGCCGGCGAGGATGCTGGTGGCGTGGGAAGCGCCCATATTACCAAGGCCGACGATGCCGATGCGGACGTTATTCATAGGAAATAATCAGAACGGGATGGGTTAACTAAGAATCGCGGTTACACGGAAGACGCGGAGTGGAGGCTGCAAACATTTTTGCGCGGGGCGGTGATTTGCGGGGCGGAGCGGGTGTTTTTCGGGCGGCGGGAAAAGACCTGAAAAAGCACTTGCTTCCGACGAAGGCATCCAGCTTTGTGACCCTTCATCTGTTCGGGCTGTAGCGTAGCCTGGTAGCGCGCTTGCATGGGGTGCAAGAGGTCGTGAGTTCGAATCTCACCAGCCCGACCATTTTCCCCGATACCTTTCGTGATGTTTTTCATAAACTCAGATGGTGCGGTTACTGGGAGGCGACGATAGTGGTGCCGCAGGATCTGCCACGGATGATGTTTAACAGTTGGCATTAATATGTCTCGGTTACTCGGCATACTCATCCTTTGCGAAGTAGCTTATGTCATCTTTGCCAGAGTCATCCCACGCCATTTTGCCGGCGACGTTTTCGATCTTGAACTCTGGTGGACGGGATTGCGCGTCTTGTCTGCAAAGCCCCTCTTTCTGTTGTTTCTCGGGCGTGAGCGCCGAAGCCTTGTTTCGTAAGCCGGCATCCCGGCACGTTGCGTGCGGGCGACCGGGATGTTTCTCGCCCCGGTTTTGGTCGGCGATGTGGGTAGCAATGGGTCTACGAGTTACTTGTTTGCTGCGACAAGTGTGGTCGTCGGTTTGCGCGAGGAACTCGCCTACCGCGGTATTTTACAGAGAATACTCGCGCAAAGACCCGGTGTCGTCGACGGGTTGCTGATGTCGAATGTCGGTTTTGTTCTCTATCACAGGGGCGTCCAACCTTTCACGCTCCTCTACGTTTTTCAGATATTTCTCTGCGGGATGATGCTGGGTTTTGTTTATCGGATTTCCGGCGGCATCAAACTCGTGGTTTCGCTTCATGCGGTCTACGACGCGATCGATTCTTCATCGCCGTATTTTCGTCCAAGACTGCCCGATTTGGTCTCGACTCTCGTGCTCTCGCTCACGCTCGTGGCCGCGACGGCGGAAAGGGCGCGAGATAACCGTGAGGCCGAAGGCCATTAGGCGCTGCGCACCGTCGGGGACGCCAACCGATTGTCACCTAGGCCGTGTCTTTGAAAAGAAGTTCAGTATTTGAGCCAGATGAGGAGGCAAGAGAGGGAGACCATGGCGGAGAAGGTGGTGTGTAATTTTTCGTATCTGGTGGCGATGCGGCGGAAAGACTTGAGACGGGCGAAGAGG
>JACMRG010000283.1 GCA_014376585.1 Opitutaceae bacterium | reverse complement strand
GGCGGCGGCGGGCGTGCGGCCGGAAACGGTGAAGAGATGGCGCGGGCGTTCAAGGGAGGCGGCGAGCGCGGGTCGCGGAGCGGGCGCGGCTTCGAGGAGAACGTGGACGTTGGTGCCGCCGAGGCCGAAGGAGCTGACGCCGGCGAGCCGGCGGGCGGCGGGCCAGGCGGTCGCGCGATTCACGATACGCAGGGGCAGGGGGTCCCACGGGATGTGGGGATTGGGCGTGGTGAAGTGAAGATTGGCGGGAATCTCGGCGTGCTGTAGCGCGAGGACGGTTTTGATGAGGCCGGCGACACCGGCGGCGGATTCGAGGTGGCCGAGGTTGGATTTGACGGCGCCGAGGAGCAGCGGGGCGTCGGCGGAGCGGTCCGGGCCGTAAACGCGGCCGATGGCCTGCACCTCGATGGGGTCGCCGAGGACGGTGCCGGTGCCGTGGGCTTCGATGTAGGCGACCTCGGTGGGAGCGGCGCCGGCGTCGGCGAGGGCGCGGCGAAGGAGGGCTTCTTGGGCGAGGCCGTTGGGAGCGGTGAGGCCGTTGCTTTTGCCGTCGTGGTTGACGGCGGAACCGCGGAGGACGGCGAGGATAGGATCGCCGTCGGCTTGAGCGTCGCGGAGACGCTTGAGGACGACGAGGCCGGCGCCCTCGCCGCGCGCGTAGCCGTTGGCGGAGGCGTCGAAGGTTTTGCAACGGCCGTCGGGGGCGAGGGCGCGGAGTTTGCACGAGGCGATGGTCGCATCGGGCGTGAGGATGAGGTTGGCGCCGCCGGCGAGGGCGGTGCGGCACTCACCGGCGCGCAGGCTCCGCATCGCGAGGTGCACGGCGAGGAGCGACGAAGAGCAGAGCGTGTCGACGACCAGCGACGGGCCTTGCAGGCCGAGGTGATAGGAGAGGCGCGCGGCGGCGAGGGAGCGGGCGGCGCCGAGCGCGGAGTAAGCGTCGATGCGCGTGGGGTCGCCCGATTGCGCGGCGAGGCGCGCGTAGTCGTCGAAACTGACGCCGATGAAGACGCCGGTTTCCTGGCCCGAGAGCGAACCGGGCGCGATGGCGGCGTGCTCCAGGGCTTCCCACGCGAGTTCGAGAAGGAGGCGGTGTTGCGGATCAATGCCGGCGGCTTCGCGCGGGGAGATGCCAAAAAATTCCGGATCGAAACCGGAGACGTCGCCGAGAAAAGCGCCGCGGCGGACATACATGCGGCCGGGTTTTTCGGGGTCGGCGTCGTAGAAGGCATCAACATCCCAACGCTCCGGGGGAATGTCGCCCACGGCATCGGTGCCGGCGCAGAGCATATTCCAGAACGCCCCGGGCTGCACGGCGCCGCCGGGGAAACGGCAGCCGAGGCCGATGATGGCGATGGCGCGGTCTTCGGGTGAAGCGGTGGAAACAGTGGGAGCGGGAGAAGCGGAGATCGAAGGTGCGGCGAAGTGTGCGGCGAGCTGGGCGATCGTGGGGAAATCGTAAACGACGGTCGGGGCGACGGTGCGGCCGAGGTGCGCCTCGAGTTCGCCGGAGAGCGTGACGGCGGCGAGCGAGTCGAGCCCGAGCGTTTGCAGCGGGGCGCGCGGGTCGATGGTGGCGGCGGGCTGGTTAAGGGCGGCGGCGACGCGAGTGGTGAGCCAGGCTTGGAGCACGCTGACGGAAGGCGACGCAGGCGAGGTCGGGGGTTGGGCGGGAGTGATCTGGCCGGCGGGCTTGTGCTCGACGGGCTCGGCGCGGTGCCAGAGCCCGAGGGGCTGAAGGAGATTTTCGAGAAACTGTTTCCGGCAAGTGGCGCGCCGGATTTTTCCGCTCGAAGTTTTTGGCAGCGTGGCGGGCTTCACCAGCACGATGGCGGCGGGAATGATCTCGTGCTCGCGGATGAGGGCTTCGCGAATCGTGCGGATAACCGCGGGCGCATCGAGGCGGCGGAGGGCGGTGCGCTCGACTTCCTGGATGATCACGAGGCCTTCGCCTGCGCCGTCGGGGACGGCGAACGCGGCGGTGCCGTGCGCGCGGAGGGCGGGATCGGCCGTGTGCGCGGTGGTCTCAAGGTCCTGCGGGTAGTGGTTGCGGCCGCGGACGATGATGAGGTCTTTGATGCGGCCGGTGACGAACAGTTCGCCTTCGCGGAAAAAACCGAGGTCGCCGGTGCGCAGATGGCGCGCGCGGGCGGTGCCGGCGAGACGGGCGCCGAAGATTTCCGCAGAGAGTTCAGGTTTATTCCAATAACCGACGCCGATGCTGGGGCCGCGGACCCAGATCTCGCCGACGGTGCCATCGGCGCAGGGCTGGCGCGTCGCGGGATCGACGATGGTCACGTGCAGGCCGGGGGCCGCGTGGCCGGAGCTGACAAGAGTGCGGGCATCGGTCGCGATCGAGGTGGCGGCGACGCCCGCGGAGAGTGAGACGGGATTGAAACCGGCGATGACCGGCGGCTGGCCGCGGGTTTTTCCGGAGACGATGAGGGAGGCTTCGGCCATGCCGTAGCAGGGGAGAAACGCGTCGCGGTTGAAGCCGGCCGCGGCGAAGGTCCCGGCAAAAAGTTCGAGGGTGGCGGCGTGGATCGGCTCCGAGCCGTTGAACGCGATGCGCAGGCTTGAGAGGTCGAGCGTGGCGCGGTCCTCGGGCGTGGTGCGGCGGACGCAGAGCTCGTAGGCGAAATTCGGCGCGCCCGTGGTGGTGACGCGATGCTTGGAGATCAGTTGCAGCCAGCGCAGCGGTTTTTGGAGGAACGCGGCGGGCGGCATGAGCAGACACGTGGCGCCGACGTAAAGTGTCTGCATCACGATGCCGATGAGGCCCATGTCGTGAAAGAGCGGCAGCCAGGCGGCGATCACATCGTCGGCGTCCTGCCGGTAGACGCGGCGGATCATCTCTTCGTTGGCGAGGAGATTGCCGTGCGTGAGCATCACTCCCTTCGGTGCGCCGGTGGAGCCGGAGGTGTATTGGAGGAAGGCGAGGGTGTGGGCGCTGATCGCGGGGGGTGACCAGTCGGCGGCGAGCGCGTCGGGCACATCCTCGGTCGTGACGAGGGTGAGTGAGGCGTCGCCGAGATTGGCGGGCGTGACCTGCGCGGAAGTGGCGAGGAGCGCGCGGGTGGTAAGCGCGACGCGGGCGCCGGCGTCGTCGACGATGGATTTGAGGCGGTGGACGGATTCGTTGGCGCGGGGCGGGTAAGCCGGCACTGCGACGACGCCGGCGTAGAGGCAGCCGAAGAAGGCGGTGATGAAGTCGAGGCCCGACGGATGGATGAGCAGCGCGCGGTCACCGGGGACGCAGTGCGCCTGCAACGCCACGGCGATGGCGCGCGCGCGGCGGTCGAGGTCGCCGTAGTTGAGGGTGGCGGTGATTTCCTCGCCGGTGGGTTGAAACGAAAACGCGGTTTTCTCCGCCGCGGTGCGGGCGTGCAGGCGCAGCAAATCGATCCAGGTGGACGCGGCTTGAGAGGAAATTTTACGGGCGGAAATCTTCAATGGGCTGAGATGAGAAACCTAAGTCGAATTGGGTGGAGCCAATTTCGTGCCACGAGTTGCGTGAGCGTGCATAGTGCGTCAATGCATTCGTCATGTGATTCATAAAAATGTTACGTTTCGGGGACGGAACCTCCGGCGCTCATCACGGATTTGCCGGCGCGGGTCACATTTTTCTCGCCAGAGTGCGTGCAAAGCGGTTCGGGAACGTGGCAAGGCGGGTGGCGCTGTTCACCCGCCAATAGCATTGACGGCAAAAAATGCCTGCGTTCCATTTCGGCCGCTTTGCGTCCCCGTGCCACCTCAATCCGTCCTGTCGCCGTAGTGCTCGCCGCAGGACTCGGATCACGACTCCAGTCGGTGCACAACGCCCGGCCAAAGGGCTTTCTCGAGATCGGCGGTATGCCGATCATCGCGCGGTCGGTGGAGGCGTTGCGGCGCGCGGGCGTGAGCGAATTTGTGTTCGTCGTCGGCTGGCGCGGAGAAATTTACCGTGATTGGTGCGCGCAAAAATGTTCAGGCGCGGTCTGCGTGGAAAATGCCGAATATGCGACGACGGGCAGCTTGCGCTCGCTCTTGCTCGGCGCGGCGGCGGTGCCGGAGCGAAACCTGATCGTGGTGGAATCGGATCTGCTCTATGAACAGCGTGCGCCCGACCTGCTCCTCGCTGTTTCCGAAATGGACACCGTGCTGGTCAGTGGCTTCACGCGGAGTCGCGACGAAGTGTGGGCGTATGAAAGTGCGCCGAATTTGCTGGCGCGGCTGACCAAGCGGCGAGACGAAGAAAACGTTGAGCCGGTGGGGGAGCTCGTCGGGCTGACGCGGATGTCGGCGTCGTTGATCCGTGATCTGGGGACGGCGGCGCAGACGATGCCGGGGACGGTGCATTATGAAGACGGGCTCAACGCGCTCGCGGCGTCGCGTCCGATCACGCTGCTGCCGGTGCCGGATCTGGCGTGGTGTGAGATCGACGATCCCGCGCATCTGGCGCGGGCGCGCCACGCGGTGTGGCCGCGCACCGTGACGGCCGATACCGCGTGGAATCTGAAGCCATGAATGTGCCGCGCAAAATTTTGTTGAATCCGGGACCGGCAACCACGACGGACAGCGTGAAACGCGCGCTCGTCGTGCCGGACATTTGCCCGCGTGAGACGGAATTTGGCGAGCTAGTGCGGGGTGTGCGGCGCGATCTGCTGACCGTGGCGGGCGCCGACCCGGCGACGCAAACGGCGGCGTTGATCGCGGGGCCGGGCACGGCGGCGATGGAATCGGCGATCAGTTCGCTGGTGCCCGCCAGCGGGCGCTTACTCGTGATCGACAATGGTGCCTACGGCGAACGCGCGGGCCAGATCGCAGCGGCGCTCGGCGTGCCCGCGCACGTGTGGCGTATGCCGTGGACGACGCGGCCCGAGCCGGTGGAATTGGCGGCGCAACTCGACGGTGCGGCCGGACCTTTCACGCACGTCTTCTGGGTGCATCATGAGACGACGACGGGCCTGTTGAATCATTTCGGAGAATTCGGCGCGGTCTGTCGCGCGAGAAGGGTGGTCTCGATCGTGGATGCGATGTCATCATTTGCAGGGATGGAGCTGACGCTGCGCGAGACGCCGGTGGATTTTGTTCTGAGCAGCGCCAACAAATGCCTGCAGGGAATGCCGGGCGTGAGCTTCGTGATCGGTTCGCGCGCGCTGATCGCGGCGAGTGCGGGCGTGGGCCGCAGCTATTCGCTCAATCTCGCGCGGCATGAGCGCAGTCTGGCGACCGGGCAGTTTCCATTTACGCCGCCGGTGCAGGTCGTCTATGCGCTGGCCCGGGCGTTGGAGGAAACGCTCGCGGAGACGGTGCCGGTGCGGGCGGGGCGCTACCGCGCGTGTTACGACGTGATGCTGGCCGGCATGGAGCGGCTGGAGTTCAAGGCGCTGCTACCGCGTCCGCTGCACTCGGGCTTGCTCACGGCCTTTCACACGCCGACGCGGACGGGTTTCACGTTTGAACGGCTGCACGATTTTCTCCGCGCGCGCGCGATCACGCTGTATCCGGGCAAGCTGCCCGGCACGGATACCTTTCGCGTCGCCAACATCGGGGCGCTCACGCCCGCCGACCTCGCGACCTTTGTCGCGGCGGTGGAAGAATTTCTTTATGCCCGTTAACGCCACTCCCACGAAAGCCAAGCAACTGCGCGCGCTACTCGATCCCGCGAAGCTCGATTTTATCATGGAGGCCCATAACGGCCTCTCGGCGCGCATCGCCGAGGACGCGGGCTTCCGCGCGGTCTGGGCGAGCGGATTGTCGATCTCGGCGTCGCTGGGCGTGCGCGACAACAACGAGGCGAGCTGGACGCAGGTGCTCGACGTGGCCGAGTTCATGGCCGACGCAACGACGGTGCCCATCCTGATCGACGGCGACACGGGCTACGGCAATTTTAACAACTTCCGCCGGCTCGTGCAAAAGCTGGAGCAACGCGACATCGCCGGCGTATGCGTCGAGGACAAAATTTTTCCCAAGACCAACAGTTTCCTGCGCGGCGAGGCGCAGCCGCTCGCGTCGATCGACGAATTTTGCGGCAAGATCAAGGCGGGCAAAGACGCGCAGAAGGACGGTGACTTTGTGATCGTCGCGCGCACGGAGGCGTTGATCGCCGGCTGGGGTCAGGCCGAGGCGATCCGCCGCGCCGAGGCCTACCGAGTGGCCGGGGCCGACGCCATCGTGATCCACAGCGCGCAGGCTAAGCCGGATGAGGTTCTGGCCTTCCTCGAGGTGTGGGCGAACCGGCATCCGATCATTTTGATTCCGACGAAATATTACACGACGCCGACGGAAGTGTTCGCGGCGCGCAAAGTCTCCGCGGTCATCTGGGCGAACCATCTCATGCGTTCCGCGCTCACCGCGATGCAGGCGACGGCGGCGCGCATTCATAAGGAACAGAGTGTCGCCGGCGTGGAAGAAGTCATCGCACCGCTGCGCGAGGTGTTCCGCCTCCAAGGCGACGAAGAACTCAAGATCGCAGAAGACCGGTTTCTCGCCGCCACGCCACGTCGCTCCGCGGTCATCCTCGCGGCGACGCGCGGCGGCGGGGCGCTGCATCCGCTGACGGCGACCGTGCCGAAGACGCTGCTACGCGTGGGCGGCGTGTCTTTGCTTGATCGGCTTTGCGATAATCTCAACGCGATCAACGTGCGCGAAATCGCCGTGGTAGCCGGCTACCGCAAGGAAGCCATCGTGCGCACCGGCATCGGGCGCGTGGATAACAAGGATTGGGAGACCACGGGCGAAATCGCGTCGCTCGCGCTCGCAGCCGCCGCGATCAACGGCCCTGGCGTGATCGTGTTTGGTGATATTCTCTGCCGCCGCTATATTTTGCAGGCTTTGCTGGAGGATGACGCCGATCTCGTGATCGCGGCCGACCGCACGATCCGTCGCGACGGCGCGCGCGATTTGGTGAAACTCGGCGCGCCCCCCGCGCATGCCTTTATCGACGCGGATGCGCAGGTCGCTGCGGCGGACTTTTCCGCGGACCATGCGGCCTTCGACGCCGAATGGATCGGCGTGTTAAAATATTCGGCAGGGGGCGCCGAGGCCGTGAAAACGTGGCTCAAGGCGGCGGCCATCCGGCCGGACTTCGCCAAGCTCGGCATGATCGACTTGATCGCCGATCTTCAGAAATCGGGCCGCGTCGTTAAGGTGCACGTGATCTCCGGTGACTGGACGACGATCGAGAGCGCGGTTGATCTCGCCGGAGCGAGTAACCTCTGAGTTTCTCATCCGCGTCATGCTTCCCGCCTCGACCTTCCTTGATCTCTGCCATGCGCGCGGCGTGCGTTTCATCACGGGCACGCCGTGTTCCTATCTGAAGCCGCTCATCAACGCCGCCATCGACGACGCGCGTTTTCTGTTTCGTGATGCGGTGAACGAAGGCGACGCCGTGGCCATCGCGGCCGGGGCGTCGCTCACAGGCGAACGTCCGCTCGTGATGTTTCAAAACTCGGGGCTGGGCAATGCGGTCAACGCGCTCACGTCGCTCTGTCACCCGTTTCGCGTGCCGGTGCTGATCGTTGTCACGCACCGCGCGGAGCCGGGCGGCGAAGCCGACGAGCCGCAGCACGAGCAGATGGGCCGGATCACGACGGCGCTGCTCGACACGATGGAGATTCCATGGGTGCGGTTCCCGACCGAGCCCGCGCAGGTCGCAGCGGCGCTGGACACGGCGCTCGCGGCGATGGTGGCCGACGGACGGCCGTATGCGTTGGTGATGAGCAAGGATGCCGTCGCGCCGCACGCGTTGCGCACGAAGCCGGCGGATGTCGCACCCGGCACGCGCGAACTGAACTTCAGCGAGGAGATGTGGCGGAAGCCGTCCGAGCGCAGCACGCGGACCGAGGCGCTGCAGGCGGTGCGCGCCGCGCGTCGGGCCGACGAGGTGATCATTGCCACGACCGGTCACACGGGCCGCGAACTCTACGCGCTCGGAGATGATCCGTGGAATCTCTACATGGTCGGATCGATGGGTTCGGCGGGGGCATTCGGCCTCGGCCTCGCGCTGCGCGCTCCGGGCCGGCCGGTCACGATTGTCGAGGGTGATGGCGCGCTGCTCATGCGCATGGGCAATCTCGCCACGCTGGGTGCCTACGCGCCGCCGACGTTACTGCACCTTGTGCTTGATAACGAAGCGCACGATTCCACCGGCGGTCAGGCGACGGTGAGCCGCGGCGTGGCGTTTGCGGCGGTGGCGCAGGCGTGCGGTTATGCGCGGGTGGTTTCCACCGATGATTTGGGCCCGCTGGCGGCGGTGCTCGCGGCGCCGCGCACGGACGGGCCGACGTTTATCCATTTCCGAATCCGCACGGGCGCGCCGGACAAGTTGCCGCGGCCCCAGGTCGCGCCGGCCGAGGTGTTTCGCCGGCTGCAGGCTTGGTTAGGCGCGGCGTGAATCCCCGGGCTGCGCCTCGCGCAGCGCGGGTTGCAGGATGTAAAGCAATGCGAACGCCACGGCCACGGAGGCGAAGACCGCGCGCATCGTGACCGCCGGGCCGAAACGAGAGACCAGCGCGCCCGCCACCAGCCCGCCGAGCGCAGGGGTGGCGCCGAGGATCAGCGTGAAAAGCCCGAGCACGCGACCTCGCAACGCGTCGGACGCGCGGGCCTGCACGCCAGCAATGCTAAGCGAGCTGAACACGCCGCCGAGGAGGCCACCGAAAAAGAACAACGGGAACGCGGCCTGAACGGGCACCAGCGTCATCGCCATCATGAAGCCCGCGCCGGCGGCGCCGCTGCCGCATATCCACGCGCCCATGGGCACGCGATCAACGAGTCGCAAAGCGCCGATGATCGCGCCTACCACGAGGCCGCTGCCGCCGGTGGCAATGAAAACGCCGGCGACGAACGGGGTGCAGCGCAACGGGTCTTGCGCGAAGAGCGGCGCGAGCACTTCGAGCGGCCCCACCACGAGCCCGGCGAACACGCCCACGGCGGCGAGAATCGCGATCAGGCTCGGATGTTGGCCGCAGTAATGGGTGAGATCGCGGAGGCGCGCCCACTCGGACTCGACCGGAGCGTGGGGTGCGTCGTGGTGGGGTAATGGGACGAGTTGCAGCACGGCCCAACCGACCGCCGCCAATCCGGCGAGCGCGGCGAAGAGCCCGGGCCAGGCAAGATACGTGCGCAGGAGGCCGACGGCGAGCGGGCCGCAGGCGTGGCAGAGCATCCCGAGCACGTTGACCATGGCGGTGGTGCGGCCGATGGCGGCGCGATCCACGACATCGGGAATGGCCGCGAGAAAGGCGGGGTAGGCAAAGGCCGAGATGATGCCGTAGCCCGCGATCAGCGCAGCCATCAGCCAGCCGTGCGACGGACCGACGCCGAGCCAGGCCCGGTGCTCGGCGAACGCCATCAGCGCGAGCAGCAGCAGGGGCAGCGCGGAGCTGATTTGCAGCACGGCGCGTTTGGACGAGGCATCGATCACGCTGCCGGCGTAAACCGAGAGCAGGTAGGGCGAGACGAGGCAGAGATAAAGCAGCCCGGACCACATGCCGCCGCCGAGCACCTCGAAACCGTAGAGCACGGAGACATAGGCGACGATCCGCCGCAGCCACGCGCCGACGAAGAACGCGGCATAATAAGCCGTGGGTGACGTTGAACCGGATGAACTCACGCACGCCGCCGTGGTTTAGTTTGGCGGCGGGAGAGACTCATGCGCGTGCGCCCGGCAGCGCAGCCCTTGGAGGCGCGCGCAAGGCCGAGACGGTTTGGGGAAAAGCGCGGCTTTCACGGAGGAGGACATAACCGATCACAAGTCCCATGGCGAGCGACTGTGCACGCGCGTCAAGATTCAGCGTGAGCGAAGCGGCGGCCCCGCCGAGGGCGAGCACGAGTAGGCCGGAGTCTTTGAGGAAGACGGGCACGCGCAGGAGGCGGGCGCGGATGACGTGGCCCTCGAGGTAGGAGCCCACGGCGATCACACAAACGCCCGCCAAGGCGGCGGACACGCGGCCGAAAGCATACCAAAGCACGAGGGCGGCGAGCAGTAGTGCGAGATTGGTGAAATCTTTCCCATGGCGTAGGAGCCCTCGCATTGAGAGCAACGACGAGCACGAGCCGGCGACCATCACGAGCAACAGCATGGAATTGAAGGACAGCCCTGCCAGCAGGGGGCGGGACAAGGGCTCGATGCCAAAAAATACGGCTGTCATGCAGAGCATGGCTCCGATACCGGCGCCTTCGATCATGCCGATCTTCCCCAGAGTTACGTGGCCCAGACGAAACCCGTGGAGAAACGTGGCGAAATGCAGGAATGAAATCGCGACGACTGCGGCGAAGCAGCACGAGGGTGCCGCGGCGAGGGCGAGGCCGAAGCTGAGCACGATGAGGGGCACGCTGAGAGCATCGAGCCAGTGGTCGAGCAACTCTCCCAGCCGGGAAGTCTGTTTGCTGTGCCGCGCAAAAAGCCCGTCGACGCAGTCGGCCAGCGTGGAAAAAAGGATGGCTGCAGACAGCAAGATGAGCGCGGCCGCGGTCATCGGCTGCACGGCGAGCACGAGCGCGAACCCCGCGCCGGCGGCGAGTTGACCGGCGATGGTGATTTGGTTGGGCGTGATGCCGCGGGGGATGGCGGCCACGATCGGTGCCAAGACCCCGCGCTCGAGCAGACGCAGCAAAATCGAGTTATCCTCGAACTTATATTCGTAGTGCGGGGCGTCTTCCGGCATGGGAAACGTCAGCGCGCGCGTGGCGTCGCGAGGATGGCAACACCCACGTATTCGTCGTGGAAGGGGAACATGCCCTGCGTGAGGCCGGCCAGTGCACCGACTTTTTCGACACCGAGCGCCTCGACGACGTGAGCAAAGAAACCGGATTGCAGGCCCCACTTGAGGGTTTCGTCGAAATTCTGAAAGACGATGGCGCGGCGGAAGGTTTCGACTTTGATGATGTCGAACCCGGCGTCGCGGAGTTCGGCTGAGAGGGTGTCCCCGGTCTCGGGGGCGGGGCTGAGTCTGTCCATGGTGCCGGCGGCACCGAGCAGCATATCCACCCCGGCGCGCACGCCGCGGAAGGCCTCGCTGGTCGTGCTCACGACCGAAAACAGGCCGGTGGATTTCATCGTTCCGGCGACGGCGCGAAACAGGCGGGGCCGGTCGACGAAGGTCGTGAGAAAATGCGCGAGCGCGAGATCGATGCTGCCCGGGGGCACGTGTTGACCGGCGTTGCAGGCGTCGTCCACGTGCGCTTCGAACGTGAGTTTGCGCTGGGCGGCGGCGATCATGCGCGCGGAAAGATCGATACCGACCATCTTGCCCTGCGCAAAACGGTCTTTCAGCGCGATGAGTGTCTGGCCTGTGCCGACGCCGAGATCGAGGATGGCGGCGGTGGCGGGCAGGTGGCTGGTGATTACTTGGGCGATGGCCAGGGCGCGGACTCCCGAGAGCAAACCCAGCGCGTCTTCATCGTAGGTATCGACGACATGGTTGTCGTAGAGTTTGCCGTAATCCATTGGCGGAGGAGAACAAAGCTTGGCGCGGCTTCAAGCCCGGAGTGCCGTTTTCTTCTTCGTGCGGATGGGCTCGGGCCGCCACGGCACAAACTCGTCACCGCGACGGATGAAGGCATGATCGGCAGTCGCGAACATCTCGTGATCGCCCGGGCTGTCACCATAGGCGTGGACTTCCCACTGGCTACGGTCGCCCAGCAGGTTGAGCAGCCGCACCCGCTTTTGTTCGCCGTCACAGCTCACCTCGGTCAACCGGCCGGTAAGCACGCCTTCGGGTGCGATTTCAAGGTGACTCGCGATGACATCATGCACGCCGGTCTTCAGCGCCCACGGCGTCACGCACCAAGCGAAGCCACGGGTGACAATCACGCAGCGGTCGCCGCGGGCGAGATGCGCCTGCAGCCGGGCCATGCCCTCGGGCAGAAGATGGCGGGGCAAGATGTTTTCGGAAAAATATGTGGCAGCCCGCTGCACATCTTCGGCCCGGCGGCCGCGAAACACATGGCGGTTGCAACGGTCCATACTGGCTTCGTGACCGAGGCGAAACGTGAAGCAAAAGGCATCGATGGAATGACGGACGGCCATCCAAACCGAGCGGAACGGACCGAGCAGATGTCCATAGAAACGGATGCCACTGACACCGCGGCTGAGCGTGCCGTCGAAATCAAACGCAGCGACCACCCGCTTGGTGGCAGATTGTGGCGGAGTTTGGAGAATATCCATCACCGCAGATTAGGCGTCGAGCCGCGAAGATTGCACCAAGATTTTCACGGACAGCTGTGCGTCGTAGGAGTTTAACCAGGCCAAGTCACGACCCGCCGCTAGGGCGGGAAATGCCGCGACACTATAAACCTTCCGTTCCTGTGGCTGAATCTGGAGGAAGCTACCTGAAAAAGCACGGAGTGACCGCATCGTCGCGGCCGACGCGGAGCGCGTGCTGTTCAACCACACCGACACGCAGACGCGGCAGCGGCGGCAATGCACGCTGAGGGCGGCGGAGTTTTTTACGGCGCTATCTGCAACACGTGCCGCCGCCGGGCCAGCACCGCGTGAGATATTTAGGCGGGATGCACCCCTCGGCGAAGGCCCGGCGCAAGGCGGTCGAGACTTTGCTCGCCTAGCCGATCCTCGTCGTCGCGGCCGAGCCGCCGCTTCCGCAGTGGCACCTGCGGTGTCCGCACTGCGCGGGTTTTTCGTTGGTGCGCGTGGGCGCGCTGCCGGGCACACCTCCAGCGCGGGCTCCGCCCGCCTGCACCCGATGAAGCCCGAAACCCCAGCCACGCGCACCGGCGGTGACCCGGCGGGCTTCCGCCCCGGAGCCCGCCAGCGACCGCTTGGCCCGCCGGCCCCGCGCAGGAGGGAAACGCGGGCGCGCCGGCCCCGGGATCGCGCCGGGCTACGCCTCACCCCGCGAGCGGCGTCGCCCGCCGACGCGAAAACCGGCGGTGAGCCGGGCCGAGAGCGACGGTCGCGCGCCGCGCGCCTCGCCGCCGCGGAAAATTCAAAACGCATAAGGGGGAAGCGACGCGCCGCCGTCCTTCCCGGGCTTGTTCAACCGGAGTCCTGTGTCGGTTACCGCGACACAGAACTCTCAGAGTTAGCCTCTCTTTTGGACCAACGTGATTCCAAGAGTGCTAGGCCTTCGCGATTCGCTGTGTCGAACACGTCGGGCCCAAATCGTGAAGCAATCTTCGGCTCCATCACTCCATTATAAGCGGCGACATACTTCGTGAGCGGCTCAGTAACCATGCAGCCAGCCAACGGGCGATACTCCACGCCAAACTTCTTTAGGGCGACCTCCCGTCGCTCTGCGTCCCACGGAAGATACAATCCATATTCGAGGATCACCAACTTTCCGGCCGCTGCATCGGCTTCCGCTTCTTTCTTTCCGTCGCGTCCGGCATACTCGTCGACGACTAATACGGAAGCGCGGTGCTGCGTGACTTGAGCTGACCTCCAATGGAAGAAATAGCCAACCGACGCAGTCGTCGCCAAAAGGGGAATCAAGATGTAGGCGGGCTTCATTCTTTTGGCTAACGTTCAATAGGGGTTATCCGAGCACCGAGAAATGCCGGTGCTTGTCCCGATGATTTATCCAACCGAATAAAATGAAAGGGAGGGGTGCAGGGGAGGGGAGCCGAAGGCTCGCTCCCCGCCCTTCCCGCCGGAGCGAAGCTCCGGCAGGTTTGGTCCGACTTTGCGGGCGGGGCCGGCAGGAATCGAACGTTCTGCGCTCCGAGCGCTGTCATCTTAGTTTCCGCCGGGCCGGTTCGCAGCCACCGACAACGACTCCTCAGAGAACGAAGCCGATAACTTCCCTCCCTATTGCCGACGCCAGGTGGCTGAATCGCAAAGGCCGTGAACACCCAACCATCCCAAACTCATGACCGTCTCCGAATCAATCTCGCGTTACGATCTGCTCGTCTCGCTCGACCATTCCGAGGCCGAAAAAAGCTGCGCGCCGAGCCTTGTCAGCGGCATGGCGCGAAAACTGAGAGTGGAAGCGGAAGGCGGAATCTATCACGTGCTGAACCGGGGCAACTACCGGGCCGACATCTTCAAATTGGACGGCACGAAGGAGGCCTTCCTCAAATGCCTGGGTGAGACGTGCGCCAAGACCGGCTGGCGGGTGCAGGCGTGGTGCCTCATGTCGAATCACTACCACTTGGCGGTGGAAACGCCGCGAGCCAACCTCGTGGAGGGGATGCAGTGGTTTCAGGGGACGTTTTCGACACGGTTCAACCGCCTGCGCGGAGAACGGGGCCACTTGTTCCAAGGCCGCTACAAAAGTTTGGTGGTCGATCCGGCCGATGGGCTGGGACCGCTTTGCCACTACATCCATCTCAATCCGGTCCGGGCGCGTTTGTGCGGGGTCGCGCAGGTGCCCGAATGGCCTTGGACGGGCCTGCGGTGGCTGATGCAGCCCAAACTGCGGCCCGCGTGGTATGATCCCTCCGGGGCGCTCGAACACGCGGGCGGGCTAAAGGACACCCCAGCCGGCCGGCGCAAGTATTGCGAATACGTCGCATGGCTGACCGAGGACGAGCCTGCGCAAAAAGAGCAGCGTTTTGCGGAGATGTCCAAGGGCTGGCTGATTGGCACCGTCGAGTTCGCGAAGGCGATGGTGAAGGAGCAGCAGGCGCTTGCCGGAGAGGACCAGCCCTTGCCCGGCGACCTGCGGGCCGCGCAGGAAGCGGTCTGGCATGAGCTGTTGGCGAAACTACTGAAGAGATTGAAACGGACGCCGGCCGATGTGGCGAACGAGGGTAAGTCGGTCGCGTGGAAGCTGGCCGTCGCGGCAACGCTTAAATCCCGAACGACGGTGACCAACCGCTGATTGAGCGTGAACCTGCATCTGGGAAATTTACACGAGGTGAGCCGCAAGGTCGCGGCTTGGTCCCGCGAGCCCGACGTGGAACTGATCCGCCGGCTCGCATCTACCCCAAACCCCAAAGCCTGACCCTTTTTTCGGCTTCTCGCTGGCCAAATGACAAAGTGCAAAGTTTGACCCCTTTTTCGACCTCCTTTTTCGACCTCGGCGGGTATCAGCGCGCGGCTCGGCGCACGCGGCGTCGATGGTCCTGACACAAAACGCATAAGCCTGCGGCGACGCGCCGCCGTCTTTCCCGGGCTTGTTCAACCGGGGTCCCGTGGCGCGCTACGGCGCCACAGAACCCTCTGAGTTGGGTTCTTTTTTCATCGGCGGCTTCAACGATAAGGATCTTTAGGTCTGCGATCGTTCGTGAGCTCGAACGAAACGATATCCTTGGGATCGAATGGAATTTCTTTCTTTCCGGCGACACTGGAGATGAGCTCGCTCTGAATAACCACGACGTCGGCAAAGACCTCTTCCTTCTTGGTCGTCACGCGGATGACCTGCCAACCCATTCCTGCCTCAGGCATCGAAACGAGCTTCTTCGAAATTTCGGGTGGTAACTTCGTTTCCATCTTTCTTTGCCCAACAGTGTTATTAGCCATTACCGCGTTTTACCGGGTAAATTTGGAGGGCGGCGTGGGGCAGAGGCTTGCAACTCCGGCGGGGCAAATTTTGTGTTTTCTTCATGGCGAGGTCTTCCGGGCGTTTTCGCGTTTCGATCAAGGATTAACAGAGCGGGCGGGCACTCAAAGTCGAGTCGATTGACGCTCCTGGCTTGTGGGGCGAACGGCGCTATCAGATTCGTGTCAATGGAAGGGCCGCCGAGAAAATCAAGGTGGCGACTTTAACCGAGGTTTTCGACCGGCTGCGACGTTTGACGGCGTAGTGGAGACCGGATGCGGGTGGACGGCAGTGAGACGCAAGGGGTGAAATTTCGCGGCGATTGCGCTGGGCTTTTACGAGCGTGCGCGATGAGAAACGGGGGCGCAATCGCGTCCGCCGTCCCTTCATTTTCTCACGAAATTTCATGTCCACATCACCGCTCAATGACGATCAGATCGAGGACCTGCTCTCGGAGCCGACAGCGGGCGCGATCGCCACGGTGAGTGGGCTTGACGGCGATTTCATGGTGCTGGGTGTGGGTGGAAAGATGGGCACGACGACGGCGCTGATGTTGCGGCGCGCGCTCGATGCGGCGGGCAAAAAGGCGACGAAGGTTTATGGTGTGTCGCGCTTCAGCCGGCCGGAGGCAATGGTAGCGCTGCGGCGGGGTGGGGTGGAACTGATCGCGTGCGATCTGGCGGATGCGGCGCAGGTGGCGAAGCTGCCGCCGGTGGCGAACGTGGAGTATCTCGCGGGGCAAAAATTCGGGACGGACAGCGCGCCGGGCGAGACGTGGATTCAGAACACGGTGGTGCCGGCGCTGGTGGCGGAGCATTTCAAGGCGTCGCGCATCGTGGTGTTTTCGACGGGGTGTGTTTATCCGTTTATGCCGGTGGACGGACCGGGCGCGAACGAGGCGACGCCGGTGGCGTTTCTCGGCGAATACGCGAGCACGTGCGTGGGGCGCGAACGGGTGTTTGGGCATTTTGCCCAGAAGCACGGGACGCGGCAGTTGTTTTACCGGCTCAACTATGCGGTGGAGTTGCGCTATGGGGTGCTCGTGGACGTGGGGACAGCGGTGCTGCGCGGGGCGCCGGTGGACATCACGATGGGCGCGTTTAACCTGATCTGGCAGGGGGATGCGTGCGCGCGGGCGATTCAATGCCTGGAGCACACGGCGAATCCGCCAAAGCCGCTTAACATCACGGGCGCGGAAAAAATTTCGATCCGCGAAGTGGCTGAGAAATTTGGGAAGATTTTTGGCAAAGAGCCGGTGCTGATCGGTTCGCCCGCGCCGCGGGCGTGGCTGGCGGACGCGAGTGAGTCGCTGCGGTTGTTTGGCCCGACGACGAAATCGCCGGATGAACTGATCACGTTGGTCGCTTTGCATCTAAGTGCGGGCGGGCAGGTGCTGGAGAAGCCGACGCATTTTGAGTCGAGGGACGGAAAATTTTGAGGGCGAATTCTCACGATGAACGCAGATACGGAAGTGTTGCCCGCGAAACATGCTAAAGCCGCGAAAGTCGGAGGGGTCGGAACTCCGGGGAATCTGCCATGAATCCTTTGACTGATATTCGTTCCCACTTGCTCGACGGGCAGGCGATACCGGCGCAACCGCTCGCGCTTGATGCGCGGCGGAAATTTTCCGAACGGCACCAGCGCGCACTCACGCGCTACTACATGGCGTCGGGCGTGGGCGGGCTGGCCGTAGGCGTGCACTCGACGCAGTTTGAGATTCGCGAGCCGCAGCATGGGTTGTTCAAGCCGGTGCTGGAGTTGGCGGCACGGACCATCGACGAAGAACTCAAAAAAGCGCCGCGGCCGTTTATCAAGATCGCGGGCATTTGCGGGCGCACAACGCAGGCGGTGGGTGAGGCGCAGCTGGCGCTGGGCTGCGGTTACCAAGCGGGGCTGCTGAGTTTGTCGGCTTACAAAAACGACACCGAAGACGACATGATCGCGCACTGTCAGCGGGTGGCGGCGGTGATTCCGGTGGTGGGTTTTTATCTCCAACCGGCGGCGGGTGGGCGGCTGTTGGGTTATTCGTTTTGGCGGCGGTTTGCGGAGATCCCGGATGTGGTCGCGATCAAGATCGCGCCGTTTAACCGGTATCAGACGATCGACGTGGTGCGCGCGTTGGCGGAGGCGGGTCGCGAAGACGTCGCGATCTACACGGGCAACGACGACAGCATCGTGGTCGATCTCTTTACGCCGTTCACGTTCGATGTGGGAGGAAAGAAAATCACGCGCAAGATTGTGGGCGGCCTCTTGGGGCACTGGGGGGTGTGGACGAGCAAGGCGGTGAAGCTGCTCAACGAAATCAAGGACGCGCGAAGGAGTGAGACGCTCGACGTGAAGTGGCTCCAGACGAGCATCGCGGTGACGGATATGAATGCGGCGCTGTTTGACTCGGCCCATGGATTTGCCGGGTGCATTCCGGGGATTTTAGAAGTGCTGCGGCGCCAGGGACTGGTGCCCACGAATCTCTGTTTGAACCCGCACGAAGTGCTTTCGCCGGGACAGGCGGAGGAGTTGACGCGAGTGGGCGAGGCCTACCCGGAGCTGACGGATGATGCGTTCGTCGCCGCCAATTTGGACGCGTGGCTGAGCTGAGGCGGATGGGCTGGCCGGGGTTGATCGGGCGTCCCGCCGGTGAGTTCGGGACATGGGGGGACGCCCCAGGTCACAACAGGTTCAATCTGAGACCAACGGCTCCGAATTTTTAGACTTTGGGCCGTTTGAGGTAGAGCCGCGACCTTCGGGCGCGGCCGACCGGCAAAACCCTCCCGAACCCGTCGCGCCCGGCGGCCACGACGCCACCCGGAAAAGTCCAAATCATACCCGCTGCCGGTATGAGACCTTTTTAGCACGACCTTGGAGGGCGGCTAAAAAGGTGGGGCCGGCTCTCCGAGCCGACCTGGGTTCCAAAGTGATTCGCCACTCAAACTTAGGGCGGCTCGGAGGGCCGCCCCCACCTTCACCAGGGCTTTTTAGACGCCCTCTTGGAGGCGGCGAAAAAAAAACGGCGCTCGGGAGAGCGCCGGTGGCGGGAATTTTATTGCGGCGAGTAATTACTTCGCCGGGGCGGCGGTTTGGATCTCGGTGAGTTTCTTTTCGATCTCGGCCATCTTCGTCATGAGCTGCTGCTCGACTTTTTTGCGGTCGCTGCTGGAGACGATGCTCAGGCTGGCGGCGTCGCGGACGACGTTGGCGGGGAGCGTGAGGAGGCGGGTGATGAGGCCCTGGTCCTTGAATGAGCTGAGGTAGAGGGCGGTGATCTCGTGGGAGAGCTTCATCGCGTCCTGTGCGGCGGCTTGGGTCGCTTGGAGATTATTGTTGAGCACTTGATTTTTCGCGAGTTCGGCGGTGAGGACGTTGCCGACTTGATCGGAGATACGCTGACTGTAGGCGGTGATGGATTCGCGGGTGAGATTTTGGTCTTTAGCCATCTCCGCGAGGATCGGGGAAATTTTGTCCGTCATGCGTGAAGAGACTTTGTCCACTTGCTCGTTCTGCATTTTCTCCGCTTCCTCGGCCGACTTTGGGAGCGGGTTATAAGGCTGTACTTTTTTCGCGATGGCATCGGCCAGAGCGTCCATGCGCTCGACGTTGAGTTTCTGAACTTCCTCGTCGGTGCGGAAGAGGTCCGACTCGCGTTTGGCGATGGCGTCCTTGAGCATCTTATTAGTGGCATCGAGGGTGCGGCGGGTTTCCTCGTTTTGGGCTTTGAGGGCGTCGTTGGCCTCACGCAGGGGAGTGAGTTTCGCGTCCTGCTGGGTCTGAAGTTCCACCATGGTTGTCTGCTTCAGCCAAAATGCGGCGCCGACGACGATGATGACGATGACAAGGATGACGGGGATCTGCTCTTTAAATTTTTGCCACATGGGAGTGAAGGAGGTGATTACTGGTGCGGAAGCGAGGTTAGTAATGCGGTCGGGCAAAACGCAACGGCGCCGTCTCGGGCGGTTTTGCGATTGTTTTCAAAGAAGAGAAACGCACGGTGGCGGCATGAGTCTGAATCGGTTTGAGCAGCGCGTCTTCGATTATTGGCAAGGGCATCGCGACGAGAGACAGTTCTGGCAGGAAAAGGTTCGCGCGCTGGTGAAAACACTGGGCGACGACCATGCGGCGGCGACGCGGCTTGATGGCGAGTTCTGGCGTTACTACGTGGAAAGGAGCGGAGTCGTGCCGGTTTTCAAAGACGCCGCGCGGCATGAGGGCCTGCAGCGGACGAGTATGAAAAATCTGGCGGAGCTCGTGATCCGGGTGTGGGTGGAGCCGCGGCCGAAAAAGAAAAAGGCGGAGGAGGGAGCGGGGATGTTGCCGGGTTTTTGAGCGGTGGCACGTGGGATCCGGACGATGAAAGCGGGAAACGGGCGATCGGACCGGCGGTGATTATCAAGAGCGCGGTATCGGGTCGTCACCGTGGCCAATGGTCGCGAGGCGGGGAGTGCGTTCGCCCGCGAGACGGTTGACCTCGTATTTACCGACTTGATCATGTCCGCAAGGGACGGGATGGAGTTGATGAACGAACTGCGCAGCACGCGCCCCGGGTTACCCGTCACCGCGATGTTGGGCGGAGTCCGGATACCGGCGGCGTTCTACTTGGATTTCGCGCGGAAGGCGGGGGGGCGAAGACCCTGCTCGAAAAGCCGATTTCCAATGAAGCGCTGCGGGCGGCGGTAGCGACCGCGTTGCCGGGCGCGGTGCTGCCGGCGGTGGACGGCTGAAGGCCTGCCGAGGGGGAGACGCAAGGCGCGGCGCGGCGGGTGCGCTCAGGCGGAGATGAGGCCTTTGCGGATCGCGAAGCGGACGAGGTCGGTCTGGGTTTGCAGGCCGAGTTTGCGCAGGAGATTCGTGCGGTGGGTCTCGACGGTGCGCGGGCTGATGAAGAGTTTCTCGGCGATGGCGGGATTATTTTCCCCCTCGGCGGCGAGTTGGAGCACCACGCGTTCGCGGGGGGAAAGCGTCTGGAGCGGATCGGTCGTGTCGGGCGTCTTAGCCGTGAGGGCGTTGATGGCCCACTCGGAAAGCGGGGCGCTGAGGAAGCGGCGGCCGGCGAGGACCTCGCGGAGGGCGGTGGCGATCTCGGTGGATTCGGAGCCTTTCAGAATATACGCGGAGGCGCCGGCGCGAAGGGTCTCGATGACGTAGGGCTCGTCGTTGTGCATCGAGAGGATGAGCACACGGGTCTGCGGGCAGGTGTCGCGCACTTGGCGGAGGACTTCGAGGCCGTGGAGGCGAGGGAGATTAAGATCGAGGAAGAGGACCTGCGGGCGGTGTTTCTCGACGAGTTTGACGGCGGTGAGACCGTCCGAGGCCTCGGCGACGACGGTGCAGAGTTTTTCGTTGGTGAGGAGGGCGGAGAGGCCGCGGCGGACGATCTCGTGGTCGTCGGCGAGGATGGCGGTGGGGAGCGGCATGGGAGGCGGAAAAGTTGAGCGTCGGGAGCTGACAGTTGAGCGGCGGAACTGACGGCCGAGAGCGGAGAGCCGAGAGAACGATTAAGAAGAAAGAGAAAGATTTGGCGGAAGGGGAAACTCAGCGTGGAGGCGGGTGCCTTGGCCGGGTTGGGAGAATAATTCGAAGCGACCTTCGGCGAGGCGGACGCGCTCGGCGGCGCCGGCGAGGCCGAGGGAATTGTGGCCGGCGAGCGCGGCGACGGCGTCGCAGCCGCGGCCGCGGTCGGAAATCTCGACGTGCAGCGTGGCGGTGTCGGCGGCGACGGTGACCATGGCGGCGGTGGCGCCGGAGTGGCGGGCGACGTTGGTGAGCGCTTCCTGCACGAGGCGGAAAACGACGGTTTCCAGCTCGGGGGCGAGGCGGTGCTCGGGCAGGGCGACATCGAGCTCGATGTCGATGCCGGTCTGCGTGGCGAAGCGACGGGTGTGCCACTCGAGGGCGGGGCGCAGGCCGAAATCGTCGAGGATGCGGGGGCGGAGTTGGAGGGTGAGCTCGCGGACCGTGCTTAGAAGTTCGTCGGTGAGGGCGAGCGTTTCGTCGAGGGCGGGGGCGGCGGGGCGGGCGGCCTCGAGCTGGAAGCGGAGGCCGGTGAGGAGCTGGCCGACCTGATCGTGGAGATCCTGGG
>JACMRG010000282.1 GCA_014376585.1 Opitutaceae bacterium | reverse complement strand
TCGCCCGGGAGCGGGACATCTTTGCCGTCGGGACCGGTTTCAACGAGATGGTTTTTGACGGGTAGGCCCATGGCTTCGCCGATGCTTGCCGACGCGCCGAGGGCAAGGACGGTGCCGCCCGCTTCAACGAAGATTTTGAGTGAAGGGACACTCTTGGCGCTGGTGACGGTGCCGAGCATGGACCGAAACTCTTCGGGGAGGCTTTCCGGGGAGGGCGCTCCGACGACGCGGCCAAAACCACGACCGCCCCGGCCCTCGGCGTAGGTGCCGCTGGGGAAGACGATCACGTCGAAGCTCGTCTTGAGGTTACCGGCGTCGAGGACCTGCGGGAAGATGACCTCGAAGGGGAACTCATATTGCTCGAGCATCCAGCGGGTCCAACCGGAGGGCATGGAGCCGCCGTAGAGATCGACGAGGCCGATGCGGATAGGCTTCAGCTTGAAAGCGTCGCCGGTGGGCTTGGCGGCGACGGCGTAGGCGGGGACCCCGAGTTCCTTGGCGGCTTTTTCCAAGATCGGCAGCGCGGCGGCGGAGGCGGGCACGTAGATCGTGCCGGTGCCGAGACCCTTGCCGTTGACGGTCTGCTCGGCGGCGAGCCAGTAAACCTCGGCACCGGCCTTGAGGAGGCGATTGATCAGGATGAACGCGTCATTGATCTTGTGGCTGACGAGGTAGCCGGCGGCGTTCTCGACGTTCGTGACCGTGGTGGGCAGTGGTTTCTCGGGCGTGAAGGGCACGGGGACGAAGGGGCCATCGAAGCCCTCGACCAAGCGGTCGAAGGAGACGCCCATCTGCTTCACGAGCGTCCAGCCGGTGATGTCATAGGGGCGCTTGGGCGGGCCGCCGGGAAAGGCGAAGTCCATCGGGTGATCCTGGGGCTCGAACATGTCCATGACCTCGGCGCGGAAGGCCTGGGCGGCCTTCACGACATAGGAACCGGCGGGATAGGTTTGGCCGGCGACGGTGAACGAAGCGGTGGCCTTCTGGACGGCGACGCCCTGCTTGAGGAGGACGTTGATGAACTTAACCGCGGTCGGGAAATCGTCCTGATCGGAGGTGATGATGTAGCCGCGCGCGTCGCGGAAGGCCGGATCTTGGAGAACTTTTTTGTAGAGCGCGGTGGCGACGGGCGGAGAGCCGTCGCGACCGACAACCATGTCGGCATTGGCGCTGACCCCGTAGTTGGGGCCGGCGGGGCCGGAGGGGCCGGAGGAATCGGCGGCGCCGGCGGCCTTGAGGGCGGCGATGCGTTTCGGGGTGACCGTCCAGGAATCCCTGTTACCGCGGTCGATGGCGCGCTTGCCCATGACATACATGTTGTAGAGGAGCGTCTCGCTGTTCTTGGAGCCGTAGTCCACGACGGCGCGCTCGACCTCGATCATGTAGTCGATGGATTGGCGGTAGTGCCAGACTTGGGGCTCGATGGGCATCGGGCCGTCGCCGGTGGGCAGTTGCTTGTCCGGCAGGAGCGGCACGGCGGCGGGCGTGGGACCGCCGATGATCTCGGTGAGGAGACCGATCTGATTGTGGAAGTAGGTGGCGGTGCGCATGCCGCCGTTCCACCAGGTAGAGTAGGGGGCGGCGGAGCGCATGGCGGAACCGGGCATGCCCTTGGCGATGAGACGGGCGTGCATGGCCATGCCGACCTGCTCGATGCCGATGGGCACGAGGGGATCGAAGTTGTAGTTAAACGGATCGCGGAACGGCGGGATGAAGATCACCTGGCCGGCGGGGCCGGTCTGATGCACGTTGTGCATGATCTGCGGAATCCACTCGATGAAGAGCACGCGATTCTGGTTCGCGGTCTCGGGCATGTTGTTCATGATCGAGTCGCGGTTGTTATCGTGCCCGACGTATTTGTGGTAGAGGCGAGGGAGGCTGGCGTAAGTGCGCTTGGTGACGTCTTCCTCTCGCATATACCAGTTGGCGACGAGCTCGACGCCATCGGGATTGGGGACGGGCATGAGCAAAATCACGTCGTTGAGGAAACGCATGGTTTCGTCGTCGGTGCGGCTCACCATCTGGTAAACCATCTCGGCGAGGGACTGGGAGTTCACGGTCTCGGTAGCGTGCAGACCGCCATCGATCCAGACGACGGACTTGCCGTCTTTGGCAAGTTTCCGGGCCTCGTCTTCGGAGAGGCCCTCGGCGCGGGCCAGGCGGACGGAGACGCTGCGGTAGTAATCGAGTTTCTTGTGATTCTCGGGCGAGGTGATGATCGCCATGTATTGGGGGCGACCCTCGGCGGTGTTGCCGATGCTGACGACCTTCATACGGTCGGTTTCAGTTTCCCATTTTTTCAGCATGGCAGAAATCTGCGTGTAGCTGGCCATGTGGTAATCGTCGCCGATGCCGAAGCCGATGATGGCTTTCGCGGGCGTGATTTTGGCGGCGGCGGGAGCGGCGAGCGCGGTGGCCGCAGTGAGACAAACAAGGCCCAGTCCTTTTAGACCGAGCGAGCTGATCAAGTTTCGTTTTTTCATTTCAGGGGAGGTTGGATGCGAGGCAGGGCGGAGCGGCACAGGCAGTGCCCGGTCGCAGAGTAGGCGAGGGGCGGCCGAAAGAGTTTAAGGTAATGGGAAGGGCGGCGGCGGTTGGGCCCGGGAGCAAAAAACGATGCCCGGGAAAGCTCGGGCACCGGGGCAGCCCGTTAGACTGATGCGAGCGTGATCACAGCTTCGTCGGAGCCGCGGAGCCGAGGTAGAGACCGTTGAAGAACAGCTTGAACGTGCCGTGCGGTGTGGCGCGGAACGTGGCTTCGAAGCCGATCAGGACGAGCTTGCCCTTGCCGACGGAGGCCTGCGTGGCGAGTTCGCCACCATCAAGATATTCCTGGCCGACGGCCCAGCCCGCGTAGAGGGTCTGCTTGCCTTCGAACCAAGCGACCTTGCTGGCATGAACGACGGAGCCTTCGGGGCGGTTGAACACGGGGCTCGTATCGAAGAACACGTAGCCCTTTTCAGGCATACCGAATGCGAGCGGGTCCTTGTTGTTGTAGTTCACCGCCAGCACGGAGCCGGGGATGTAGAACTTCTCGCCGGGGAGGGGAACGTCTTTGCCGTCGGGGCCCTTTTCGACGAGATGGTTTTTGACGGGCAGGCCCATGGCCTCGCCGATGCTGGCGGAGGCGCCGAGCGCGAGGACGGTGCCGCCCTCTTCAACGAAGGTCTTCAGCGACGGAACGCTCTTCGCGCTCGTGACCGTGCCGAGCATGGAGCGGAATTCTTCGGGAATGCTTTCAGGGGAAGGACCGCTGCCGCCGCGACCGAAGCCGCGACCGCCGCGACCCTCAGCGTAGGTGCCGCTGGGGAACACGATCACATCGAAGTTCGTCTTGAGGTTGCCCGCGTCGAGGACTTGGGGAAACACGACTTCGAAGGGGAATTCGTATTGTTCGAGCATGAAGCGCAGCCAGCCGGAAGGCATCGAACCACCGTAGAGATCAACGAGACCGATGCGGATGGGCTTCAGCTTCATCGCCGCGCCCGTGGGCTTGGCGGCGACCGCGTAGGCGGGCACGCCGAGTTCCTTCGCGGCTTTTTCGATGATCGGGAGCGCCGCAGCGGAAGCAGGGACGTAGATCGTGCCCGTGCCGAGGGCCTTGCCGCCGACGGTCTGCTCGGAGTCGAGCCAGTAAACTTCAGCGCCCGCTTTCAGGAGGCGGTTGATGATGATGAACGAGTCGTTGATCTTGTGGCTGAGGAGATAACCGGCGGCGTTGGCCACCGTCGCGACGGAAGCCGGGAGCGGTTTTTCCGGAGCGAAGGGCAGTTGGGTGGCGGTGACATCGAAGCCTTCCATGACGCGGTCGAACTTGACGCCCATCTGCGTGGCGAGGGTCCAGCCGGTGATGTCGTAGGGGCGCTTGGGCGGGCCGCCCGGATAAGCGAAGTCCATCGGGTGGTCCTGCGGTTCGAACATGTCGAGCACGGCGGGACGGAAAGCCTGCGCAGTCTTCACGATATACGAGCCGGCGGGATAGGTTTTGCCAGCGATGGTGACGGACGAGCTGGTCTTGAGGACGTCGATACCGTGCTTCAGGAGGACGTTGACGAACTTAACCGCGGTGGAGAAATCGTCCTGATCGGGCGAGATCACGTAACCACGGGGATCGCGGTAGGCAGGATCGTTGAGGATTTTTTCGTAGAGTTCGCTCGGAAGGGCCGGAACGAAGAACGGGTTGTCCCCGGCGGGAGCACCACCACCGCGACGATCACGGCCGCCCATGGGCTCATCACCCGCCACAGCCTTGGCGGCCGCGGTGAGGGCGTTGATGCGCTTGGGTGTAACGGTCCAAGAATCCTTGCTGCCGCGGTCGATGGAACGCTGGCCCATGCCGTAGATATTAAAAAGCAGCGTCTCGCGATTGCGGGAAGCGTAGTCCATGACGGCGCGCTCGACCTCGATCATGTAGTCGATGGACTGACGGTAGTGCCAGACCTGTGGCTTGATGGGCAGGGGCCAGTCGCCGGTCGCGAGTTGTTTGTCGGCGATGAGCGGAATGGCGGCGGGCGTGGGACCGCCGATGATCTCGGTGAGGAGACCGATCTGATTGTGGAAGTAGGTGGCGGTGCGCATGCCGCCGTTCCACCACGTGGAGTAGGGCGCGGCGGAGCGCATGGCGGAACCGCCCATGCCCTTCGATACGAGACGGGCGTGCATCGCGGTGCCGACCTGTTCGATGCCAATGGGAATCATGGGGTCGAAGACGTAGTTGAACGGATCACGGAACGGCGGGATGAAAATCACGGTGCCGGCGGGACCGGTCTGGTGCACGTTGTGCATGATCTGCGGAATCCAGTCGATGAAGAGGACCCGATTTTGATTCGTGGTCTCGGGCATGTTCATCGTGATCGAGTCACGATTATTGTCGTGGCCGATATACTTGTGATAGAGGCGCGGGAGCGTCTGGAACGTGCGTTTGGTGACGTCCTCTTCGCGCATATACCAATTGGCGACGAGTTCGACGCCATCGGGATTGGGGACGGCCATCAGAAGAATGACGTCGTCGAGGAAACGCAGGGTCTCGTCGTCGGTGCGGCTCACCATCTGGTAAACCATCTCGGCGAGAGATTGCGAATTGACGGTCTCGGTCGCATGCAGACCGCCGTCGATCCAGACCACGGCCTTGCCTTCTTTGGAGAGCTTGCGGGCTTCGTCTTCGGAGAGGCCGGCGTGGGCGAGCTTGACGGAGATGGCGCGGTAGTAATCGAGTTTCTTGTGATTCTCAGGCGAGGTGATGACCGCCATGTATTGGGGGCGACCCTCGGCGGTGTTGCCGATGCTGACGACCTTCATGCGGTCGGTTTCAGTTTCCCACTTTTTCAACAGCGCCGCAATCTGCGTGTAGTTGGCCATGTGGTAATCATCGCCGATGCCGAAACCGATAAGGGCTTTCGCGGGCGTGATTTTCGTCGGGGCGGGGGCAGCCATCAGAGTGGCCGATGCGATTGCCATCAGGCCCAGTTGTTTAAGACGAAAATGACGACGCCGATGTCCGATTTTATTCATATTTGAGTAGAGCGAATTGCTGAATGGAACGGCCCGTGACGGGCTCAATTTGATAACGTATGCGATGCCGAAAGGTTGCGTGGTATATCTCGCGAGTGGTGGGTTTTTCGAGCGGCGGGATTACGTGGACGATGAAGGAAAAAAATGTTTCGGAAGGCAGGTCACGTGCCGCCAAGCCGGGCCGGCGGTGACCAGAGATTTTGCGTGAGGGGATTTCTTCGGGAGTGAACCACGGGCCAACGAGGGGTCGTCTATAGCGGTAGCGGGAAAAATCTTAAAATCGAGACCGGGTTTCTGCGAAAAACGGGGAAAGAATTTTCATCGCGAAATTCAATAGCGCACGCGCGCGAACGGATGAGGTGAGCTTATACGATTTGGGGTCAAAATATCGCGTGGAACGGGTGATGCAGATGACAGTGGCACTATAAGGGGCAAGGAGGGCGGCGTCGCGGAGTTGCGACGTGGGTTGGTATCCGCCTTGCTGAGGTAGAAATCACGCAGGCGCGGTGACGTTTCACCGCGGCCTGCGTCTTCGCACCCACGCTTCTTCCGCTCAATTTCCTATGATCACAGGTCCAGTCTGGTCGCAAAAACTTCGCACCGAAATTGCCAAAGCCGTGCTCGGCAACGACGTTGTCATCGAGCGCCTTTTGGTCGCGCTCCTCGCCAATGGTCACGTCCTGCTCGAAGGCATGCCCGGACTCGCAAAGACCCTGCTCATCAAATCGCTCGGTTCCGCTCTGGGCGTGCATTGTGATCGCATCCAATTCACGCCCGATCTGCTGCCGAGCGATGTTGTCGGCACGATGATCTTCCAGCCCAACACGGGGCAATTCACCGCGCATCGCGGACCGATTTTCGCCAACCTAGTGCTCGCCGACGAGATCAACCGCGCCCCCGCGAAGGTGCAGAGCGCGCTGCTCGAAGCCATGCAGGAGAAGCAGGTAACCATCGGTGGAAAAACGCACGCTCTGCCAAAACCGTTCTTTGTGATGGCGACGCAAAATCCCGTCGAGCAGGACGGCACCTACGCGCTGCCCGAAGCGCAGATGGACCGATTTATTTTCAAATTGCTCGTCGATTATCCCTCGGCTGAAGAGGAGACGCTCTTGATGGATCGTTGGGGCCAGGTGACGACGCAGCCGGAACTGGTGGCGGTTTCAAGCGGCGAGGAATTGCTCGAACTGCGCAAGCAGGTGGACCTCATTTACGTTTCACCCGAGATCAAGGCATACATTCTGAACCTTGTCCGCGCCACGCGTGCGCTCGTGCAACCGATGGCGGACGGCACGCGCTACCTTAATTTCGGCGCATCGCCGCGCGCGTGTCTGGCGCTCTACCAGGCGAGTCGCGCGCTCGCGTGGTTGCGTGGCATGGACCACGTTTCGCCCGAGCACGTGCAGGAAGTTTTTCCGGACGCGTTGCGCCATCGCATCAGTCTCACCTATGAAGCCGAAGCGGCCGAGATGAACGCGGAAAAATTATTGAAGCAGATCGTGAACAAAGAAGCCGTGCCGACGGTGGGCGTCAAAGCCGCCTGAGTTGCGCACGATGAAACGGATGCCGGTCATTTGTCGGAGTCTGCTTGCAGAGTGCGCCACCCATCGCCCGTGATTTCCCCACCGGCCAGTCCAAGTCCCCTCGTGGCCAAACCGCCGCTGCCGACCTCGTCGGTGGCGTTGCTGCGGCAGTTGGAGTGGCGGATGAAACAGGCGGTTGAGAATCCGCTCAGCGGCGAATACCGCTCGGTGTTTCGCGGGCGCGGCATGGAGTTCGACCAGGTCGTGAAATACACGTTTGGCGACGACATCCGCGACATCGACTGGAACGTCACGGCGCGGCTCGGCGAACCGTTCCGCAAAAAATTCGTGGAGGAACGCGAACTCACCGTGCTCATCGTTTTCGAGGACACGCTCTCGCTGCAGTTCGGGTCCGGTGAGCGCACGAAACGCGCCGCGCTGCTCGAACTCGCCGCTCTCGCGATGATGCTCTCCGCCGCGAATCGCGATCGCGTGGGCATCGTCCACGCGTATCCCGGCGGCTACAAACTTACGCAACCCGTGCGTGGTCGCGGCCCGATCTTAAACGTCGTGGCCGATCTCATCGCCCGGCCGACGCCGGTCATGGCGGATGGGCGGCCGGTCGAGACGCCGTGGAAATTTATCGCGCACGCGGTGTCGAACCAAAGCCTGCTGCTCTGGCTGGGCGATTTTCCGCCGCGCGCCGCCCCCGCGGGCTGGTCGCTGATCCGGCGGCGTTACCAGCCGATTGGATTCCGGGTGGAGGATGCGTGGGAGCGCGAATTACCGGTGGGCAAAGCCCTCACGGCCTTCGATCCGACGAGCAATCGGCTCGTCGTGCTCGATCCGAGTTCCAAGACGCACCGTGACGCGCACGCCGGCTGGAGCGCCGAGCGCACCACCGCTTTCTCGAAACTATTTCCCGACCGGCAGAGCCGGCTCGTGGTCACGCCGGAAGAGTCGATGATCGACGCGCTGGTAAAATTTTTTCACGCGCACAGTCGCGCGCGCCGCTGAGCCATGGCCGAAATTTTTCTCAAAAACATCTGGTGGCTGCTCGCCGCGCTCGTGTTGCCGCTGGTGGTCTGGCTGCGCTGGCGGCGCGGCGTGCCCGCGCTGATCGTGCCATTTGCCGCCGCGTGGTGGAAGCCCGTGCTCGTGCCGGCGACGCGGCTGCCGGCAATTCTCATGAGCGCGGGTATCGTGTTGCTCGTGGTCGCGCTGGCGCGTCCGCAGAAAATGGAAATCCGCACGGAGGCACGGCAGGAAGGCTACGACATCATGCTGGCGATCGACCTTTCCGGTTCGATGCTCGCGGAAGATTTTGAAAAGGACGGCGTGCGCCTGAATCGCCTGCAGGCGATCAAGCCCGTCATCAAGGCGTTCATCAACGACCGCCCCAACGACCGCATCGGCCTCGTCGTCTTCGCCGGCCGCGCCTACACGCTCGCGCCCCTCACGGGCGACCACGCGTGGCTCGCGCGCCAGACGGAGCGCTTGAAAATCGGTTTGATGGAAGACGGCACCGCCATCGGCGACGGTATCGGCGTCGCCCTGACGCGGCTGGAACAGTCGAAGAACGACAAGACCACGAAGCGCCAGAGCGCGTTCATCGTGCTCCTCACCGATGGTTCCAATAACCGCGGCGTGCTCAAACCGTCCCAAGCCTCTGAAATCGCGAAGACGCGCGGCATCACCGTCTACACCATCGCCGCGGGCAAGGCCGGCTCGGCACCGTTTCCGATCTTTGACGAGACCGGCAAGATCATGGGTTACCGCCGCATTCTCACCGACATTGATGAGGACGCGTTGCGTGAGATCGCGAAGACGACGGGCGGCTCGTATTTCCGCACCGACAGCCCCGACACGATCGCGGCGGCGTTCAAGTCCATCGACGGCGCGAAAAAAATTCGTTTCGAAACCAAAACGCGCAAGGCGCGCGATCTGTTCCCGTGGTTGGTGACAGGCTCGCTGGGGCTTTTCCTCGCAGGTGGCCTGCTCGCCTACACGCCTTGGCAGCGGGAGGCCTCCATCTGATGAATTTCGGACTCCCCCACGCCCTGTGGCTACTGCCAGTCGTCGCGGCGCTCGCGCTGCTTGACGGTTTGCGCCAAGGCGCGGTCGCCGGGCGCTGGCCGGGCATCACGCGACTTTGGGCGGGCCGCGATCACGTGGACCTCAATGTTTTTATCAAGCCACCGCGCGTGCGCTGGCGATTTTGGTCGGGGCTTGCGCTGATGATTGTCGCGCTGGCGAGTCCGCGCTGGGGGCCTGTCGATGTGCCGCTCGAGGATCAGCCGAAGGAAGTCCTGATCGCGCTTGATCTCTCGCGCAGTATGGCGGCGCGCGATGTCAGGCCCTCGCGCCTCGATCACGCGAAGCTGCTCGTGCAGGGCCTGCTCGACAAACTCGCGGGCGAGCGGGCCGGGCTGGTGCTCTTCGCGGGCACCGCCTACCTGCAACTGCCGCTCAGCGTGGACTACGATATTCTCGCGGGGCTGTTGCCGAATTTGTCGCCGGACTATTTTCCGCAGGGCGGCACCAACTACGACGCGATGCTCAGGACCAGTCTCGCGGCGTTCAGCCAAGCCGAGGGCGTGGAGCGTATCCTCGTGGTGTTGAGCGACGGCGAGGCGTTTGACGACCAATGGAAATGCGCGTTGGCGCAGCTCCAGAAGCGCGGCGTGCATATCATCGCGCTCGGCGTAGGCACCTCGGCCGGCGGCGTGATTCCGCTCGGCGCCGGCTCGGTGGTGAAAGACGTCAGCGGCTCGGAAGTCGTGACCAAGTTAAAGCCCGCCACGCTCGAGGAGATGGCGAAGGTGACGGGCGGCGTTTACATGGCGGCACCCTCGTGGGTGAGCGCGGCGGACTTGCTCAAGCGCGTGGTCTCCACGGCGAAGAAGACCACCGCTTTCAAGAAGGACGAAACCCGGCGGGTTGAGCGCTACCAATGGGCACTCGTGCCGGCGCTCGTGTTTTTGGCGCTGAGTTTCTGGCGCGAACTGCCGGTGCAGCCGAGGGCGCGCGGGTTGCGTCTGCCGGCCGCGAAGGCCACCGTGCGCGGGCGCTCGACGCCGGGCGCGGGCGCGACGGTGGCCGGGCTGATGCTCCTGCTTACGGTGGGGTTGGCCCAGGATTTGGCGGAAATGGAAGATACGAATGGTCCGGCCTCGCGCACGCCGATGGCCACGCTCGGCGCGATGGTGGGGAAGCGCATCGAGCAGATTCTGGCGAAGCCGAAGCCCGAGAGTTTCGACTGGGTATCGCTCACGATCGATATGATCGCCTATATGGAAAATACGCTGAAGGCGCGCCAACGTTTCCCTCTCTCGGTGGCCGACGATGCGCGCCGTGCCATCGACCTCGGCGAATCCATCGAGAAGGCGGGCGGTGACTGGGATAAGCTGCGCGCCGATGTCGCCGTGCTCGTGCGCGCCGACAAAGAACCTTGGAAAACGGCCCGTCCCGACGCCGCCGGCAAGAGCGAGCTGCCGCCCGGATTTGATCCCGACCACGACATGAAGGAATCGAACGGACGGGGCGGGCCGGGCGTCGCCAGTGATCCCAACGCGACTGCGGGCGTGGACGACACGAAAGAGAAATTTTCCGCGAGCTCGGCTTTCGGTGAAATGGAAACGGGGAAGCGTAATCTCACGCCACCACCGCCTCTGCCTTCGGACATGCAGCTCGTGGGCAACGAAAAGACCGCGGCGGACATCGAGCGCGAGGAGCACCCCGAGTTGATTCTGCCGCTGCAAAAGCTTGATCACGTCCGGAGTCAGGATGCGCCGGCGAAACTTTTTCAAATGCTTGAAGGCACCCGGCGCGACCTGGTGCCGCAGGGGCCCGACTGGTGATGTCGATGAGGACTGACGATGAAATTTCGACCCAAGAAGGTGGCGTCGCGACCTCCGGGCGCGACCCATTTGGCGAGAACTGCCCCGACAGCCGCGCCCGGGGGTCGCGGCGCTACCCCGAAGCTCCAAAATTCCTAAAACAAGAGATGGGTATCATGCGCTTAAAACTATTCTTCCCGTTTCTCGGCGTATCGCTGGTCTGCGCCGCGCCGCTCGGCGCGCAAACCATGCCCGCATCCCCGGCCAAGGCCGAGATCGCAGGCGTGCCTTTGGAGCAGATCGCGAAGGTGGCGCTGCGCACGGAGCGTGACACGTATTGGGTGGGCGAGCTGTTTACGCTGACGCAGGAAGTCGCGGTGTCGCGGCGCTACTATCAATCGCTCGGCGGCGCGTTCGAGTGGAGCAGCCCGCTGTTCAACGCAGAGGATTGGTCCACCGTGGCGAGCCATGAGTCGCGGGCCGACGGCGAGCGTCGGCCGACGCACTCGCGCACGACGCGCACCTACGCGCGCACGGCGGGCCGCGCGACGCTGCCGCCAGGACAACAGCTGCTCACGCTGGTGACCGAGATCGCGGGCAACGGGCAGCCGCTCACGGATAGTTTCACCGTTTCGAGTGCGCCGGTGGAGTTGAACTTCAAACCGTTGCCGACGCCCGCGCCGGTGGAGTTCGCCAAGGCGGTGGGTAATTTCACGCTCACGGCCAACGCCGCGGCGACACAGGTCGCAGTGGGCCAGTCGGTGACGTGGACCGTGGAATTGGCCGGCACCGGCAACTGGCCGGAAATCAGCCGGCTCCCGGCGCAAGCGATCCCGCGGGACTTCCAAGTCGTGACACCGGTTACGAAACGCACGCTGAAGCGCGGACAACTGTTCGAGGGCAGTCTCTCGCAGGAGATGCTGCTCGTGCCGAGTCGTCCGGGTAACTACCAGCTTGGGCCGGTGCGGTTTGTTTATTTTGATCCGCAAGCGGGAAAATACCAGATGCTGACGAGCGAATCGGTCGCGCTGACGGTGATGGGTGAGGCGGCCGCGCCGGGTGCGCTCACGCCGCCGAGCGGTGCGCAGCTGGCGGCGCCAGACGCAGGTGCGGAACGCGTGCGCGTGCCGGAGTCGCCCCCGCCGCTGCCGCGGGATCCGATGAGCGCGCCGATGCCGGGGCTCGTGCCGGCTGGGCTTAAGGGATTATTTGTGAGCTTAGGGGTGCCGATGGTGCTGCTGCTGGGCTATTGGCTGAAGCTGGCCGCGGGCCGACGCTTGGAAACGGATCCGCTGCGGCGGCGGCGCGATGCGCGGGCACGGATTGACCGGGCGATCGGTGAGTTGGAGACCGCGTTGATGGCGCCACACGATTCGGTGCAACGCCGATTGCGCGATTGGCAGCAGGCGACGGCGGATTTTGCCGAGATCGACGAAGCCGCGCCCACGCCGCCGCAGGTCGCGCACGTCTTGGAACATGTGCGCAAGGGGACGGCGGGCTCGTCGTGGGCGCAGCTCTGGCGCGACGCGAATCACGTGATTTACGGCGAGCATGCGACGCTGCCCGCCGACTGGCTGATGCGGGCGCGCGGGGCGCTGTCGGATGCGGTGATTCCAAGTGTGCCGCTGGGCGCGCTCTTCTTGCGGCGCAATCTGCTGCCGTGGGCCGCGCTGGTGGTGCTCGCGCTGATGCCCATGGCATTGCGCGCCGATGCAGGCGGGGACGCTTACCGCGGTGGAAATTTTACGGCGGCGGAGACGGCGTGGCGGAAAGCGGTGGCAGCATCGCCGACGGATGCAGCGTTGCGGACGAATCTAGCGCTGGCGCTGGCGCAGCAGAATCGCTGGACGGAATCGGCGGCGCAGTCGCTGGCCGCCTTTTGCCTGAATCCGTCGAACGCGGCGGTGCGCTGGCAATTCGCGTTGAGCTTGGATCGCGCGGGCATCGATCAGCCGACGTTCAGTGCGCTCTCGGCCGGCACCGGCTCTTACAAAATTTCCCGTATGCTTTCGCCGGGCGGTTGGGGCGTGGCGTTTGGCATCGCGGCGTGCGGTCTCGCGCTGGCGTTGGCTGGCTGGCTGTGGACGCTCTATCGCGACAAAGGCGCGGCGTCGCGCTGGCTGGCGGGAATGGCGGCCTTGCTCGCGCTGGCGGCGGGAGGTGTCGCCGCGCTCAGTCTGAAAAACTATGGCGCGCTGACCGATAGCGACATCGCGGTTGTGGGGCAAAACACGTTGCTACGCTCCGTGCCCACCGAGGCGACGAATGCGCAGAAGACCGTGCCATTACCGGCCGGATCGCTGGCGGTCGTGGATAAAAATTTCCTCGGCTGGAGTCGCCTGATCTTCCCCAACGGGCAGACTGGCTGGGTGCGGAGCGACGCGATGGTGCAGCTGTATCGGTAAGATGTCCAAATATCGGCCGATCTTTTTTGGGGCTGGGGTCATGGGTGACGGCCTTCCGGTTTAGCTGCTGGTTCATACCGACAGCTCCTGATTTTTGGGCGTTTGCGAATTGAGGTAGAACCGGGACCTTGTAGCACCGCTGGCCAAGGGCAGAGGCTTGAAGCAAGCTGCCCTTGGCCAGCGGTGTTGGGGAGGGGCGGGCGGCCGCCCGTCCCTCCCCGCCTGCGGTCAGTCCCTTTCGGACCTTG
>JACMRG010000281.1 GCA_014376585.1 Opitutaceae bacterium | reverse complement strand
CCGCATCCGTCCCCGTCCGCCCGCGCAACGTCGTCATCATCTACGCCGACGACCTCGGCTACGGCGACGTCGGTTACTTCGACGCGACCCGCGTTGCGACGCCCTTGCACCGCCTCCGCTTTCTCCCGCTCGCCCTCTCCCTCCTCCTCCCCGTTTCCGCGACCCTCTCCGCCGCGACCCCGACCCCGCCACCGCCCGATATCATCTTCATCCTCTGCGACGACCTCGGCTCCGGCGACATCGGCCCCACGTTTCAAAACGCCCGCGCCGCCCCCGTCTGCGCCCCCTCCCGCGCCTCGCTCCTCCTCGGCCAGACGCAAGACCACACCGACGTTCGCGACAACCAGTTCACAAGGCTCTCGCCACCAACCACACCCTCACCTCCGTCTTGAAAGCCACCGGCTACGCCGCCGCCACCGAAGGCAAACCCGAGGCGCCCGGCGGCGACCCCGCCACCTGGCCCGCCTACCCCACCCGGCGCGGTTTCGATTTTTACTACGGCTACGTCCGCCACCGGGACGGCTATTTTCACTACCCGAAGGAGGACAAGCGCGAGGTCTGGGAAAACGCCCGCGAGGTCTCCGCCGGTCTCGACCTCCGCTACACCACCGGTCTCTTCACCGCCCGCGCTAAAAAATGGATCATAGAACACCGCGCCGCCCAGCCCGCACAGCCGTTTTTCCTCTACCCCGCCTACGACACCCCGCATGCGAAACTCCAGCTCCCACCCTGCGCCTATCCCGCCGGCGGCGGCCGCGAGGGCGGCGTGCAATGGACCGGAAAACCCGGCGCCATGCTCAACACCGCCACCGGCACCGCGGACGCCTGGCTCGACCCCGCCATCGCGCGCGCCACCTGGGACCACGACAAAGATCCCGCCACGCCCGAGCAACCGTGGCCCGACGTGCAACGCCGCTACGTCGGCCGGCGTGCAACGCATCGACGCCGCCGTCGGCGACCTCACACAACCCCTCCGCGACCTCGGTCTCGACGAAAATACCCTCGTCGTCTTCACCTCCGACAACGGCCCCTCCCAAGAATCCTACCTCAAGGCGGCCTACGACCCCACGTTCTTCGCCGGCTACGGCCCCTTCGACGGCATCAAGCGCGGCACCCTCAAAGGCGGCGTGCGCGAGCCCACCTTCGCCCGCTGACCCGGCCGCATCCCCGCCGGCCGCATCGACCGCACCC
This sequence comes from Opitutaceae bacterium, assembly GCA_014376585.1. Classification (GTDB taxonomy): domain Bacteria; phylum Verrucomicrobiota; class Verrucomicrobiia; order Opitutales; family Opitutaceae; genus Tous-C4FEB. The sequence continues at coordinate 16,343 of JACMRG010000281.1, read as the reverse complement.
CTTCCGGCACCGGGGACTGGCTCGCGACCTTTGCCGAGCTCGCCGGCGTGCCCGCACCCGCTTCCTCCGACGGCGTCTCGCTCCTGCCCTTGCTCGCCGGCCGCGGCACCCGCGCGCCCGGCACCGTTTACATCGAGTATTTCAACAACATCAAATCACCGGCCTACGCCGACTTCTCCGCCGCCAACCGCGGCCGCACCCGCCAGCAGATGCCGACCGTCCATGCGGGCCGCTACACCGGCGTGCGCTACGCGATCAAGTCCGCCGACGACGATTTTGAAATCTACGATGTCGAAGCCGACCCGCGCCAAGCCCGCAACCTCGCAGGCGAACCCGCGCTCGCAACCGGCGCGCTCATGGCGAAGGCGAAAGCCGACGGTAATCCGTTTCTCATCCACCACTGTTTCTACGACGTCCACACGCCGCATTAGGCGCCGGCGGAACTGGTTGAAAAATATCGCGCCAACGCCGCCCGCCTCGGCGTCAAGGACGCGTTCATCGAGGAGCCTCAGGTTTACCTCTCCGTGAAAGGCCCGCGCCGCGTGCGCGCCGTGCAGAATCACGCCGCTTACGCCGCGATGGTTAAGGGCGTGGATACCGCCGTCGGCCGCATTTAAAAAAAATCGACGAGCTCGGCCTCGCCGAAAGCACGCTCGTCATCTTCCCTCCGCCAACTGCGGCCGCTCCACCGCCCAAGGTTCACCCACCTCCAACCTCCCCCTCCGCGCCGGCAAGGGCTGGCTCTACGAAGGCGGCATCCGCACCGCGTTCCTCGCACGGCTCCCCGGCGCCACGCTCCGGCCCGGCTCCACCGTCGACACGCCCGTGATGAGCACGGACATCTTCGCTACCGCCCTCGACTAAGCCGGCGTCGCGGCGCCCGCCGATGAGACGATCGACGGCCGCAGCTTCCTGCCGCTACTGCGCGGCGGCCCGCCCCCCGCGCGCGAAGCCCTCTACCGGCACTACCCGCATTACGGCAATCAGGACGGCTTTCCCGGCGGCGCAGTCCGCGTCGGCAATTGGAAACTGGTCGAAAATTATGAGGACGGCACCGTGGCCCTTTACGATCTCCGCGCCGATATCGGAGAGCAGCGCGACCTCGCCGCCGCCCAGCCCGAACGCGTCGCGGCGATGCGCACCCGCCTGCACGCATGGTATCGCGAAGTCGGCGAACAGTTCCTCCGCTCCGCCCCCGGCGGCCCGGCGCCTTGGGCCCCGCCGCCCTAAATTTTCACCGACAGCAAAAGCCCCGGCTGCGTGACAGGACCGGCGCAACGCGGCGACTTGCAGGAAAGCCCCGCGTGCCCCACTCCGCCCCAACCCCGGACTCCGCCTGACCGCGCGCCATGCCATTCGCGCCTTAGATTTACCTTTGTAAACGGACTTCGGCGCGCCCCATTCTGCGGACCACCCATGAAGAATTTTCTACTGCTTGGCTTCTCCCTGTGTGTCCCCGCGCCCGCCGCCGAGGTGTCCAGCCGCCCGCCCGAGCTCATCGCCACGACGCTGTGCGCGACCTGCCACGGGGCCACCCTCACCGGCGGCAGCGGGCCCAATCTCCTCGATGAACGCTGGAGCCACGGCGGCGACGACGCCTCCGTGCTGCGGAGCATTCGCCAAGGTTGGCCCGCCACCGGCATGCCCGCCTTTGCCGATGCGTTCACCTCCGCTGAGCTCCTCGCGCTCGTCGCCCATCTCCGCCAACAGGGCGCCGAATATGTCGCCGGCCGCATCACTGCGCCCCCGCCGCCTCCCCCCGCCGAGCCCATCGACAGCGAGCTGCATACGTTCCGCGTCGAGACATGGATCGACGGCCTCGATACCCCGTGGGGCATGGCGTTCCTCCCCGACGGTCGCCTGCTCGTCACCGAGCGCGCCGGTCGCCTGCGCGTCGTTGTCGACGGCAAGCTTGATCCCAAACCCGTCTCGGGTCTGCCCGCCGTCCACTACCAACAGGACGGCGGCCTTCTCGACGTCATCGTCCATCCCGACTTCGCCAAAAACGGCTGGATCTACCTCGCCTACTCCGAAGACGGCCCGGTCGCGAATACCTCGATGACGGTGATCGTGCGCGGCCGCATCCGCGACGGCGCGTGGGTCGACCAAGAGACGCTCTTCCGCGCTGATCCTAAGTTTTACTCCAAGGACAACTCCCACTTCGGCTGCCGCTTTCTCTTCGATAAAAACGGCCATCTCTTCTTCACCATCGGCGACCGCGGCGCCGCCACCGACGCTCAGGACCTCGCCAGTCCCCTCGGCAAAATCCACCGCATTCACGACGACGGCCGCATCCCCGCCGACAATCCTTTCGTCCACCGCCCCGGCGCCGTCGCTTCCGTCTGGAGCTACGGCCACCGCCACCCACAAGGCCTGCAATTCCACCCCGTCACCGGCAAACTCTGGGAAACCGAGCACGGCCCCATCGGCGGCGACGAACTCAACCGCATCGAGCCCGGCCGCAACTACGGCTGGCCCATCGTCTCCTCCGGCCTCCAACCCGAGATCCGATGGGAGGGCGGCGGTGGCCAGCCCCGCCTCGACTTCGCCCGGTCCAGCCCAGGTATGGCCGATCCCGTCGTCGCGTGGACTCCCGCCATCGCACCCTCGGGCATCATGTTCTATACTGGCGACCGCTACCCGCGCTGGAAAAATTCCCTCTTGGTGACCGGCCTGATGGGCGAACAGCTCCGCCGCATCGAGACCGACGGCGACCGCGTCACCCGCCAGGAAATTCTCTTCAAAGGTCAGGGCCGCGTCCGCGCCGTCACCACCGGGCCCGACGGCCTCCTCTACGTCGCCTTCAACAGCCCGACTAGCCGCATCGCGCGCCTTGTCCCCCTTGACGAGGGCGCTGCCTCCGCGTCCGCGCGTCCCGCCGTCCGTCGCGCCGTCTTCGGCCGCACCGCCGACGGTATCGAAGTCGAAAGCTATCGGCTCACCAATCACCGCGGCGCCTCCGCCAAAATCATCACCTTCGGCGCCGTCGTCGCCGAGCTTCGCGTGCCCGGCCGCGACGGCGTGTCGTCCGGCGTCGTGCAGGAAATCGTTCCGGGCGCCGCACCGTTCGACGCGCGGATCAAGAACTCCGCCGCCGTCATCGGCCGCGTCGCCAACCGCATCGCCGGCGCCCGCTTCTCGCTCGACGGCCACGACTACGTGCTCCCCGCCAACGACGGCCCGAATCACATTCACGGCGGCGTGCGCGGCTTCGCCCGCGTGCTCTGGCGCGCCGATGTCCCCGACGCCGCCCATACCCCCAGCGTGCGCCTCACCTACGTCAGCGCCGACGGCGAGGAAGGCTACCCCGGCACCCTCACCACCACCATCACCTACACCCTCACCGAGGAAAATACGCTCCGCCTCGACTACACCGCCACCACCGACAAAGCCACGCCCATCAACCTCACCAACCACGCCTACTTCAACCTCGGGAGCGGCGGTGATGTGATCGACCACGAGGTCATGATCGACGCCGACCGTGTCACGCCGGTGGACGCCCAGCTCATCCCCACGGGTGAACTCGCACCTGTGGCCGGCACTGCGCTTGATTTCACCGCACCCACCCGCCTCGGAGCGCGCGCCTCGCAGTTGAAAGGCCCTCGCATCATCTACGACCACAACTACGTCCTCAACCGCCCCGCCGGCGACGCCTCCCTCCGCTTCGCCGCGCGCGTCACCGATCCCGACAGCGGACGCCAGATGGAAGTCTGGACCACCGAACCCGCCGTGCAGCTCTACACCAGCCCGCTGCGCGACCGCCCGCCCTACGGTCCGCCCGGGTTCTTCTGCCTCGAGACCCAGCACTTCCCCGACTCGGTGAATCAGCCCGCGTTTCCCTCCACCATTCTCCGCCCCGGTCAGACCTTCCGCTCCACCACCGAGTATCGCTTCACGACCCGCTGATTTCTCTATCCGAACTTCCTCTTTGCCGGCACCTGCCCTTCTGCTAGCTTCCTAGATTATGGCCACTCTCGTGATCGAATCATTTCCAGAATCGCTTCGCACCCGGCTGGAACAAACGGCCGCCGCCCACCGCCGCTCCGTGCCCCAAGAAACCATTCATCTTTTGGAGAAAGCTCTGGCGGTCACGCCTCCCATCCCACCCGTGCGCTCCGGCCCCTCCTATTGGGGCACGCGCCGCGTCCTCCCCTCGCTTGAGGCCGCTCTCCGTTCGGCCCCCTCGGATCACTCCATCGACTCCACCCGTATCATTTCCGACGAACGTGATGCCCGATGATCGGTGCTTACTACGATTCCAGTTACCTCCTGAAGCTTCAATGCCCGGAGCCTGGCAGCACCGCCGTCCGCGCCCATGCCGCAACGGTTGATGTGATTTTTTGCTCCTTGCACGGACGCGCGGAGTTTATCTCCGCCTCCCATCGCAAGGTTCGAGAAGGCGCGGCGTCACTCGAATTTTTACAGGCATTGCTCGACCAACTCCAGGCCGACACGGCCGCGGGGGCATTGCACTGGCTTCCCGTCACCGAAGTCCTGATTGCCCGTGTTGAAGCAGTCTATCGGGTCGCACCACCCGACACATTTCTCCGCGCCGCCGATGCGCTTCATCTCGCCAGCGCCGCTGACCAAGGCTTCGCCGAGATCTTTTCCAACGACCGCCATCTTTTGAGCGCCGCACCGCTTTTCGGCTTACGCGGGATGAACGTCATTTCTTAAACGAGCACGCCGCATTCCCCGTCCCGCACTCCGCAATCGAGTTCCCGAGCGCAGCGACCGTTCAGTATCGAAAATCCAAAATCAAAAAAATCCAAACCCACGCCCAACCCTCTCGGCGCCGCCCCGAGTCGGAACTTTGACGTTGTTTACGGGATTTGGTGTAATACGTCGGAGCCTGTGGAAACTACCTATTCGGTCACCGAAGGTCAGGCCCTTTTCCCCCGCATCATCAAGCAGGCACAAGGCGAACGGGTGACGATCCAGCGGCATGGAACGGTGGCGGCTTTCGTGGTCGGGCGAGCCCGGGTGGAAACAATCGCCGAAACGATGGAGTTGCTCGCGAACGACGATTTCCGCACCACGCTGAAAAAATACCGGGCCGGTAAGCTAAAGATGAAGGCGCTCGCAACGGCCGATGAATAAAGTCTGCATCTCCGAGCAAGTGGAGGGCTTTTGGGCCGACATTGCTCACGCCAAAACTTCGTCTGCGCGCCGCGCTAGCCAAACTCGCCAGCGAAAAGGGCGACATCATCGCACTCGAAAACTCGTTGATCGTCTCTGTGCAACGCCGCGGCCACGACCTGCACGCCTATTTGCAGGACCTGCTCGCCCGCCTGCCCGCGCTCACCAACCAAAGCGAACTCACCCCCGCTGCTGCCCGCACACTGGCAGCCGCCGAGCCAGCTAACCCCGACCCCGCAGCCGCAGCCGGTAGCAGTAGGTCACGCAACCACGATACGGGTTGGTTCCGTAGGTCCCGTATCTACGCCCTCGGCAAGGGGGCACCCGAAGCGACGCTTACGGTGATGAGCCCTAAAACCCGAAAACATGGCCGAGCCCTCTGGCTTGGCGTTTGCTCGATCTTTGACGGCGTTGCTTTACATCCGATCGCAAAACGCAAGGCCTGACCTATTTGGCTCGGCCCGTTTGGCTCGGCCCGTTTGGCTCGGCCTATGCCGGCCCGTGCCGGCCTCTTGCTAATGCGTGCAAAAATGCGGCTTCAGAATCCACCGAGTGCCGAGGATCACGCGATCCGAGCGTTTCCGGTTGCTTCTGTGAGCGTGTGATTTGTGATTCGAAATGAATCCATGAAGAGACTCGTGCACCCCGCGCAACCGCGAAAATCGGTGTTACTCGCGATGGGATTTTACGTTCATGAAATCAGCGTCGGCGTCGCCAAATATGCCCGCATGGCCGGCTGGATTCTCAACGACATCACCTCGCGCAATCGCTTGGTGCCATGCGGATGGAAGGGAAACGGCATCGTCACCTTGCTGCCCGGGCGGGCGCGCGACGATCTGCTGCAATTCGTAAAAGGCGCGGGGGTGCCAGTGGTCGATTTGAGCGAACAAATGCCGGAGTTACCGTTCGCGCGCGTGACGACCGACGACGACGCCATCGGGCGCATGGCCGCCGGGCATTTCATCACCCGCGGCTTCGATCATCTCGCGTTCTTCGCCCAGGATATTAACGCCCCGGTCGTCAGGCAGCGTATGGGAGGGTTCCGCGCGGCTGCGCTCGCGGCCGGGCGTAAGTTCCACCTGATTGACTACACGCCCCTTAGCAATCGGCCCAAAGCTACTACAAAAATGCTGCCTTGGCTGGCTGCGGCCCTCTCGCGCCTGCCGAAACCCCTCGCCGTCATGGCACAATACGACGCCGAGGCGAACGATATCGTCCGCGCCTGCCAGATCGCGGATTTGGCCGTGCCTGACGAGGTGGCTGTGATCGGCGTGGATAACGATCCGATTTACGCGGAGCTGGGGCCGCTGCCACTCTCGAGCGTGGTGACGAACCGCGAACTGGTGGGCTATCGCGGCGCGGAGTTGCTCGACCGCCTGATGGCCGGAGAAGAGCCGCCCGGCGTGACGCTGCGCATCCCGCCCGACGGTGTGGTTGTGCGCCGAAGTAGTGATGTGATCGCGGCGCAGGACGTGAATGTCGCCAAGGCGCTCGCCTTTATCGCGCAGCGGTATCGCTCGCCCATCACGGTCGATGAAATCGTGGCCGCATCGGGGGCGTCGCGCAGCAAGCTTTACACGAAATTCGCGCTGCACACGGGTCACTCGATTCAGCGAGAAATCGTTAGACAGCGCCTAGAACACGCGAAACTCCTCCTCCGAGGATCACAAGACAAACTCCAGAACATCGCCGAGGCGTGCGGCTTCGAGGAGGCCGCTCAGTTGAGCAAGACGTTCAAGTATTGCCTCGGTATTTCGGTCGCGCGTTTCCGCGAAGAACATCAAACTGACTTGTCCCGTTAGACTGGACACCGCGGATCTGAGATTTCGGGCGACCAACTTCTAGAATAGCGCGCGCCGGCCACCCACTTCACCGTGAGGCATTAGACTCCGACTGCTTCGGTCCACTCGGCGCCGACAATCTCGTCGGGCGTCACACGGTTCATTAAAGTCGTCAAACTGATGGCCGCCTTTTTGGGGTTACCCTCAAAATCAATCACCGACGTGTTGATCGGGCAGGGGAAGCAATCGTGCCCCATCCAAAGCAGGAGTCCACCACAACGGGGAAAACGCCTGCGCGTGGATTCCACGGCCAGAAGCAACCACTCGGCCTGGCGGTTCTGACTCCATAGGACGTATTCTTCGATCGTCTGAGGCGGGCGCCCACGCTCCGCCTCGAAGTGCTGGGAATCCACCCACCACGCGGACGTTTTATAAAGTGCGTTCGTTTTAGCGACGGGCAATGGAGCAAGATCACCGGCATATCTGAGGATTAACTCGGCGCTGCTGGCGCCTTGGAATCCCACCTCCGAACGAAACAATGCGTCGTCACTTTCCCAATAGGCGCGTGTTGTCGGAGCATCGCCTACAATCGACCACGGCCCATGCACGTCCCACGCTTTGCCTGTGCCCAGTTCCTCGAGTCCCGCCGTCGCGAGCGGGCCCGATGCGGTTGTCGCCAGAAAGCGCCGCGACGGATCGTCGCGCTCCACTGCAGCCTGCAGGGCCCGCAACATCGGATCGGCGCAAGTGGCGGGAACGCTCTTGGGCCGGCCTCGGTCGTCGCGCCTGTTTTTGTAGAGTTCATTCCCCCCGCACCAAAGCAGCAAGGACGGATGATGCTGGCGCCGCGCTATGATAGACTCGGCCTGCCACACCAATGCGCGGATCACCTCGGGCTCATCGGGAGGAGAGTTGTCGATATAGGAGGAACTTAAAGTAAAATCCTGCCAAACCATCAGGCCATATTCGTCGCACATATCGTAGAAACACTCTTTCCCGAGCACGCCGCAGCCGTTCAAACGAACGATGTTACAGCCCATATCTCGATAACGGGCCAATAAAGCGCGCACCCGCTCCTGTGATTCGTCGGCATAGTTGGGCAGCGTCGGCACCCAATTCACCCCCCAGAGGAAAATCGGCGTGCCGTTCACTACGCATATCCACGGGTCAGCATCGGGCGACGCGCCATCACAATCGCGCCACTCGATCGAGCGGAAGCCGACAGTTTTGGTGAATTCATCGACCAAGTTCCCCTGCTTGTTGAATAGGCCCCCCCCAACGCTATAGCGTTGAGGCGAGCCGGAGCGATTGGGCCACCAGCGCTCAACCGGAAATCCGCTCCAAATTTGGAAAGTCGGTCCCAGTGCGTCACCGGAGATGCTTTTCTCCGCCACGACAGTTTTCTCCGCCTTCAGTCGCAAACGCAGATTTGTGCTCTCTTTTCCGACGATTCCGCCGCGGAAATGAATCGTGCCAGTATCAGCTCCGCTCGCTATCGTCGCGTAGCAGGTGAAGTGCTCTATCCTCGGCCCGTGGACGATTTCTAGCCTGACTCGGTCCCAGATGCCGATCTGCACCAGCCGGGGACACCAGTCCCACGTGTAGTTAAACCGAGTTTTCTGGGCGCGAATTTGAGGAGTATGACCGACCTGACCAAGCCATCTCGGCAAATTTTCAGCTTGAAAAACGATTTCCAAAATGTGGTCGCGCGCCGCGTCAAGATGTTCTCCGAGATCGAAGCGGTGCGGCAGATTTCCGTCGGAGAACGCGCCAACAATCTCGCCGTCGAGCTTGATAACGCCAATGAAGTCGAGGCCGTCGCAATGGAGCACCGCCGTAGCCCCCTCCCGACACCAAGCCTGCGGGATCTTGGTCATAAACGACCAGTCGCGATTCTCGACCCATTCCGCCTGTAAAGCGTTACGGCCGATATTCCAATCGGGGATCACGCCAGCCGCTTTGAGCGCCCCTTGGACTGAGCCGGGCACGGCGGCAGGAACCGGCTCGGTGAAGCGAATGATCGGATCAGGAAACTCCCAACTTCCTTCGATTAGGTGATAGTTCGGATTATAACCAGTGAGCGTCCAGCTCGCGGTCGATAAATCATAGACTATTTTCATGAGATTTTCCGTGCGTTTTTGATAACTCGTCCCGCGCCAATCCACGACTCCCGGCAAACACTTTTATGGGTTCTTGCCCTTCCAAAACAGTTCGATTTCTTCCAAAGACTTGCCCTTGGTTTCAGGCACGGCGACCCAGATGAAGATCAACGCGAAGAAAGTGGCGGCCGCGCAGATCCAAAACACTCCGGCACCACCGAAACTGGCGAGAAATCGCGGAAACGCCTGAGTAAGGAGAAATCCGCTCGTCCAACCGCAAAAAATGCAGATGCTCGACGCACGGCCCCGGAAGCGCGTAGGGAATATTTCCGATATAATGATCCAGCCGATCGGCCCGTAGGAAAAGGCGAAGAAAGCAACGTGCAGTAAGAGCGGTGGAAGAATCCACCAAGGGTTTTCGATCTTAAAATAAAACATCGCTCCGGCGGAGATCAAAGCCACCAACACGCCGGAAACCCCAAGCAGTAAAAGCGGGCGGCGGCCAAACCGATCAACCCCTAGTAGCGCGATCATCGTGAAAACCGCGTTGAAAATGCCGACGATCACGGTGGCCGTGTGTGCGCTGTTGCCTCCCAGGCCCGCCGATTGAAAAATCTTTGGCGAGTAATACATGATCACATTGATGCCGCTCAAGGCGCCGACCGCACTGAGGATGCAACCGATGGCCAAAGGCCGGCGCAGGGCGGAATTTCCGATCAGAGCCGTCAAACTAACGTTGCCGTCCGCACCGATTAGCGAACTTTTGATTTTGGCCGCCTCTCGATCAGCATCAGAGATTCCGAAAAAGCGGGTTAGATGCCCGTGTGCGAGCGCCTCTCGACCCTGCTTGATCAACCACCGGGGACTTTCGGGCAGCAGGAAGGCGGCTGCCGTGTAGAGCACCGAGGGGACCGCACATGCCGCAAACATACCGCGCCATTGCTCGGACACGAACAGGTGCCCAACCCATCCGGTGACCTCGGAGGCTGACGCCTTCCCACCATAGTGGACGATCAATGCGTTCGAGAGAAAAGCCAGCAGGATGCCCACGGTTATCGCCAATTGGTAGATCGAAACCATCCGGCCCCGCGAATGGGAAGGCGCAATTTCGGATAGAAACATGGGGGAAACCACTGAAGAGAAACCGATGCCCAGCCCGCCAAGGAGCCGCATTAACGAGAGGCTCATGTAGTCCGTCGCCAACGCCGAGCCGATCAACGATACGGAAAACAAAAGTCCAACAAGGATGAGCGCTGGTTTTCGACCGAAACGATCAGAGAACGATCCGGCGCAAACCACGCCCGCAATGCAGCCCACCATCGCTGAACTGACGACCCATCCTTCCTGGTCGGGATTCAAGGCGAACTGTATCTTGATGAGGTCAATTCCTCCGGAGATGACCGCCGAATCCAATCCAAACATTAGGCCACTCAAGCCGACAACAAAGTTGACCGCCCAAAAGTAGGCGGTGGACTCTGGCCTAAGGCGCGGGGCCTCGTAAGTTGACTGAAGTAAGTTGCTGCTCATGGAAAATGACGTCGGACAAGCTGACTCGAAACGGATCCGTGCCTTGTAGGTTTATAAATTATCCGTTTCACAGCTGGCCGTCTATGCTCGGGCTTTTACTCCCGCGTGCATCGGGAAAGCAGTGCGTAATCCGAGCGTTCTTCGACCTGCCTGCGTGCTCACAGCCTTAGCGTAGTTGTAAATATGATGCTCCTCGGCTCCGTGAGTTCCGAGACGCGCGCTGGCGTCGCCACGCGGTTGGGCTTGCTAAAGTCGCCGTTCGGGGGGCGGGCCGTTCCTTGCGTGCCGCTGAAAGTCGGCTGGGCCGAGTCGAGCAGATTCTGCACGGAGAGATTGAACGAAAGCTCTTTGCCCTCGAAGCGACGCGAGCCTTTCAAGCGGATAGAATAGCCGAGCGTGGCGGCCACCAGCACGGGATTCCTAAAGTAAACTGGCGTCGTTTGATCGACTGAAGGATCGTCAATCGCAACGGCGGGATTGGCCGGATTCACGATGGTGTCGGCTGAGCGGCTCATGATGTAAACATTGCCGCGCGCGCGCGCGCCCAATCCCAATCGCAGGCCCTTGAGCCGCCCGGTTTGCACGGTGTAGTCCGAGAAGGCGTTGATCGTGGTCCGTTGCGCGCCCGCGACCGGCTTGTCGCCGAGCACTAGGGCGTAATTGGCCCAGATATTATTATAGTCGATGACCGCGTTGGTCTGCTCGCTCGGAATGGCGGCGGTGATCGCGGGGTTGACGGTGGCGAGGCCCGGGGCCCCATTGGGGCGCTGCGATGTGTCGAGCCGGCCGCCCGCGTCCTCCAAGACCTGTTTGTAGAAGTCGGCGTTGCTGTCGACGAACCCCTTGGTTTGCGGCCAGCGATTAAAATTATACACGCGCGCGGTGCCGAGATTGGCCATCAAACGCCACCCGCGCGTGATTTTTCCAACCAGTTCGATCTCAATACCCGAGGTTTTCACCGACTGATAATCGGTGCCAAAGATCGCAGGGATGCCGATGTTGTTGCGGCCATCGGCGCTGGGATCGTTGGCGGCATTACGCGTGAGTAGATTGTTGATCGCAGCAGTCACCGGTGAGGCGGTGCGCTGGAAGTTTTCTCGATTAAAGTAGTAGCTCGTATTGATGGTCATCCGCTCGTCGAAGAGGTGAAAGCGCACTCCGCCGTCATACCCGATGCCGTCGAGGGGCTTAACTAGCTCATTATTCATATCAAACGCGTTTGTGGCGGGTGGCAGGTAGCTCGTGGCATAATTTCCGACGACAGAGACGAATTTGTTCGCGTGGTAAATGAGTCCAAATGTGCCCGTCATCTGCCCGCCTTCGTTGGCGGGCGGGCTGTAGTCGTTGCGAAAACGGTCGCCGGCAAAAAAGGGGTTGGGTATCTGGACGCCGTTGTTAGTGACGACGCCGGGGGCGTTTTGTCGAGGCCGCGTTGCGGCTGGAATCGGCTTGCTTGAGGTGGCTACACCAGTGGTGACATTCTTCGGGATGTAGCTGAGCGAGGTCCAATCCGCGGGCGCGGTGGGCTTGTAAAGAAGGTTCGATGGGTTCCAGTCCGTGGGCAGATCACCGAATTCCATGCGGGCATAGTTTTGGGACTTATACCGGTCATAGCGGACGGCGGCGAGGGCGACGAGCTTGCCCTTGAAAAGGCGCCCGCTGGATGCCAGCACGGCGTTGTCGAATTTTTCGTCTGTGTCGTCCCAAGCGGACGGAGCCCAGCGCGGGGACAGCGCGGTGCTGGCGTTTGTGAATGAATTGTTGTCTACGGCGAAGGTGTTTTTGTTCAGAGCCGAGGGAATGCCGTTATCGCCGTAGGGCCGTGAGGCTTGGTTCAAATATTGGCGGATGTTTATCGCTTGAGAAATATTCGGCCACATCCTCGAGTCGGGGAGCACTGCAGTGCTGTAGCGGTAAAAACGAACTTCCGTCGTGCGCAGACTAGAGGCCAGATTCAGATTGATCGTGTAGTCGCCCCATTTCCCTGCGTTAAGGCGATAAGCGGCGTTGGCCCGCACGCTCCGGTTGAGGTAATTGCGAGGGCTGTAGGCGATCGGACCGTCGCCGTAGGGCTGTAGATAATTGGGGTTCGCGACCCCATTGGGTAGGAGTTGGTTGATATCGATTCGGATGGTCCGAAAGCCGAGGGAGCCCTCGCGCGTGGCTGCGCTGTAAACGTTGTTGATATTGGCCCCGACCTCAAGAAAAAGGCGGTCACCGACTTGGTGCGAAAGTGCGAAAGTCGCATCTTTCATGGTCTCCCAATACATGGGAGCATCGGTGGCCATAGAAAATTTTTCGGAGATCGGACGATATGCCGATCCGGCGATGGCGCGGGAATAAAGGTCCGGCGGAATGTTGGCCTGATGGCGCAGGTTGAGCTGGCCGTCGGCAACCTCGGTCGAAACCGGGAACGCGCCGGAGGCCATCAAGCCAAGACCGAAGGGCAATCCCGTGCCGCGTGTGTAGAGCCGGCCGTTGGCGAAGACGGGGGTGTTGGCCGTCTCGTCACCTTTACGCGTGACCGCCTCATTTTGGAAATTCATGATGGCCTTTTGGCCGTTAAATGCGTTCCATACGTAGTAGTCGCCGTTTCGCCGACTGATGCCTTGGCTCTCACCTTGAAACGTTAATACTTGGCCCAGCGAGTTCGGCGTCCCGGGTGCTGTTTGCGTGCCGAGAATCAAGTTAGTGATCGGCCCGCGCATAACGGTGGTCCCATCCCAGCCGCTAAAGCCGTCGAAGATATCGGGGCTCGGTTGATTGCGTGCCATTTTATCGTAGGCGCCTTCGATTCGGATCTCGGTTTTCGGAGCCAGGAGATAAGCCACGGAACCCGTCACGCCCTTGGTCGACTTGGTCGCGCGTTGTAACCAGCCGTCGCCTTCGGCCCAGACCGCGTTACCGCGCACGGCGAGCTTTTCAGTCAGCGGACGATTCACATCTATGGTCGTGCGGAGATTGTTCCAAGACCCGTAGGAAAGCGCGATGGTTTCGAAGGACTTGTCGTAGCGGGGGCGCTTCGTTTGGGACCCGAGTCCGCCGGTAAGGGAGGATTGGCCACCGATGTTGAAGAGCGCGGCATTGGGCCCACGGCCGAATTCGTAGCGCTCAAGCGAGTAGCTTTCTACGAGTCCGCCGGTGAGATAGTTGTTCCGCGTCTGTCCTCGACCCATGTTGATCCCGCGGGAATTGAAACTCAGCGGATTGGTGGTAATGTCCTCCGACGGCACCGCTGCGACATTAGGCATCCAAGCGACGGCCTCATTCACGTTGGTGATGCCGAGCGCGTCGATGAAGTCGCGCGTCATGACTGAGAACGAAGCGGGGACGTCGCGTAGATCGAGCGCCATCTGTGTGGCAGTTCCTGCGTTCGCTGCGGCGAAGCCGTCATCTTTCCCCGTGTTAACTGTGAAGGGTGAGAGAACAACGGCTGCTTCGCTCGCGCGGTCATTTTTTTTCGCTGGAACGCGCTCGACTTCATTTTTGGAGTCTGCGGCCGCGCACATGGGCTTCACTGGCAATGTGAGGCAAAGAGCGAGCGCGACGGCACGCAATAACGTGGGGTTGAATTTTGCCGCAAACTTAAGGTTGGGTGAACGCACTGATGGAGTGTTGAGTGTGAGGATAGGGTGAGCGTCTGGGTTCATAAAATACCAGGAGTTGGGGTATAGATGTGCGCGGGGCTACTACTACTCCACTTTAACAAACTGAGTTTTTCTGTCCACGGCTGGGCGTCCATCCCCTAAGCAACTCCGTCTTCTTGTGCCATCCGCGATCTTCAACGGCAAACCCTCGCGGGCTGCTCGGCAGCCCTGATTGCGGACGGCCCAATCGGACGCAGATGCTTGTTTTCTGCACGCGCTGGTGTGGATACCCAGCGGTGAACCTGCTACCTTTCAAATCATGAAAACTTACTTGGTCGGCCAAGCCGCAGAAGACGCGTTCAGCAGGACAGACGATGTGATACCTCATAGCATAAATGCCACGGACGAAAATATTCAGCGCGCGCCATGCGCTAGCTCGCAAGGCACTCGATTGGCGGCCGTCGTCTCACTAAGTGGGCTAAGCAATGGCTACAGCAGAGCACTGGCATGGATATTACTCGGCTTTCTCGCACCGCTCGCGGCCAATGCGAAAGACTCTGCCTCGCGCACGGAGTTGTGGAGTTACACGATAGAATTGCGTGACTTAATGCGGCGCTATATTTTCCCGGAGGAACTACTCAGTTACAAATTAGAGTTTCCGGGCACCTTTAAGGACACGTCGCTGCGGCTGCGTGAAGGCAATGTGATGAGAGAATTTCAACTCGATGATATCGCATGCGACGCATCTGGCAATCTGCGGAAGGCTACCGTTCGGTTCCGCGCTGGCATTGGCCGAGGGCAAACTCGTCGCTTTGTCTTAGACGCCGACGGAAGTTTTCAGCAACGGTTTCCAGACAGAGCTATCTTAGCCGATACAGATATGAACTTGCATACTGCGACTTTGAAGGTGAGTCATCTTCGTATACGTGTGCCCCACGGAGAATTTACGCCCAACCTCCCGTTGCGTGACGTTCTGGCTCCAATACTGAAGATCGCGCGCGACGAGGAAAAGTGGATGGGCCGGGGTAGCATGATCGGGGATCTTGTTGTCGAAAATATTCATGCCCGCCCGGTCGCCGACGGGAATCTTCGCTTGATCTACCGGGTGGAATACAAGATCGCGGGAAATAAACGCTACACCGTCGATCTGACGATCTCGCATGACGAGACGCACGTCACCGTCGATGAAATCCTCGAAGGATTTGGAGCAGATACGGCGGCATTCTTCAAATTCTCATTCCAAGAGGGCTTGGATCCAAACGGGCGTCTTTTGGTGACAAACAACGGCTACAATGCCGACTCTCGCTGGCGATTCAGCGGCGCATTCGATGCGCAGCTTGGACCCGATGGTGAGCTACCGTTGCAACTCGGCATTTGGTCGCCGCATTCAGGAACTTGCGCCGGGGCGGTCACGTTTTGGAACGACCGGCCGGAGTCCACCAGCGCGCTCCTCTTTTCACGCTATCGCACCCACGAATGGAAAGCACCACTCCGCTCCATTTGGGATTCTGGTAACGCCCCGGAAAACATCCGTTGGTATAGTAAAGACGGCGACAAATATGCCCTCGCCCGGTTGGTTAGCGGTGAACGCCATTGGGCGATGGCGGTCATCCCTGTCAGCGAAAGCCAGCCGATCTCGATCGAATCCCAAGATGGCTCTCGTAGTTTTTATTGGCGGGCTCGCACTGACATGAAGGATGTCATCGACAGCAAGATTCCCCAAGCCGGCGCTGGCCCTGAAGTCAGGCTCTACCAGAAACTCACTGAGTTCAGTCTCGATTGGGTCAAGGACCTCGTCTTGGACTGGGACGAAGCCTCAGATCCTCCGCTGCCTGCGCGAGAACGGGCGCTGGCAACTGTGCGAACTTTTCAAGAATACTGCCAGTTGAACGGTATCGTCGGTAAACAAAACTGGCATCTCGTGGAACACTACTGGGGCCGTCACCTCGGGGGCGCGACCGAACTGGGGCGCGTTCAGCCGGAGTGGTTTTACGACTATGCCGTAAGCCGGAAAAACTGGACGTCCGCGCAAAGGCAAGAGGTGCGTGCGATTATGGTCCACTGGATATCCAGCCTCATGCAACGCGACGGAAATCAGGCGCACATCGCGATGATTTCTGGTCACCCAAATTTTATTATGGATACGCTTTTCGCGGGTGTTTACTGCGCGGTGTTTCCCAACCATCCGGACGCTCCACTTTGGAAAGCTT
>JACMRG010000280.1 GCA_014376585.1 Opitutaceae bacterium | reverse complement strand
GGTGAGGGCGGCGACGGCGCCAAACTGGGGGGCGGTGAGGGGGCCGGGCCGGCGCCGGTCGCCGGCGACGCCATAGGCCCGGCCGGGGAGGACGATGGCGGGGTCCACGGGGCGGTTGAAGAAGACGGTCTTGCCGGCGATTTTTTCGCGGCCGAGGGCTTCGACTTCGGTGAGGGAGTTGACCTCGATGACTTCGGCGGTGACGCCGCCGGCGGGGGTGGCGACGGAGTTGCCGAGAGCGAGGGCGGAGAGCGCGGTGGCGGGACCGGAGGAAGGAATCAGGCGGACGGATTCGGGCGCGCCGCGTTCCCGATGGGGGACCATGACGTCCTGCGTGAAGACACGGTCCACGCCGAGGGCGGCGAGGGTTTTCCGGCCCCAGATGACGGCGCCTTCGAGGGATTTGGAGCCGGCGGGCGACCGGGGTGCGTGGTGGTGAGAACGCGGAGATTTTCGTAGGCGGCGCCGTGCGCGAGGCTTTCGGCAAAGATGCGTTGGAGCATGGCTTCTTCGGGCGAGAGCGCTGGTTCCGGAGCGACGGAGGAAGCCGGTGGGGCACAGGGGGCGGTGGAACCGAGCAAGGCGGCGAGGAGAAGACGGCGCATGGTGGGCGGAGATTTTTGTTGCGGGGGAGCAGTCGCAAGCGGCGAATCGCAGAGCAATCCCGTTATCCGATGAAACTTTTCCCCGTCACACTTTCAGGCCGGCATGTAAGATTGGAGCCGCTGTCGGACGGGCATTTCGCGTCGTTGGGGCGGCACGGTAGCGACGCGGATCTATGGAAATATATGAAGCATGCGCGGCCCGATCCGCGGGATGCGGTGCGCGCGTGGGGTGAGGCGGTGCGGACGATGACGGCGAAGGGCGAGGGGCTGGCGTGGGCAGTGGTGGACACAGCGAGCGGCGAGGCGGTGGGTGGGACGACTTATCTGGACGTGGCGATGGCGGACAAGCGGCTGGAGATCGGCAATACGTGGCTGGGGAAGGCGGTGTGGCGGACGGCGATCAACACCGAGGCGAAGCTGCTGTTGCTGCGGCACGCGTTCGAGGGGCTCGGGTGCAACCGGGTGCAGTTGAAAACGGACGGGCGGAATGTGCGGTCGCAGACGGCCATCGCGCGGCTGGGCGCGGTGCGCGAGGGCGTGCTGCGCGCGCACATGGTGATGCCGGACGGGTGGCTGCGGGACACGGTGATGTTTTCAATCTTGGCACCGGAGTGGCCGGGGGTGCGGGCGCGGCTGGAGGCGCGGGGCGCCACGCCCGCTGAAGTTTAAGAGCAAAAGTTAAACATGAGGGACGAGGGGTTGCGGCCAGGCGGCGGACGTGCAGGATGAGCGCATGAGTTCACCGACCATGGCGCAGCGGCTCGCGGAACGGGTGCGGCCCGAAGGTGCGCCGGTGATGCGGCAACGGTGGGCGCAGCTGTTGTTTTTACACTGGGCGTGGGATGCGGCGGCGATCCAGCGGACGTTGCCGGCAGGGCTCACGGTGGACTTGCACGAGGGGCGCGCGTGGGTGGGATTGGTGCCGTTTTTCATGGAGCGGGTGCGGCCGCGCGGGTGTCCGGCGGTGCCGGGAATTTCGGATTTTCTGGAGCTGAACGTGCGGACTTACGTCCACGACGCGCAGGGGCGGCCGGGGGTGTGGTTTTACTCGCTGGACGCTAACCAGTGGCTGGCGGTGAAGGTGGCGCGGACGTTTTTCCACCTGCCGTATGAACATGCGGAAATGAGCGCGGCAATCGCGGCGGGGACGGGCGAGGTGGATTACCGGGCGCGGCGGGCGGGGACGGAGCGGGAGAGCCGGTTTGTCTATCGGACGGCGGGTGATTCAGGCGCGAAAAAAGCGGAGGTGGGGTCTCTGGAATTCTTCCTGGTCGAGCGTTATCGGTTGTTTGCGCAGGACGCGCGGCGGGAGTGGCTTTTTTCCGGGCGCGTTCACCATGAGCCGTATCGGATCGGAGCAGTCGAGGTGCCGATTTGGGATGACGCGATGTTGCGGCTGGCGGGGTTTGAGTGCGGCGGCCGGGCGCCGGATCACGTGTGCGGTGCGCGGGCGGTGGACGTCGAAGTGTGGCCGCTTGGGCGGGTGGCGGAGCCGACGCGTGCGGAGGAAGAAAAAGGGGAGGGACTGGGCGGCGCGGTGGGAGCGCCGGCGTGAGGCGATGCGAAAATAGAGCGCGTCGGTGGGCCACGCGCTCATCTTCAGAACCACTTCTTTTTTTTCAGGTAGATCACCATGAGCAGCGTGGTCACGGCGGTGGAGCCGAGGGCCCACGGGTAGCCGTGTTTCAGCTCGGGCATGGTTTCGAAATTCATGCCATACCAGGTGCCGATGACCATGATGGGAATGGTGACCGCCGTGATGGCCGTGAGAAACTTGATGCCCTCGTTGGCTTCGAAGGCGGCTTTGTTGAGGTAAATATCGAACGCCATCATCAGGCGCTCGTGGTAGCTGGCGGCGGTGTCGTCGAGGCGATTGAGATTGTCGCGGAGGTCGCGGAAATAGGGGAGGAGCTTCGGGCGGATGAGTTTGCTGTCGCCGCGAGCGAGGCGGTCGATGACGTCGCGCTGCGGGCGCACGATGTGGCGGAGTTTCGTGAAATCGCCGCGCACGTGGAGGAGTTCGTTGACGAGTTTTTTCTGGGCGGATTCGCGGGAGAGAACATTTTCCTCGAGTTCTTCGAGTTCCGAGCGAAGTTCGTCGATGACGGGCGAGTAGTTGTCCACCAGCAGGTCGAGCAGGGTGTGAGCGATGCGGTCGGGGCCGCGCGGGCCGACGGCGGCGTTTTTGAGGGTGCGGTCAGTCAGGGTGGTGACGGAGCGGAGCGGAGCGGTGTGGAAGGTGACGAGGTAGTCGCGGCCGAGGAAGAAATCGAGTTCGGTGGTGTTAAATTTTTCCGTGCGGGTGAAATCGACGGCGTGGGTGACGATGAAGAGGTAGTCTTCGTAGTCCTCGACTTTCGGCAGCGAGTTGGGGGCGACGCAGTCCTCGATGGCGAGCGGGTGAAATTGAAAAACGCTTTCGAGGACGAATTTCGTTTCTTCTTCGGTGGGGTTGTCGAGATCGACCCAGAGGAGCAGGCCTTTGTCGCCGCGGACGAGGCGCAACGCCTCGCGCTCCAAGTCGTGGCCGACGAGTTTGCCGTCGCTGAAGATGAAGGAGCGGATCATCGGTGAAAGGTGATGGCCCGGATGGTGGGCGTCGAGCCTCTGACTCCGGCGGGCGGGGGCGTCGGTTTAGAGACCGAGCTTCACTTCCACGGCGGCGAGGGCGGCGATGAAAATATCGGGGGTTTCGGCGGCGAGCAACGTGGCGCGGTCGGCGGGGTCGCGGAGCAGTTTGCAGAGAGCGCTGACGACGGCGAGGTAGTCGCCGGGTTTTGACTTGGGGGTGCCGAGGACGAAGAAGAGTTTTACGATCTCGCCGGTGGCGTCGAAGGGGATGCCGGCATCGCTACGGCCGACGGCGAGGACGATCTGCTTCACATGCTCCGTGCGGGCGTGAGGGAGTGCGATGGCGTTGCCGAGACAGGTGGTGTCGAGGCGGTCGCGGGCGAGGAGTTCGTCGTAAAAACCGGCAAAGTTGGCGACTTCGGGATGGCCGTCGAGCAGGTGGGCGACCTCGTTAAGCGCGGTGGTGCGCTTGGTGCTCTGCACGTGCAGCGCGATGCGGGCGGGGCTGAGGAGAGAGGTGATTTTGCCAGGCATGCGAACGACGTTACGGGTGGGCTGAGGGGGAGTGAGGCTCGCTCGGGAGCGTTGGCAAGGGCGGAAATGGCGTTGCCGACGCGGGGCGGGATCAGACACGTTACGACCATGAAACGATGGATTTTTTCGGGGCTGATGGCGGCGACGGCAATGGTGGCGACGGCGCGGGCGCAGCAGAAATTTTCGCAGACGGTGCGGCCGGAGGATTTTGCCGCGGCGGGGCTACCCAAACTCACGCCGGAAGAACGGGCGCGCCTCGATGTATTAATCGAGGCCTTCAAGGGCGGAGCCACGGTCTCGACGGACGTAATGGCGGCCGGGCTGGCGGTGGCGCAACGCGCGGCGGAAGCGGCGGCGGTGGCGCGGGTGGCGGCCGAAGCGCGGGCGAGTAAAGCGGAGCGTGCGGCAGAAGAGGCCAAGGCGGCGAATGTCGCCGCAGCCGAGGGGGAGGAGCGCAAGAAAGAAAGGGCCAAGGCAGAGGGTCGCGGCTTTTTTGCGAAGGCGAAAGTGCTGCTCAAGCCGGGCACTGAGATTGAATATGAGAAAGTGGAAACCCGTTTGTTGGGAGATTTTCGGGGCTGGAGCGATGGCACGATTTTCAGTTTGGAAAACGGCCAGCGCTGGCAAGTGCAGGGCGGCAACTATTCGATGCCACCTGAACCGGGTCCACGCAGGGTCGTGATCGTGCCGGGCCTGGTGGGAGCCTTCTTTTTGGAGATCGAGGGCGTGCGGCAGAAGCCGAAGGTGAGATTTGTCGGGGGTGAAAAATAATTTTTGTAACGGGGCGGAGACAAACGCGGTGGGGGCAATTGAGCTTGGAAGCGGGGCAAATATGGAAATGGCGTTGCCGACGCGGGGCGGGATCAGGCACGTTACGACGATGAAACGATGGATTTTTACGGGATTGATCGTGGTGTCCGCAGCGGTTGCGACGGCCGGTGCGCGGGAAAAATTTTCACGCGGTTTGCGCCCGGAGGAGTTTACGGCGGCGGGGTTGGACAAGCTATCCGCGAAAGAGTTGGCGCAGCTCGACGCTTTGTTTCAAAAATACGGCGCGCCGCTCGCCCTGAGTGGGCCCGCGATGCCGGCATCGCCGGAGCCACGTCAGTCAGAAATCGACGCGGCGGCGGTGCGCGTGGCGGAAGCTGAAGCGCGGGCGAAGAAGGCTGAGCAGGAGGTGGCTGTGGCGCGGTCCGCGGGGCAGGCCGCACAGGCCGGGCAAAAAAAAGCGGAGGAAGGGTTTTTGGCGAAAGCAAAGAAGGTGTTTGTTTCGCCGGGCACGAAGGTGGAGATCGCCGCGATGGAGACGGAAATAGACGGCAGTTTTGACGGTTGGGATGCGACCACGATGTGGCGCATGACGGACGGCTCGGTGTGGGGTGTGGATAACAAGCCGCAGCCTTACGCGGTAAAGCGGGTGAAAAATCCCAAGGTGAAAATCTATCCGGCTTCGTTGAGCGGTTACTGGGTGGAATTCGTTGAGCTCGATTTGAAGCTGCGGGTTCGGCCGGTTCCGATGAATTGATCGGGTTTTTTCCGCGCGCGGTCAGGGAATGGGACCGATGATGGCATCAAACAAAAGCACCGTCCTTTGTGGGGACGGTGCCGAGATGCCCGGGCCGGACGGCGAGCGCGACATTCTGGCTATACGACGGCGGGCGGCTCTGTGTCTCCGGCGTTGCCGGCGGCCTCGATTTCCTCGGGGCTTTCGACGATGCGGGCGATGCTCAGGAGTTTGTCGCCAGGGGCGAGGGTGAGAAGTTTCACGCCCTTGCCGCCGCGGTTCACCTCGCGGATCGTGTTCACCGGACAGCGCACGCTCTGACCCTTGGCGGTGAGAAGCATGATTTCGTCGGTATCCTTGATGCTCAGGGCGCCGGCGAGGTTGACGGAGCCATCCTCGGGCAAGGTGATGGCCCAGACGCCGGAGCCGCCGCGGTTGATGAGGCGGTAGTCCTCGAAGCGGGTGCGGACGCCGAGACCGGCTTCGCTGGCGACGAGGAATTTGGCGGTGTGATCGACGACTTCGATGACGTCGAGGTAGTCGCTATCGAGCTTGAACCTCATGCCGGTGACGCCGCCGGTGGCACGACCGGTGGCGCGGAAGTTATCCTCGCCCGTCTCGGGACCGCGTTCGCGGAAGCGGACGGCGAGGCCCTGATGGGAAACGAGAATGAGTTCGTCGTTGCCGGTGGTGAGCACGGTGCCGATGACGGTGTCCTTGTCGGCGAGGTTGATGCCGATGAGGCCGCCGTCGCGGGTGCAGTTGGCGTAGTCGGCGAGGGAGCTTTTCTTGATGACGCCGCTCTTGGTGGCCATGACGAGGAAGCGATCCTCGGCGAAGTCTTTCACGCAGATCATCGCGGCGATCTTCTCGCCCTCGGCGAGCCGCAGGAAGCTGGCGACGGATTTGCCCTTCGACGTGCGCGTGCCCTCGGGGACATCGTAAACCTTCTTCGCATGGCACTGGCCGATGCTGGTGAGGAAAAGGATGTAGTCGTGGGTCGAGGCGGTGAAAAGGTTCTCCACGAAATCCTCATCATAGGTCTCGGCGCCGATGACGCCTTTGCCGCCGCGTTTCTGGGAGCGGTAGTCGGCGACAGGGGTGCGCTTGATGAAGCCGAGGTGGGAGACGGTGATGACGCAGCCCTCGTTGGGGATGACGTCTTCCATCCGGAACTCGCCGGCAGAACCGAGGATCTCGGTGCGGCGGGGCGAGGTGTATTTCGCCTTCATCTCGCTGAGCTCTTTTTTGATGAGGGCCATCAGGACGGCGTCGGATTCGAGGATGGCGCGGAGTTCCTCGATCAGCTTCATGAGCTCAATATATTCGGCCTCGATCTTGCCGCGCTCGAGACCGGTGAGCTGGTAAAGGCGGAGTTCGAGGATGGCGTCGGTCTGGCGCTCGGAGAGCGGATACTTCGCCATCAATTTCACCTTGGCTTCCTCGCGGTTGGAGGAGCTGCGGATGATTTTGACGAAGTCGTCGAGGTTATCGAGGGCGATGATGTAGCCTTCGAGGATGTGGGCGCGGTCCTCGGCTTCCTTGAGGCGGAACTTCGTGCGGCGCGTGACGACGTCGCGGCGGTGCTCGATGTAGCATTCAAGGAGTTCCTTGATGTTCATCTGCTTCGGGCGCTTCTTGTCGAGCGCCAGTAGGGTGACGCCGAAGGAGGATTCGAGGGCGGTTTTTTGGAAGAGCTGGTTGATGACGACCTTGGCCTGCTCGCCGCGTTTCAGCTCGATGACGATGCGGGTGTTTTCGTCGGACTCGTCGCGGAGATCGCGGATGCCGTCGATTTCCTTTTCGCCGACGAGCTCGGCGATGCGGGTGACGAGGGTGTTGCGGTTAACGTTGTAGGGGATCTCGGTGATGACGATCTGCTCCATGCCGCCCTTGAGTTCCTCGGTGTGCGCCTTGCCGCGGGTGCGGACGATACCTTTGCCCGTTTTCAGATAACTCAGGATACCGTCGCGGCCCGAGATGACGCCGCCGGTGGGATAATCGGGACCGCGCACGATGTCGCAGAGCGCATCGACGGAGATGCGTGGGTCGTCGATGATGGCGAAGGTGGCGTCGATGATCTCGTCGATATTATGCGGCGGGATGTTTGTCGTCATACCGACGGCGATACCGGTCGAACCGTTGAGCAACAGGTGGGGCAGCGCGCAGGGGAGGACGGTGGGCTCGGTGGTGGACTCGTTGTAGTTGGGAACGAAGTCCACGGTATCCTCATCGATGTCCTTGAGGAGTTCCTCGGCGATGGCGCTGAGGCGGGCTTCGGTGTATCGGTAGGCCGCGGGGGGATCACCGTCCACGGAGCCGAAGTTGCCCTGCGGGTCGATCAGCGGGTAGCGCATGACCCAGGGCTGCGCCATACGGACGAGCGTGTCATAAACGGAGGAGTCGCCGTGCGGATGGTAATTTTTGAGCACCTCGCCGACGACGCCCGCGCATTTCGTGTGCGCGCGGTTGTGGAGCAGGCCTTCGCGGAGCATGGCGTAGAGGACGCGGCGTTGCACGGGCTTCAGGCCATCGCGAGCGTCGGGGAGGGCGCGCGAGATGATGACGGACATCGAATACTCGATGTAGGCCGTCTGCATGATGTCGGTGATGTTGGCCGAGGAGAGTTTTTCGTTGGCGGTATACATTCTGGCTGGAAAGGAGCGGTGAGTTGGGGGCTAGAGGCGTAGGCTTTCAGGTCAGAGATCGGCTTCGGTGAGACCGGCGATTTTCATCTGATGTTTGAGGAGCCCGAGTTTGAGTGGTTGGTTGCCGTGGATGGGGACGACGATGCGTTCACGATGGCCGGGTTTGGTAAAGATATGGTGGCTGCCGTTGATGCGGGCGAGATGCCAGTCGCGTTGCCGAAGAAGCCGCATGAAATCTTTACCGGAAATCTGTTTCATGCCGACTCAGCTTATGGGTTTTCGGTGGCCGACAATAAGGAAATATATCAGTATCCATATATTGCCTTACTAAATCGCAATTTCGATCACTTGATCATCAGGCCGACTTTCTGTTGGCTCGTCGTTAACAGATAGCCAGCCCTCGATAGCCGAAGTGATGTTAGCACGCAGTTCAGGTAGCGTTTCGGCCTGAGTCACACAGCCTGGCAGAGAGGGCACCTCGGCCCAGAAGCCGCCTTCTTCTGCGGTGTGAACAATGGCTTTAAGTTTCATGATATGACCGTGGTTTAAACGTCCAAGAATTGCACGTTGAGGGCGTTGTCTTCGATGAACTGACGGCGGGGGGGGACTTCGTCGCCCATGAGGAGGGTGAAGAGGCCGTCGGCTTTGGCGGCGTCGTCGATGGAGACTTTCAGAAGGCGGCGTTTGTCGGGGTCCATCGTCGTTTCAAAGAGCTGCTTGGGATTCATTTCGCCGAGACCCTTGTAGCGCTGGATGTGGAGGCCCTTGCGGCCGTTGGTGCGGATCTGTGCGACGATTTCGAGGGGGCCGA
Organism: Opitutaceae bacterium; assembly: GCA_014376585.1. GTDB lineage: Bacteria > Verrucomicrobiota > Verrucomicrobiia > Opitutales > Opitutaceae > Tous-C4FEB. The sequence goes on along the minus strand of JACMRG010000280.1, from coordinate 17,949 downwards.
AGAGTTCGGTTTTGTTTTCGTTTTTCGTGCCGACGTTTTCGGTGACGGTGTAGCGCGGCCGCTCGGCGGTCGGGGTGAAGGTCGCGATGTCGAGGCCGGTCTTGGCGAGGGCGACGAGGAGTTTCGTCATCTCGGTGCTCTCAAAAATTTCGTGGATCGTGACGCGTTTCGGCGGGGCGAAAGATTTTTTATCGGTGGGCGCGGCCGGGGCGATGGGTGCGAGCGGGTCGGCGTTGACCAGGGGTGGCTCAATCTGGTCGGTGAGGTCGGCATTGAGTTTGTGGGCGTCGAGGAACTTCGCGCGAGCGTGTTCGTCGCGAAGGAATTCGTGGCTCTCTTTGTTGCCCTCGCGAATGCGGGCGACGTAGCGGGGGAGGACGCGGGTGGCGGGATCCTGAGTGTCGAGATACTCGGGGAGTGAGGCGCCGTAGCGGGTGACGCCGCCGCCGAATTTATCGAGGAGGGCGAGATTTTCGACGATTTGCTCAATCTGCGCGGGGGCGAAGATGTGGCCGTCGGTGAGGCGGGTGAGCACGATGTCTTCCGAGCCGAGCTCGAGGAGGATGCGGTTAAGCTGGTCGTCGTTGTCGACGTATTGCTCGCGTTTCTTGCGCTTGATTTTGTAGAGCGGGGGCTGGGCGATGTAGATGTAGCCGCGCTCGATCAGGCCCTTCATCTGGCGGTAGAGGAACGTGAGGAGGAGCGTGCGGATGTGGGAGCCGTCGACGTCGGCGTCCGTCATGATTATGATCTTGTGGTAGCGCGCCTTGGCGGCGTTGAAGCCGCCGACGGCTTCGTCGCCCTCGCCGATGCCGGTGCCGCAGGCGGGGATGAGGGTGCGGATTTCCTCGTTGGCGAGGACCTTGTCGAGGCGGGCTTTCTCGGTATTGATGAGTTTGCCGCGGAGGGGGAGGATCGCTTGGAAGCGACGGTCGCGGCCCTGCTTGGCGGAGCCGCCGGCGGAGTCGCCTTCGACGATGTAGAGTTCGGTGAGCGCGGGATCGCGTTCGGAGCAGTCGGCGAGCTTGCCGGGGAGGGCGCCGCCGTGAAGGGCGCCCTTGCGCACGGTCTCACGGGCTTTGCGGGCGGCCTCGCGGGCGCGGGCGCCGTTGGGGGCTTTGTCCACGATGCGCTTCGCGATGGAGAGGTTGGTCTCGAAGTATTGCATCAGGCCCTCGTAGGTCACGGAGCCGACGACGCTTTCGACTTCGGGGGAGAGGAGTTTGACCTTGGTCTGGGATTCAAACTTTGGGTCGCTGTGCTTGATCGAGATGACCGCAGCGAGACCTTCGCGGACGTCGTCGCCGGTGATCTGGGGGTCTTTTTCCTTGAGGAGATTATTGCCCTTGGCGAACTGGTTGATGGCACGGGTGAGGGCGCTGCGAAAGCCGGAGAGATGGGTGCCGCCGTCGGGATTGTGAATCGTGTTGGTGTAACACATCACCTGGTCGTTGTAGGTGTCGTTGTATTGAAGAACGACCTCGCAGTGGATCTCGGCGGGTTTGTCGTCGAGCTGGAGTTTGGTTTCTTTGAGGAAACGGATGGGCTTCGGGTGCAGCGGGGTCTTGCCCTGGTTGATCTGCTTCACGAATTCCTCGACGCCATCCTTGTAGAAATAGCGCTCGGGCTTGGGCTCGGCGGGGCGTTCGTCGGTGAAGATGATCTCGAGGCCGGAATTGAGGAACGCGAGTTCGCGGAGGCGCTGGCTGATGCGCGCGGAGACGAAGACGGTGGTCTCTTTGAAGATCTCGGCGTCGGGTTTAAAGCTGATGTAGGTGCCGGTGCCGCTGGCCTTGCCGATGACTTCGAGTTTTTTCACGACCTTGCCGCGCTCAAACTTCATGTGGTGGACCTTGCTGTCGCGCGAGACCTCGACCTCGAACCACTCGGAGACGGCGTTGACGCACTTGGCGCCGACGCCGTGCGTGCCGCCGGAGAACTTGTAGCCGCCCTGGCCGTATTTGCCGCCGGAGTGGAGGGTCGTGAGGACCATCTCGACGCCCGGGATGCCGTATTGGGGATGGATGTCGACGGGGATGCCGCGGCCGTTGTCGCGGATGCTGATGGAGCCGTCGACGTGGATATTTACCTCGATGCGCGAGCAGAAATTGGCGAGATGTTCGTCGACGGAGTTGTCGAGGACCTCGGAAACGCAGTGGTGAAGCGCCCGCTCATCGGTGCCGCCGATATACATGCCGGGCTTCTTACGGACGGCTTCGAGGCCCTCTAGTTTGCCGAGTTTGGAAGCGTCGTAGGCGTCGGCGCCGGCTTGGTTGATGACGTTGCGTTCGGAGTCGGTTGGTTCGGCCATGAAAGGGTTTTGAGAAGATGGAAAACTAAAGGAAAAACCTCTCGGGAAACGAGCCGGGACGCGAGGGTTTTCTTGAGAAAAAACCCCGTCGGAAACGGGGTTCCTTCGCGTTTAAATCGAAGCTTTCGTTTGACCGGGGTGGGCACACCGGCAAGAACCTCGATTCATGCCCAGCCCCTTGATCGAAACGCTGCTTATTCTGCAGGATCGCGACACGAAACGACTGGGTTTGGAGGCGCAGTTGAAGGCGGTGCCGAAGGACATCGCCGCCGTGGAGGCCAAGATCGCGGGCGAGAAGTCGGCGATCAATGGCGCCAAGGCCGAGGTCATGGGTCTGGAGACGAAGAAGAAGCTGCTGGAGACGGAAATCGGCTCCGCGGAGTCCAAGCTCGCGAAGTATAAGACGCAGCAGTCGCAGGTGCGGAAGAACGAGGAATACCAAGCGCTGGGGCACGAGATCGAGACGACGCAAAAGCAGATCGGCGACTTCGAGGGTCAGGAGTTGGAGCTGATGTATGGGCTCGACGAGGCGAAGAAGAAATTCGCGGCGGCTGAGGGGGTGTTGAAGGCGAATATTTCGGGGCACGAGACGCGTATCAAGACGCTGGGCGAACGCGCGGTGAGTCTGGCGGCGGAGTTGAAAGACGCGCAGACGGCGGTGGCGACCGCGCGGGAGCCGGTGAGTGAGCCGGCGCGGCGACTGTATGATCGGATTGCAGTCCGGACGCAGCCGGTAGTCGTCTCGTCGCATGGCGGCAACTGTAACGGGTGCCACTTGAAAATTTCCAACGAAGTTGAGACGGCGGCGCGCGGCAAGGGCCCGCTGGGACCGAACCAACTCGCAACCTGTGAAAATTGCGGACGGATCGTTTATTGGGAGGGATAAACCCTTCGCCCTCTTCCGCTTGATGCCCCCACCCCCAAGGCATCGAAAAGATGATGAGAAATTGGGGTGATAGGCGGTTTTGCGTCGCGCTGCCGATCTGAAAAAAAAGCGCAAGTTCATGGCGGCGACGAAAATTTTCGCTCCTTGTCCCTTCGCTTGGGTGAATCGATTGACAGCGGTCTGCTTGCGCAGGCAGGTTCCCCGCCAAAGTGGTTTTTACGTTTATTTACTAAAATTGTAACAATGTGCTTTGTTCGGGTCACCCAAGGGCCCGATTCATATCGTCTAGTTCAACATCAAAATCCAGATTCATGAAGTTTAAAAATCCTCTAAAATACTTGCGCGCATCTATTTGCTCACTTGCCCTGTTGGGCGCTGCACAGAAGGTTGCGGCGCACGGCGTGCAAGTGGCGTATGGCACGACTCCCACTGGTTTTGTCCGGATCTACATTGAACATTGGCATGGCGACGAGACGGTCGCTGCGTTGGGCGCTACGAACAACATTAACGTAACTGTCAACACCGGCACGACCTCGAGCACCTTCAACGTGAATGTCTCGGGAACAGTCAACAATACCTCGGTAGGTAATCTGCCGGGCTTGGTAGGCCCCATCAAGATTGTGGGCACGACCTCCCGCTCAAATGCCTATAATGATTGGGGCTATTGGGACTTTGCCCCCGGCTCTTGCAACCAGCCGGTTTCGATTACGATCAATCAGGGTAACACGGTTATCTTCACAGAGGCAGAGTCTAATTTGTATCCGGCTACGATCGCTGCGCAGACGTTCACCGATCAAGCTGCTCCAGTCATCACCGCTCCTGATGTAACCGTTGTCGGTGATTGCTCTGGAGCGAGTGTTAGCTTCGCGCCGAAGGTGGTCGATGATTGCGACAAGAGCCCCGTTGTGAACTACAGTCACGCATCCGGTTCTTTCTTCCCGGTCGGCAGCACGCTCGTCACCGTTACCGCCACGGACAACACCGGCAAAACGTCGGTGAAGACCTTTAATGTCGTGGTAGTCGTCGGCGACACCACCCCCCCGTCCCTGACGGTTCCGGCGCCGATCTTGGTGACAGCCAATTCGGGCCTTTGCGGCGCGACGGTGGCATTCACCACCTCCGCCACCGACAACTGCTCGACGGCCACGGTCGTAAACTCGCGCGCCTCGGGTTCTTTCTTCCCGGTTGGCACCACGACGGTCACCAGCGTCGCCACCGACGCGAACGGCAACCGGACCACCAAGACGTTCACCGTCACGGTGCGTGATACGGAGCTCCCCGTCATCGCCACGCGCGCCAATATCGTCGCGAACGCGGCTCTCGGTGCATGCGCCGCGAACGTGACCTACAGCGTCGGCGCTACGGACAATTGCTCCGGTGTCGCCGTCAGCTACAGCCCGGCTTCTGGCAGTTCCTTCGGAGTCGGCACCACGGTCGTCACGGCGACCGCGACGGATGCGGCGGGCAATATGGCGTCCAGCACCTTCTCAGTCACCGTTACCGAGACCCAACCCCCCACCATCACCGCCCCGGCAATTGCCTCGACCGTGACGAGCGACGGCGCGGGCAACACCGCGGCGCTGAGCGCCTGGCTGGCCGGCAATGGCGGCGCCACGGCGACCGACTCCTGCGGTGCGGTCACTTGGTCCAACAATTTCAGAGCCCTGACCGCCGGCTGCGGCGCGAGCGGCGCGGCAACGGTGGTATTTACCGCTACCGACGCGAACGGCAATGCCTCCAACACGACCGCGACCTTCACGATCGTGGACACGACGGCCCCGGCGATTTCACCCGCGGCAGTGGGCAAGACGGTCGAGAGCGACGGCGCGGGCAACACCGCGGCGTTGAGCGCCTGGCTCGCGGCCCACGGTGGCGCGAACGCGACCGATGCCGGCGGCACGGTGACGTGGACGAATAACTTCACGGTCCTCACGGCGGCGTGCGGCACGACCGGTGCGACGACGGTGACCTTCACCGCGACCGATGCCTGCGGCAATGCCTCCAACACGACCGCGACCTTCACGATCGTGGACACGACGGCCCCGGCGATTTCGCCCGCGGCAGTGGGCAAGACGGTCGAGAGCGACGGCGCGGGTAACACCGCGGCGTTGAGCGCCTGGCTCGCGGCCCACGGTGGCGCGAACGCGACCGATGCCGGCGGCACGGTGACGTGGACGAATAACTTCACGGCCCTCACGGCGGCGTGCGGCACGACCGGCGCGACGACGGTGACCTTCACCGCGACCGATGCCTGCGGTAACAAGTCCGTCACGACGGCGACGTTCACCATCAGGGACACGACGGCTCCGGTCATTTCTCCGGGCGCCGCCAGCAAGACGGTCGAGAGCGACGGCGCGGGCAACACCGCGGCGTTGAGCGCGTGGCTCGCGGCCCACGGCGGCGCGAGTGCGACCGACATCGGCAGCGCGGTGACGTGGAGCCATGACTTCACGGCCATCACGACTTCCTGCGCCTCGAGCGGCGCGGCGACGGTGACGTTCACCGCGACGGATGCCTGCGGCAACAAATCGGTAACGACGGCGACGTTCACGATCGTGGACACGACCAAGCCCGTGCTCGGCAGCGATGTGCGCAACATCTCGCCCAACGAGAAGCCAGTGACCTTCACCATCACCAGCACGGATGTGGGCGGAGCCTCCACGCCTTCCATCGTGAGCGTCACCGCCACGCGCGTGAACGGATCGGGTAAGACGCTCGACAAGACCGAACCCTACAAACAGTCGGTGTCCGGCAACACGGTCACGATCACGACCTCCGGCGGTGTCGGCACCGTCTGGACGATCGCCACCTCGAGTGTCGATGCCTGCGGCAACACCGCGACGGCTTCGTTCATCGTCAATGTGGTGAATCCGACGCTGACAAAGTAATCCGCCCGAACCGTCTCGGTTCGTAGTTAAGCAGCCGGCCGGCCCGCGAGGGTGCGGCCGGCTTTTTTTGTGCGCGATCCGGACGCCGGGCGCACGCGGGGCAATAGTGTTGCGCAGGGTGCGGGAGCGGCCTTGGTTCGCGGCCTCAATTCGATGCGGGCACGCCCTTATATTTTCTCCGTGGTGACGGTCGCCGCACTCGTGCTCACCGGCTGGCAGATGCGCTCCCGCCGCGCACCGACGGCCACCGCCGCGGAAGCCTCAGCTCCGGCCGCGACACCGCGCGCTACGTCGCGGGCGGTCGCCGCGAAAACGGCGGCAACGACGGAAATGGTGGCGGTGCCGGCGTCGTCGGTCAACGCGGTGCGGCGTTTGCTCGCGGCGACAGGGACGCGTTCTCCCGCGGAGTGGGACGATCTTGGCGCGCTCGTGCTGCGGGCGGCGGGCGAGGGAGAAGGCGCGGAGCGGAGCGCGTGGCTTGTCGAAGTGGGCGCGTGGGCAGCGCGCCACAACGTGGCGTGGGGTCTGGAGCTGTCGGACCGGCTGGAGGATTTTCGGGGGCGGGCGACGTTGGTGGGAGCGTTGGTCGAGACCGCGGCGGTGATCGACCCGCGGGCGGCGGCGGCGTGGTTGGGCGAAGTGACGGAGCCGGCGTTACGGGACAGCGCGTTTCAGGTGGTGGCGGCAAAATGGGCCGAAGCGGACCTCGCGGCGGCGCGGGCGTGGGCGACGGCGCTCGCGGAGCCGACGGCGCGGGCCGGGGCGTTTGACGGGCTGATGTGGTCGTGGGCGCAGCGTGACGGCAAGAGCGCCTACGAGTGGGCGACCGCGATCAAGGAGCCGGAGATCCGCGACCAGGTTTTGCTGAAGCTGGCGAAGATGATGGCGGTGCAGGAGCCCCAGCAGGCCCTGAGTTGGGCGTTGCAATTTCCCGAGGGGGCGGCGCGCGACCAGGCGCTGCACTACGCGATTTTCCAATGGGCGGCCAAGGACCTGACGGCGGCGGCGGAGTGGAGCGCGAAACTCACGGACCCCGCGCTGCGGGCGGGCACCGAGGTCGCGATCGCGCGGTCGTGGTCGAACCAAGGGGCGGAGGGCGCGACGGTGTGGGCCGCGGGCATTGCGAATCCATCGGGGCGGAGTGCGGCTCTCGCGACGACGTTGCGGCTGTGGGCCGAGACCAACCCGGCGGTCGCGGCGGAGTGGATCGCCCGGCAGGAGCCCACGGCGGCCAACGAAGGGGTGTTCAGAAGCGTCACGAATGCGCTGGCGACCACACACCCCACCGCGACCGGAGTGTGGTTGAGCGGGCTGGCCGATCCGGCGTGGCGCGCGGAAGGCGCGCGGATTTTGGCGCAGCGGCAACGGGAGATAGCTGCCAAACGGCCGGGGACGGGCGGTTGAAGCGCCGGCGCGTTTCGCGCTCACTCCGTATCCGTCTCGGGCCAGAGGCAGTAACGGTGACCGGGCCACAGAAGCACGGCCAGGGCGAGCAGCGCGAGGGCGGTGTTTTCGGCGAGCTTGGTGCAGATCAGGACTTCGCCCGCACCGCAGCCGCAATCGAAGCGGATCGCACAGAACGGCCACCCGCCGCCGCGGTAGATAACCCATGCGCGCTGGGCGACGAGCGAGGTGAAGCCGAGGAGCAGGGCGAGCGTCACGAGGGCGGTGCCGCGCGGGCGAACGCCGGCGAGGAGCAGGAGGCCGCAGACGATTTCAAACCACGGCAGTATCGCGGCCACGGCGTTGAGCGCAAAAGGTTGGGAGAGGGCATCGAACTGGCGGACCAGTTTCAGGAAGCCCACGGGATCGAGGGCCTTCACCGTCCCGAGGTGGAGGAAGGCCGCGCCGAGGACGAGGCGGGCGAGCAACGGCCAGAGGGCACGGGGCGGCGCGAGGGATGGTGTCATGGGTTTAGCCGCACACCGCTGTTGCGCGGGCCGGTTTCGAGCGGGAGGCCGCGGGCGCGCCACTCTTCAATGCCGCCGCCGAAGACGGCGACCTTGGTGGCGGGAAGACCGAAATCGAGGAGGTCGGCGGCGGCGAGTTCGCTGTCCTCGCAATTGCCGCCCGTGCAATAGACGACGATGTGCTCGGCGATCTGGCAGGCGGCGAGCACGTCGGCGGCGTAGTCGGCGAGGCGGGAGTGGTCGAGGGGGAGGGCGCCGGGGATGTGGCCGGATCGATAGTGGCGGTCGTCCCGTGCATCGATAAAAATGATACGGCCTTCGGCGTGGCGTGGGTCGCGGAAGAGTTCGACCGCGCGGGCTAGGGTCACGAGGGCGAGGCCGCGATGGGCGAAGCGGGCATCACGCTCGGAAAGCGTGGAGTTGGAACCGGGCGCAGCGGGCGCGACGGAGGTGGGCGGCGCGGAGGGGAAATAGTCGTGAGCCAAGGAGAGTCCGCGCGGAGAAACGTAGTTGGCGACGAGGGCCAGGGTCACGCCGGCAACGGTGATCGCGAGGGCGTCGTTGGCGGCGCGGCGGATGCGGATCGGGCTCACGGGCGGGCGAGACGGCGGGGGCGGCGTGCCGGTTCAGCGGCTGCCGGCGGAAACGATGGGAATCGCGAACTCGGGATGATCCGGGTGGTTGGTTTTTCCGCTGAACGTCATCCCTCCGGCGGTGGGGGCGACGAAGCCGGCGGGGAAGGTGAGGGTGATGGTAAACTGCTTTCCGTCGGGGCTGGCGGGGGCGGAAATCTGGACGCCGGCGGCGTTGGTTTTCAGATCAGAGAGCTTGAGATCGCCGCCGCGGTGGTTGAGCACGACGACGTATTTTTTCTCCGGGGTGAGGAGTTTGGCCGAGGTGAACAGGATTTCGCTGGGGGCGACCTGCACGGCAGGGAGCACGGTCGCCACGGCTTGGATGGTGAGGTCGGGCATGCCGGAGTTGGAGGATTTCAGGGTGATGCGGGCGGTCTCGGTGCCGGTGCGGAGCGGAGGCACGGTGGTGATCGTGAGTTCGAATTCACGGCCCGGGACGATTTCCTTTAGCTCGGGGCGGAAGGTGGATTTGTCGCTTTGCAGATCGGTGAGCCGGAGGGGGCCTTCGACTTGGTGCCGGATGGAGACGGTGCGGGAGACGACTTGGTCGAGCTGGGTCAGAGCCGGAAAGATGACGACGGGCTGGGAGATGAAGACGGGTGTCCAGACGGTGCCGGTGATCTCAAGAACGGTCGTAGGGTGGTCGGGGTCGTTGCTGCTGACGGTGACGGTTTTGGCGATGGGGCCGGCGAACTGGGCGGTTGCCAGGTCGATGGGGATGTGGCCCGAGCCGCCGGGGGCGATGCGCCGCGTCCAGTCGCCGGCGGTGGTGCAGCCGCACGCGGGGCGGATATCGGTGATTTCCAGCGGAACCGTGCCGGTGTTGAGGACTTTGAAATCGAGATGAACGATCTCGCCTTTGGGGGCCGAGCCGAAGTCGTGCTTTGGCATCGGAAATTCCATGCGCGGGCGGCCCGCGGGGGCGATGCTCTCGGCTCCGGGCGTGGCGTAAAGCGGGGTCAGGGCGAGGACCACCCATATGGCGAGGGAGCGGCGGTGCGGGGCGCGGGGGCGGCAAAAGGTGAGGTTCATGCGGGCGGTTTTGGAAGTGAAGCCACAGGGAACAGTCCGCCGCAGCGGGTGCCAAGCACCCTCTGGAGGCGGAGCGCGGGGTCGCGGCTTGCATCGGGCGCGGGGCCGAGCACGATGGGTTTCTTAGCTTTGGGGCCTGGCAGTCGCTCCAAGTTCTTTGATCCCAAGGCGCGGTTAAACGCCGCGCCCGTTTTGATATTTGGAGAGGAAAGTCCGGACACCACAGGGCAGGATGCTGCGTGAGGCTCACGCCAAGCGCAGGCGCCGCGTCTCAAAGCGCGGTGACGGCTCAGTGTAACAGAGAATATACCGCCTTACGTTGCTCGGCGAAAGTCGGGCAGTGTGGGGTAAGGGTGAAAAGGTGGGGTAAGAGCCCACCGCGTCCGTCGCGAGGCGGATGGCAGGACAAACCCCTTCCGGTGCAAGGCAAAATAGGCGGCTGGGCGGCTCGTCCCATAGCCGCGGGTATGCCGCATCCCTACGTCGGGCAAGCGCCTGACCGGGGACTCGTCCGCAAGGACGTTGAGAGAAATGACTGCCGAAGCGCCGCAAGGCGTGGCACAGAATCCGGCTTACCGGCCCCAAAGCTAAGATTTTATTACGGGAACATTACGGCGGATTTTTGGTGACCTTAACACGGCCGTAACATGATCGCCGCCAGACCGTCACGCGCGACCCGCAGCGTGGGTGGGTGAATTCTACACCACACCGTAACCGAGTTTTTTTGATCGCGGCGCTCTTGGCGTCCCCCGCCTCCGGGCTGCACACCCTCAGGGCTAACGACGACGCCAACGGCGGCGCGCCCACGGTGCGCCTGGAAGAAATCGAGGTCAGCGCGGACCGCACGTCGGCGCTCACCGCCGCACCCACCGACACGAAACTTGAGGCGCTGCAGCCGAAATCGGTGATCAGCCTGAGCTACATCGCCAACAACATCACGCCGACCGCGGATTATGCGACCATCGCGAATCTCGCGCCCAGCGTCTCGAACGTCGAAACGAACGGCCCCGGCCTCAGCGAGGCGAAGCACACCACGCTGCGCGGCTTCGACGACAACTCCTATAACGTCACCTACGACGGCATCCCGTTTGGCGACATCAACGATTTCTCCCACCACACCACGAGCTACTTCCCCGCGAAAATGATCGGCCGGATGGACATCGAGCGCGGTCCCGGCACGGCCAGCGACATCGGTTACGCGACCTTCGGCGGCACGATGGCGCTCCATTCCAAAGATCCCCGGCGCGACGCCGCCATCATCCCGACGGCGAGCTACGGCAGCTTCAATACGCAGCTTGAGCACCTTGAATTCAACACCGGCACGCTCGCCCCGCTCAACGGCGCGACCGCCATCGGCGCCTGCCAATACATCAACACCGCGGGCTACCGCACGAACGCCGACATGTGGCGCCGCACCTATTACAGCAAGATCCTCCAGCCGCTCGGCAAGGGCGTGGCGCTCACGTTTCTCGGCACCTACAACGACATCAAATTCAACAATCCCTCCACTGTCACACAGGCGCAGATCAACACGCTCGGCCGCAACTACGGCCTGGGCGGCGATCCGGCCAAGACCGATTTCAAGGGCTACAACTACCAGGCCAAACAGGCCGACATGTATTACCTCGCGCTCGACGCCGACTTTGCGAGCGGCTGGCAGCTCACCGATAAATTCTACACCTACGCCTATAACAACGAGAGCCACGAGTCGGCCGTGCTCGGCTCGGTTTTTGCAACGACGAGCATGACTGGCGCGATCAAGGTCAACCGCTACCGCGCCTGGGGAAATTATTTTCTCCTCTCGCACGAGGACGACCGCGGCACCTTCAAGACCGGCGTGTGGTGGGAAAACACCCGCAATCCCCGTTACCAATACCGCATCGATTACACCCGCGCCGAAGCGCTCGACTACGATCCCCTCGCCAACAAATCCCCGAAGAGCACCGTCAAAGGCTACGCCTACGACATGACGGCCTACCTGAAGACGGCCCAGCCGTTTGCAGAGTATGTCTGGCGCGCCACCTCCGCACTCACGATCAACCCGGGCATCAAATACGTGAGTTTCACGCGCCAGATCGAAGCGCCGGTCAACCAGACCACGCGCACGCCGCTCTACTACCAGCAGACCACGCCCAAGACGCTCCCCTACCTGAGCACCAACTACCGCATCGCGGCCGATTGGTCGGCCTACGCGCAGGTCGCCAAGGGCTTTCTTGCGCCGAACAACAACCAGTTCTACGTCCCGAATCCCGCACTCAACCGGGCCAAGCCGCAGGAGACCACGAACTACCAGGTCGGCACCGTCTATAAAACGGACCGCTTCAACGCGGATTTCGACGTTTACTCCATCGACTACAAAAATTTCCCGCTGACGATCACCGACCCGATTACGAACCAGCCCCACTTCTCCACCGCCGACGGCGCGAAGTTCAGCGGCGTCGAGACGCAGTTCACCTATCAGCTCGGCGGCGGTTTCAACGCCTACGTCAACGGCTCGATCAATCGCGCCGAGTTTAAGAAATCGAAACTCGACGTGCCCACGGTGCCTAACTCCACGGCGGTGCTCGGCGTGCTTTATTCGCGCGGCGGTTTCTTCGGCTCGCTCACCGACAAGTATGCCGGCGCCTTTAAGGTTTACGACGGCAGCCTCAATCCCAACGACGCCTCCACGGCCGGCAACATCGGCCACGGCGCCAGCTACTGGCTGGCCGATCTCGCGCTGGGTTACGGCCAGAAGCTCCACGACAGCTTCCTGCGCAGTTTCAAGGTGAAGGTGCAGGTGAACAACCTCCTCGATAAACATGTGCAGGTGCTCGACTCGTTGAAGAGCAACGCGGGCTTTTTCAACGTGCTCCCGACGCGGAACTATTTTCTCACCGTGTCCGGCGAGTTCTGATCCCGCCCGCTTACCGGTTTAACCCCTCTGTCGCTCGCGTGCGGAGGGTTTTTCGGGACTACTCCAACGCGGATTCCGGGTGAGGTTGAAAGCAGCCTCAACGCGGGAGCCTGCTGGCAGGCGATATCACATCCGTTCGCATGCGGCGTCGTTCATCGCCTGCCAGCAGGCCCCTGCGGAGACCGGCGTTAGGCTCGGCTTGAACGCGAATTGGAATCCCATGCTTTCCCCTTTTATGAGATCCCGACCGGTGTTGGCCGCCATCTGTATTTTTTTTCTGATTGCGGGGGCTTGTGCTGCCGAGCCGCGGCGCATCGTCATCGCCGTTTGGGACGGCATGAGGCCCGATTTTATGACGGCCGAAATGACGCCGAATCTGTGGCAGCTCACGCAGCGCGGAGTCTTCTTCGCGCAACACCATTCCGTTTACCTGAGCGCCACCGAGGTCAACGGCACCGCCATCGCGACGGGCGCCTATCCCGCCCGCAGTTTCGTGATCGCCAACACCGATTTCCGGCCGGCCATCGATGCGCAGGAAGCCATCGCCATCGAGGACCCCGCGACCGTCGCAAGAGGTGACGCCATCAACGCCGGCCATTACCTCGGCGCGCCCACGGTCGCCGAGTTGCTCCACGCGCGCGGGCTGCGCACGGCCATCGCCGGCTCAAAACAAGTCGCGCTACTCCACGACCGCGCGCCGCGGGCGGATAAACCGGATGCCTCGGCGGTCGTCTTTCAGGGCGCGACGCTCCCCGCGGAGCTCGCGAAGAGACTCGCATCTGCCCACGGCGCGTTTCCCGCCACAGCGGCGACGCAGGACACAATCGCGCGCGACGCGTGGACCACGCAGGTGTTGATCGGCTCGCTGTGGAAGGACGGCGTGCCGCCTTATTCGCTGCTCTGGCTGGCCGAGCCGGATGCCTCCCAACACGCCACCGGCCCCGGTTCGGCGCAGTCACTCGCCGCGATCAGGAGCAGCGATGCGAACCTCGGTCTGGTGCTCGCGGATCTCGAAAAACGCGGGCTCTTGGCGACGACCGATGTTTTCGTCGTTTCCGACCATGCGTTCTCCACCATCGCGCGCAAAGTCGATGTGGCGGTCGAGCTCTCCGCCGCGGGGTTCAAGGCGAAGCGGGCCGCGCCGGGTGGACTCAAGCCGGGCGAGGTCCTGATCGTCAGCAACGGTGGGAGCACACTGGTGTTCGTAGGGGACCACGACGCGGACGTCGTGGATCGTCTCGCGGCGCAGATGCAGACGCAGGATTGGGCCGGGGTGATTTTTTCGCGCACGGCGATCAAAGGCACCTTTCTGCTCGCGGCGGCACACATCGACTCGCCGGATGCGCCCGACTTGGTCGTGTCGCTGCGCTGGAGCGAGGGGAAGAGCGCCAACGGCACGCGGGGCCTGCACACCTCGGACCTCGCGGCGTCGTCCACGCGGTTGGGCAACCACGCGAGCCTGAGCACCTACGATATGCACAACACGCTCGTCGCAGCGGGGCCGGATTTCCGCGCGGGCGTGCGCAACCCGCTCGCGAGCGCGAACACCGATCTCGCGCCCACGATCCTCTGGCTGCTCGGTTACCGCGACGAGGCGGGCCGGATGGATGGGCGCGTGTTGAGCGAGGCGCTGGTAGCGGCCGATGGGCCGCCGTTGCGCGGGGTGACGGCGGAACGGCTCCACGCGCACCGTGAGCTTCCCGGTGGCGGCACGTGGTCGCAGTATCTTCAGATCGTCGAAATCAACGGCGTGCGTTATCTCGATGAGGGCAACGGCGCATTTGTGCCGGCGGCGAAGTAGGGCGGAGCGCCGGCGATTTCGGGACTAGGGTTCGAAGAAGAGCTTGTTAACTCCCGAGCATTAATGGCGACGTTGCGGTCATCGGTCATATGGGCTGTTGCGGGGTGAGCGGCGAGTCATGAAACGGTGAAATGTAAGCGATTCGGAGCCTTAGCGCCACGGGGCGGGCCGCGGGTTTTAAGGCCGGGTGGTGACGCCCGCCCCGCCATCCCGGGGTTGGAACGAGAACAGATGGGCCTTGCCGCGGCAACGCGTGCTCGCGCGATTCGAAAGATCGCCGGTGGTTCGGCCGTCGTGAGCCGGACCGCGGCTCCGCTTACATGCCGTAGGTGATCGTTCGCACTCCGGCAATGCCGTTGATGGTGATGGGGACACCCTGAGTGTAGTCGGTCGGGTAGGTTTCGCCGGCCACCAAGTTGAGCGACTTCACAAAGTTACTTGGGCCGACCAACGCGCTCGCACTCACTTGGGTAACGCCTTCCTGCATCATATACTGGTCGGCGGCGGCGGCGAGCAGGCGGGCATTGTTGAGCACGGCTTTGTCTTGGGAAGCCAGGCGGACTTTTTGGAAACCAGGAATCGCGAGCACCGCTAACAGGCCGATAATCACGACCACGACCATGATCTCCACGAGTGTGAACGCTTTGACCGCCTGAGAGGAGGGGTTGAACATAGAAATAGAGGGGCGGATTTCGGGGGCGGCGGTCTTTCGACATCCATGTGTCGATGCGTCTGCTTAGGGGCTCAATCGGCTGGCGTAAAGGGTCCGGTCGGCGGCGGTGATGAGTTCACGCCATCGGGTGACGCCGTAGGCATTATCGCCGCCGAAATTCGCCAAAGATTCGTCGTAATGGAATGCAGAATTGCCGACGACAATGATGTTGTTGGCTACGACCGAGCCTCTGACATCGACGCCGCCGTTCAGCTTCACGGTGGCATTGGGGGCGTAAACGATGCCGGTATAACCGCTGCCGCCAGAGATCTGGATATCCTGGGTGGTAGAACCGGTGCCCCAAATCTGAACATTGATCGGCGATAAGGTGGGATTGACCACGCCGTTGCCGGCGATTTTCACATCTGCAGCGGTATAGATCTTCAAAGAGGACCCGACGGTGAGCGTGAGGGCGTCGCCACCGGTGAGCCTGATCGCGTCGTTTCCCGCAGCCGCAGTGAGAACGAGGATCACGTCGCCGCTGATCGTGACGCTGTCGGAGATCAAACCGCCATAGCGATAGGTGCCCGCAGGGAGGATCGCCGGCATGGAGGTGAGCGTCGTCAAGCCCGCCGAAGGAGCGGGTTCGACGTCGAAATTGGCGGTGAAATCCGTGGCGATACGGGTGGTGTCCACGGTGCCGGCCGCGCTGCCGAAAGCCGCGACGGTGCCGATGCTGCCGACGCTGAGACTGGTCATGGAGCTGCCGCCGACGGAGGCGAAGCCCCAGATGTCCGCGTTGTTGACGGCGAGTGAGCCTACGGCGACCGAGGTGCTGCCGACGCTGCCGCTGTCGTGCCTCACGCCGGTGCCGTAGGGGACGGAAGCCGTTCCGGGGTTGTTGTCCGGGTCGGAATTCCAACTGTCAACGGAGGCGGTATTGCCGTTGAAGGTGATCTGGTTTTTCGCGACGAGGCCCATCGAGAATTTGGAGCGGCGTTTGATTTGGACCTCGAGGGTCTTGCTCAGGGTGCGGGTTTCGTTGGCCAGAGTGATGGTGGCGCGCGTGGCGATGATGGGTTGCACGCTGCCGCTGGAGGGATTGTAGCGGTCCACGTAAACTTTGACGCTGGCGGTGTTGCCGCCGCTGAGGGTGAAATTGGTAAAGGTGCGGTTGGCGGAGACGCCGTCGCTGACGTCCCATCCGCTCCACGCGGTGCTCGCTGCGACACCGGCGGTGACTTGGTTAAACGACCAGAGGGCTTCCTCGACCCCGGTTTCGGCGATGTTCATCGCCCCGTTGTTGTAGAACGAGCGGTTGGCCAGCTTTAGCGAATTCTGATTGAGGGCGATATAACTGGCGAGCGAGATGCCGATGACCGAGGCGAGGAGCATCGCGACGATGAGCAAAGACCCGCGCTCGCGGTCGGCGGGCAGGGAGCGGCAGCCGCGGCAAAATGAAGAGTTCATAAGAGGGCGGTTTTAGGTGGTGACGGATTTGTTGCGGAGGACCACGCGGGCGGAGAGCACCGCGTTGGATGTGTCCACCGCGGTTACCCCGGTGCGGATCGAGCGGAGGGTGATTTGGATCTGTTTCGTCTCTAGATCGTTGGTGGCGGTATAGTCCACGCCGTTGACGACTTTGTAGCGACGGAAGGTGAAGTCGTTGACGTTGCGGACAAGGATCAGACGGGATGCGGTGCTGCTAGCGGTCCCGGGGAGGCGGTAGAAACACTTCGACGTGGCGCCCGTGGCCGACGCGTCGTAGGCGTAGGTGACCGTGTAGGTGCTCGCGCTGCTGACGACGGTGAGGGTGACGCTCATGGCACTCGTCCAAGTGATGTTGCTGGCCATGCGAGCTTCGCCGCTGAAGGTCTCGAGCGCACGCCGGGCCTCGGCCTCCATGATGCTGTAACTAGCGGCATTGTAGCCGCTCCGGCCGATCATGGTGAACGAGGTGAGAACGCCGGCGAGGATGAAACCAGAGATGCCGGCGGCCACCATCAGCTCCACGAGGGTGAATCCGCGGCCGCATGATTTACGCGCCGGATGCCGGGCGTGGGGCGCGCCCCAGTTTTTTTCAGTGAGATACATAAAAATAGTCGCTGAGCCCGTTTTTAGCGTAGCGGGTCTGGTAGGTAAGGGAGTGGCGGCGCCCGTCGATGCCGTTCCACACAACGGTGAGCGTGATCGACTTGATATCGCTGCGGCCGGAGATGTCGGCGACACTGCGGGTGCAGGTGAAACGGCTGGCGATCGTGTTGAGCATGGTGTCCAGCGAAGAGGACGAGCCGGAGCTAATGGTGGTCGCGGCATCGAGGGTGGCCGAGGCGGGCATGGCGGAGATCTGTGACCAGTTCTGCAGGCGAAGAATCTCCATCTCGCTTTGCATGATCTGGGCGGCCAGCGTGGTGTTGCGCGCGGTATCCACGGCCCGTGCGCCGAACTGCAATGTCGTGAGAGAGGAGACAATGCCGAGCACCATGACGATCGCGGCCAGCATGACTTCGAGAATGGTGAAACCGCCCGCTGCCGGGCGGTTGGCGGTGGGGCTGGACGGGGCGCGGCTTGATAGGTGCATGGCGAACGGGATGCGCCTAAACTGCGGCGGGTCCCGGCAAGCGCCATCTGAAAAAGGACCCTAAACGACTAGGGCCGAAAGGCCCTGTCCGCGCATGGCCGGGTGCGGCTTGGCCCCGACAAAACCCTTGACTCTCCGGCGGGCGTTTGAGTGTTTGGCCGGCTTAAATCTCTCCAACGACCATGGCCAACACCAAATCTGCTATCAAAGCCGCCCGCAAGGCCGCGCGCCTCACGACCCGTAACCGCGGCGTGAAGACCACCATCAAGACCCTGCGCAAGAAATTCGACGCCGCCGTGGTCGCGAAGGACATCCCCCCCCCCAAGACGGCGAGCGCCTCTTACGCTTCCGCGATGG
>JACMRG010000279.1 GCA_014376585.1 Opitutaceae bacterium | reverse complement strand
GTATTGTCGCTATATGCTCGCCGTGTGGAGCTGGATTTGCCGCCTTTTTGCGTGTTCGGCGACGCCCCATTCCTGCGCGCACGTGCGCTTCGGCTGGGGTTGACCATCGACATCGGCGATGTGGGGGCCGCGGGGGCCAACGCGGCCAGCCGCTCGACGATCGGGGCGGCGCGTTCCTGCGTGGCGAGCACGCCGGCGAAATCCGCGGCACGGAGGAGCGACGCTTCCTGCGAAACCAGATCTTCGAGGGCCGCGAGTAACCGCGCGCAGGTGTGGGCGGGGCTGGACACGGATTTAGGCGACACCGCGCACCCGGTCGGGAGCCGTCGGGCCCTCCCGCTTGGTCAACATCTCCGCCCAAGCATCGCGCAGATCCCGGATGAGCCGTTCGATCTCGACGACGGGCGCGACCTGCTTGCGCAGGTTGGCCTCGAGGAGGCGACGGTTGTGATAGTCGTAGAGGCGGTGCATCGTGCGCGCGAATTCGCCGCCGACGTCGAAATTCAAACCGCTTTGCAGTTCGTTGATAATGGCCTGCGCTTTCAGGATCTGCTCGTTGATGATTTCATAACGGCGAAAATCCTCTTCGGGACGTTCAAAGGCCGCCTGCGTAATCGCCAGGGCTTTCAAAGCCCCGTCATAAAGCATGAGGACGAGCTGACCGGGACTCGCGGTGAGCACCGCGTTGGCGCGGTAAGTCCGCGCGTAGCCGTGGGCTAACATGGCCGGGCTCAGGACTGGTCTTCGCTGAGGTCGGGCGAGCCGAGAATCTGCTCGCTCACGCGCTGGATGATGGCGGCCGAGGGATAGCCGGGATCGGCGGCGAGCGCACGGGCGCGTTCGACGACTTCGGGACGGATCTCGGGCTGTTCAGCGAGGGCGCGGCGCAGCGCGGCGGCACTTTCGGTGTTCAGAGTGTCAACGCGGGGCGCGGCCGCACGGGCGGGAGGCTGTCCGGCGACAGACACGGTATCAGGGCGCAAGGCACGATCGGTGGAGGTGGTGGATGTGATCATTGGCTAAGCGAGTTTAGGAAACGGTCTGCCACTGATGAGTTCGCTACAGGGAACGCCGTTGGTTGATAAGGAGAATATCGGTCGGAAAGATGAAAGCTTTAGCGCGGTTTCAACGGACTTGTGGGAGCCGGTGGCACGACGGGCGGCAACGTGGCAAACGTCGCGGCGGCGACATAGGTGGCAAAACGCGTGGGTGACTGCAGGACCGCGGGAGTAAGGTCCGCCGGGACGGTCGCGTGGGTCTGGTCCATGAAGTGGTGCCGGGCGGCATTGGCCACGGCGGGGTCGTCGGAGGAGAAAACCGTGTCGAAGGTCCAGACGAGCCGCGTTTCCTTTAGTGTAGCGAGCTTGGCGCGGACGCCGAGCGCGAGCGGCCGATAGGCGCGGTAGGCCGTGAGATCGACCCAGAGGACAGCATCGGCGGCAAATTCGCGGCGAAGCTTGGGCAAAAAATCGCGCGGGAGGGCGGCTGAAGAGGAAAATTCGTCGGCGCCGAAGCGGCGCCGGCATTCGGCGCGATCCAGCACGACGACCTCGAAACGGTTTTGGCGTTGGAGTTCCGTGGCGAAGACCGTGTCGAGCGAGGCCGCGGTTTCCCCATCGGCCAGCGGGCCGCCATAAACCGGCAGGAGCACCACCCGCCGCACCGCCGGTGGCAGCGAGAGGTCGCCGGCATGGTTGACGGGGGTGAAAAACGGGCCGGCGCGCGCGGGATCGTCGTAGGGCGGCGTCTGGCAGCCGGTCGCGAGCAGGAGCAGAGCCGTTACAGTGAGCGAGAGCATCGCGACCAACGCGCGCTGAGGTGAAAAGGAGAGGCGGCGCATGAGAGTTAATTATTGTTTTTCTGATCGAACGCGTTCGTGAGCGTCTTTTGTTGGGTCGCCGCAGTCGATTGGGCGTCGAGCATCTTGATAAATGACCGGGTGAGCGTCTCGCGCTGGGCAGCGAGCTTGGCCTGCAAGCGGGTGATCTGGTCGTCGATGCTGAGATTGGCTTTGCCCAGATTGTTCTGCTGGGTGGTGTCGTCTTTCATCAGCGTCGTAAGCCCGGTATAGATTTTGGCGACGAGACCCGTATTGGCCGAGAGAAAGAATTCGCTCACGTCACTCGGCCTGTCGGCCAGCGCGGTGGCGAGTTTGTCCGCCTCCTTGATCGTGAGCTGACCGGTGGTGCTGTTGAAATCAATGCCGAGGTGATCAAGCCGCTTTACCGAACCGGTGAGGCCGCCGATCTGGTCGAAGGCGAGCGAGCGCAGCCTTTTCGACCAGCCCTCCACCTCGCGGTTGCCGGCAAGCACCGCGCCCGAGACCGTCGTGCCCGATACCGTGACCCTGGTGTTCTGCTCGATGAGGTTCTGCACGGCGTTAAACTTTGTGACGAAACCCTGCACGTAGGTGGCCATCGAAGAACTGTCGCTGGCCACCTGCAGGGTCTGCGCGGATTGGGTGTCAACGGTGACGCTCAGGCCGGCGATGCCGTGGGCCGCAGCGGCGAGCGTGTTGCTCATGCTCGTGATCGCCGCGCCACCATTGATGGTAAACCTGGCATTGTCGCCGCGGGAGAAAGCGCCGCCCGACCCGCTCGTGAGCCCCAGCGCGGCGAGGAGGCCGGACGTGTCGTTGATGCTCATGCCCGTGTCACCGGTGGTGGTGTTCGCCAGCGAAAACCGGTCATTCGTCGAATCGTAGCTGGCCGTGACCCCCGCGGCCGAAGCGTTGATGCGGTCCAGCAGGTCGGCGACACGGTCGGTCGAGGCGTTGTAGCTGATCGCGACGCCGTTGATCGAAAACGCGCCCGTGCCGCTGGCCGCGGTGGCGAGACCCGAGTTGGCCACGGTCGCCGTGTAGAGCCTCACCGTGCCCAGCTTGCCCGAACTCGCGACTGTGTCGCCGCCGTTGTTGGCGAGCTTCATCGCCGCGAGAAAATTACTCGAATCCACCGTGGAGCCCAACAGCACCTCGCGGTTGCTGGCGCTCTGCAGCGAGATTTTATCCTCGGTCGGATCGTAGGTTCCGGTCACGTCGCCACCCGTGGCGGTGGAAATCGCACTGAACACATCCTGCAGCGAATCCGTGACCGCGATCGTGACTCGGGCGCCGTTGACCGTGAAGGTGCCGGCGGTGACGGCGGTGGCGGTATTGAGATTGGCGAGGGTAAGCCCGGCCACGTTGTTGGTGGCGCTCAACGGAGCGCCCACGTCGGGCCTGCCCGCCTGCTTGGCCTTGGTGGCGAGCTGCGACACCGCGATGGCGTAGCTGCCGACCGGGGTGTTGCTCGCCGACGAGGTTTTCCACGTGGTGGCGGCCACATTGCTGCTCACGGTGCGCAGGGAGAAAATATTGTCGGCGCGCATGGCCTGCACGGAATCCTGCAACTCCACCAGCGCGGTCTTGATCGACCCGAGCGCGGTCGTCTTGTCGGTGTTGTCGGTTTTATCGGCCGTGAGTTTTTTC
Source organism: Opitutaceae bacterium (assembly GCA_014376585.1). Lineage (GTDB taxonomy): Bacteria > Verrucomicrobiota > Verrucomicrobiia > Opitutales > Opitutaceae > Tous-C4FEB. Next base: position 25,528 of record JACMRG010000279.1, on the reverse strand, counting down.
ACGGGCGCGCTCTCAGCTTCGATGAGCTGATCGACGATCGCTTTCCAATCAAAGGAGGAGTTCGAAAGCAGTCCTGAAACTTGAATGCCGGCCATGGTGAAAAGTGGGAGGGCGGGATTGCCCGTCCATATATCGACACAGCGGAAAAAAGCTTGAGCGCCACCCTGCGCGCCACGGCCACAACACGATTTTTTAACTTTGGTATAAAGCTTTCGCGAAAGCGCGACGATAGCTTTCCATGTCGAGGCAAATGTCACGACCGGCGCGATCTGAAGCCGCTCACTCAGATACGTTAACGCCACGGACGGTGTAATCAGGATCAAGGAAGATCACCATGTCAGTTGTCATCAACACGAACTATTCGGCGACGGTTGCCGCAAACAACCTGGCCGCCTCGAACTCAATGCTGCAGAAGAGCCTCAACCGGCTTTCTAGCGGCTCGAAAATCGTCAGCCCCGCTGACGACGCCGGCGGCCTTGCCGTCTCCATGAAGCTGTCCGCTGCCGCCCGCCGTCAAGGCGCCGTGGCCTCGAACATCGGTAACGCGGTCTCACTGCTCCAGTCGCAAGACGGAGCGATGAAGGTCACCGGTAAAGTCCTCGAACGCATCAGCGAACTCAAGGTGCTCTACGGTGACGTCACCAAGAGCTCCAGCGACAAGAGCAACTACGACTCCGAGTTCGTGGCGCTTACCGCCCAGCTCCGCTCCAACGCCGCCGAGACCTTCAACGGCGTGGCGCTCTTCGGCTCCAGCGCCACCGGCGCGGTGCCCGTCACCGAAGACGGTGCGACCACCGTGAGCCTCGCCGCCCGCGATCTCACCGATTCCTCCACCGGCGTCGGCACGATCTCGACGAGCGCCAACACCTCGCTCGGTGATTCGGCCGTCACGCTCGGCGCGATCTCCACCGCGATCGAAAACGTCGCCACGATGCGCGCCACCAACGGCTCGGAACAGAGCCGTCTCGGTTTCGCCAGCGAGTTGGTGACGGTCAACAAGGCCAACCTCGAGTCCGCCTCCAGCCGGATCATCGACGTGGATGTGGCGGAGGAATCCACCCAACTCGCCCGGTGGAATATTTTGGTCCAGGCCGGCACCTCGATGCTGTCCCAGGCCAACCAGAGCTCGCAGACGGCGCTCAAGCTCCTGCAGGGCTGAGTTCAGAGGCCCCTTCCCACCGCGCGGCCGGACTAGTCATCCGGCCGACGGCACAGACTTCTCGCGGTTGTCTTGTCCCAGGGGAAAGAGGGTGTTCGGAAAGTTGTTTGAAATAATTTTCACGCCGTTTCGCGGCGTGAACCCCCCTTTGAGATTTTATCTCAAACAGCGCGGCTTGCGCTGTCTCCTCAAGCCCGTGGCGACGACGGATAGTCGCATTCAGATCAAGGAAAGAAAATACCATGTCAGTCGTGATTAATACCAACTACACAGCGACGGTTGCTTCCAACAACCTCGCTACGTCCAACTCGATGTTGCAAAAGAGCATTACCCGGCTCTCCAGCGGCTCGAAAATCGTCAACCCTTCCGATGATGCGGGTGGTTTGGCTGTGTCGATGAAGTTGTCCGCTGCGGCCCGCCGTCAAGGCGCCGTCTCGTCCAACATCGGCAACGCCGTTTCCCTCCTGCAAACTCAGGATGGCGCCCTCAAGGTCGCCGGTAAGGTTCTGGAACGCATCAGCGAACTCCGGACCCTCTATTCCGACGTTACCAAGAGCTCCAGCGACTTGGCCAACTATGACTCGGAGTTCACCGCGCTCACCACGCAGCTCCGCGACACGTCCGGCGAAGCGTTCAACGGCGTCGCCATGTTCGGTTCTTCCGCGGTCGGCACAGTCGCCGTGACGGAAAATGGCGGCACCACCGTCAGCATCGCCGCTCGTGATCTCACCAGCTCCAGCACGGGCGTCGGCACGATCTCGACCAGCTCGAACACCTCCCTCGGTGATTCGGCTGTCACGCTCGATGCCATCTCCGCGGCGATCAAGAACGTGGCCACCATGCGCGCCACCAACGGTTCGGAGCAAAGCCGCCTCGGCTTCGCCGGCGAACTGGTGACCGTCAACAAGGCCAACCTGGAAGCAGCAAACAGTCGCATCGTCGACGTCGACGTCGCGGAGGAATCGACCCAGCTCGCACGCTGGAACATCCTCACGCAGGCCGGCACCTCGATGCTCTCGCAGGCCAACCAGAGCGCCCAGTCGGCTCTGAAGCTGATCGGCTAAACCCTGCCCAGGGATTGTCCTGATCTGCTCGTTCCTGGCCGCCGTTTTCGTGCGGCGGCCAGGCTAAGCGGATCAACCACAGTCCTGCGGAGGCCCCGGTTCCGGCAATCGGTCGCAAGACCGGCCAACGTAGCCGCCAATCAGTAGGTCAGTCAGTTCTTGTTTGTGCTAGCAAGGCCCCGGTTGTTCACCGGGGCCTTCGCATTTTCTAGCTCCGCGCATCGCGCTTTTTCCCTCTCAAACTACGCTTCAGCCCGCTTTCGTCCACCCGATCACCTCAATCGCGCATGAGCCGCTTTCTCGTCGAAAATATCTATCCCGGCGCCGCCACCGGTATCGTTATCGGCGGTTTGGCAGGTTTCGACGCGACGCTTTTCCGCTCTTACCGCCATCTCCTTCGGTGGAGCCACGATGACGAGGCCCCGCCTGCCCCCCACCGGCATGCTCGAACGGTGCGCGCTTTCCACGCCCAATCCCAGCGCCCTCGTCGAGCGCTTCCTCCGCCGCGATCCGCGCCATCTGCCACCGCTCTACGTCACGGCCGGCACCGACGGTTCTGCCTACGCGGCCATCATTGAAGCCACCCATCCCGCGCTCGAAAGCGCGCACGGCACCCGCCTCACGCGGCAAAAAGATGGTTTTATCTGGCAAAAACACGTCCTGCGAAACGCGCCCGCCTACATCGGTCAGCGCCTTCCTGCGGCGTGGGCGGGTGCGTTGCACGGCCTCCCCGCTTTTATCTGCGGCGCCGGACCATCGCTCGACGTCTCCCTCCCCGCCCTCGCAGCGGCCGCAGATCGTGCCGTAATTTTTTCCGCCGACTCCGCGCTCCGCGCCCTCGCCCGCCACGGCGTCGCCGCCGATTTCGCCGTCTCCATCGACGCCGCCAAAGTCCCCGAGAAATGCCTGCCCTCCACGCATCTTCCCGTCCGCGCCGTCCTCGCCAGCGTGAGCCCGTCCGCCTGGCAGACGGCGTTACCCGCCGCGCAAACATTTTTCCTCTCCGGCCCTCAGGTCACCCATGACTGGTTCGCCACCCGCGGCGTGCCTCGCACCGCGCTCGCCGTCGCCGAAAGCTGCGTCTGCACCGCGCTCCGACTCGCGCACCATCTTGGTTGCGATCCGATCTATCTTTTCGGCATGGATCTCGCCTTCGATCCGGCGAATTAGGCCCGCCGTCATCAACCGGACGCCGATCCCACGCTCGACGCCAAGTCCCGCTACGATCCCACCGTTACCCTGCCACTCGTGCCCGGCAACTACACCGAGACCGTGCCGTGTTTCGCTCGGGGCGACCCACGCGAACTCGACGCGCGGCTCGCCGCCCGCACGGCTTCGCACGTGTTTAGCGTCACCGATCGTGGCGCCCACCCACGCGGCACGACCGTCGTGCATCCCACCGAATTTTTCATCACCACCGCCCGCGGCGTGAAGACCGCTCCCCTCGCCTCCCTCACGCCCGAGCCCGCCGCGCAGCCTGAGGCGCTCGCGCAGCTCCGCGCCATTGGGGAACGCCACCACCGGGCGCTTCCCGACCTCCGCCACGCACTCGCACAGGGCGGACCGACCGCGCTCGCCGCCGCCTTCGTGCCACTCGTGCCCGATGCCGAGGGTGGCCGCGCGCTCGGCGCTTTCGCTCTGAAACTCATGCCCCATCTTGTGCCCCCAATCGAGGGTGACGCGGTGCTCTGGCAAATGCTGCTCGACGAATTCGCCGAGCTGAGCGCGCTCATGCATGGCAAAACCCCGGGGTCAGCCTAGCGCCTCTCACGCACTTTTCCTAAGGTAGCGGCGCGACCTCCGGGCGCGCCGGATCGGCAGGCGTGCGGCGCTTCGGCAGGCCCGCAGATCCCGCCGCTTCCCCCGGCAGAGATCCTCGGCGCGCATGACACGCTCTCGCGCTTAGGCGACCGCTTCGGTCCGTGCCTGCACCGCCGCCGCGGCGATCATCTCAGCCACCACCGCGCCCACGGTTTCGTGCCGGTTGAAATGATCGTAAATCCGCCGCCGCTCGTCGTTCGGCATCGCCAAGGCCCGCTCGCAGCACTCCGCGAGTGCCACGAGATCGCCGTGCGGATAGCGCAGAATCAGCTTCGCATTGTGCAACTCCTGCAAGCGCCCGCCGCGTTTTGAATCCTCACTCACGGGGACAAGCCCGAGACAACCCGACCAAAAGGGCCGATCCGTGTGAGTCGCCGCCATTGCCCGCGTCGCAAACTTTCTACCCTCGGGACACAGCCCGACTTTGTAGCGGCCAAGCGCATCGCGGTCCGAGACGGCCACTGAGTGATCGCAGGAAGCCACAAATCGGTCCTTGAATTTCCGTCTCAGAAAATCGATCTGGCGCTGGCGATGCGGCGTGAGTCCCAGCTGCGAACCGAGAAACAAAATTTTCTCCTCGGGCGTCTCATTGAACGGCATCGCAAACGGCACCACGTTTGCCACCCAGCTCCGATGGACTGTGCGACAGTCGGCCTTCAGTCGCGCCGCCCCGGCCGGAGCGATAGGGGCCTCGTCGTGAATCAAAACATCGAGGTGCGGCGCGATGTCGCCGAAGCAGGCCATCGCCCGGCTCGCCTCGTCAAAGGCGTAAAAAAGGTGCCGCACCCCCGACTGCACGAGCAACGCAAACACCCGCCCAGCGAGCGCTCCGAGCGCCTGCGGCTGATGCCCCATCGTTATGAGCCAGCGCTCTTCACCCGGCGCGCGCGGCGCCTTCGCCAATTCGAGCAAACCGGCCTGCCCGGTGGCCCACGCCGGGAGAAATTCGATCTCCTCGTGCTGCAACGCTCCGAAGCACCGGGCATTCTCCGCATACCAGTCGCAGTCGAGCCGCGCTTTTTTCAGCAAAGCTTCATCCCTCCGGTCGGAAATCAGGGGCCGCAAATCAAGCTGGGGAAGACGCGCCAAGTAAGGCGCGACATCTTCCAGCCCGCCCGCCCACGTGTTGAAATAGCAGACGCGCACGCGGCGCCGTTCTCCCTCCCGCCGCCGCAATTTTAACGACGACACCGGCAAGAGCGTGTCGGGCATTGATAGCTCAGGCTGCATGGCCCGCGAGCACCGCTGCGCTAAAGTTGCCGATCTCAAGTTCCACTACGTTCTCTCGATGAAGATAGAGGTCAGGAAATTTTTTCCGCATGGCCTCATTATGAAGCCGGGCGGCCGACCAAATCCATGCCGGCTCCGGCGGGTAGAGGACAACCAACCGCGCCGCCTCGGGTGGCAGCGCAAAGTATAGGACGTCGAAGAGGCCCGATCGCGTTCCCACGATGATATTGCTGGGGTCGCTGGCGATGGCGACGATCTCGCCGAGGCTAAGTTGCGCGAGCGGAGCGGTTCCGGGAAGCGCAGGACTCACGACGTAGTTACTGTTGAGATAGCAGTTGGTATAGATCGTAAACCCATCCGCCGCGGCCCGCTCGATAAAGTCGGCAAAGAGTGCGTCGCTCAGCCGATGGTTATCACTCCGCTCGGGAAAGATCACGATGCTCCGCGACCCGACTCGCGGCGAAACTTTGGGCAATTCGAGACTGATTTCACCCGGTGCGACGCCGTTCATTAAGAAATATCTCCACGGGTTACTGATATCGGGAAATCGCTCTTCCCACGGCCCGCTGTTCCAATGGATATTTGTCGCGTTCAAATGCCGCGCATGTTGGTCGGCCGAATCCGAAAAAATCATCAGGTCGAGTGACTTCCTAAAAAAGGAAGTCACCCCGGTATGATTCGTATGCGTCAGGAACGAAACCGGCGCCGCCTTCCTAGCCAGCTGGCTCGCGCTAAACAAAGCGAGAAACACATCTCCGATACTGCGTCCTGTGTTCGAACTTGGAACCGTGAGAATTTTCACCTTGGTGCAAAGAATTTTCGGCTATCACTATAGGCCACGTAATCAGCGTTCGATACGATACCCGGTAATATATATTTCAATAGTTCCAGAGCTGGTAGGGGCGTAGGTAAGATATTGTATACTTTTGGTTAGACCTCGGGGAAAGCACGCCCAGTCCTGCGCTGTAGCATTGGCAACACCATTTGCCCAATTCGCATAGGATAGGGAACCGTTCGGCTGAATGGCAACTTGGCAAGAGGCCCATTTCACTCCAGAAGTCCACCAAACTGACGAAGTAATACGTCCGTAATTTGCATTGGCCGGCAGGAAGTTGGTGCAATTAAAGGTAGTCCATACAGGGTATGTCGTGCTCGCCGAATTTGCTGCAGAAAAAACAGTCCCGATGTTTACTTGATATGAATCGTCGTCTGGACAGTTAAAATTTGATACAGCCCCTGCCGGAGTGATCCAGACGGCCCACAAACAACGATCAACGCCGTTATTCCACCCCATGTTAGCGGTATTCCAAGATGGAGCGGTTGTGCTGTTTTTCAGGGTTACAAAGGGAAGCACAGAGTTCGTTCCATCAATATATATATATACTGAAAGACACCGTTCGTGGACGAGGACAACCCCGTCAAAGTGTATCCAGTGGCAACAAGAGGGTCGGACGCTGTCACCTCCCAATAGCTGCTATTTATATCGCCATAACCGACACCCACTAAAATTGACGACGAAGCATTATAGGAAATCCTCGCCCCTTTTACTTGGCCTGCCGGAGGGCGATTGAAAGTTGCAGCCGCGGCAGTGGCGCAGGCGATAATGGTGCATAACAATCCGAATATTATTTTTTTCATATTTTTAGGTTAGAGAATAAAAGCAGAAGCGACTACGGCATTACTTGTTTATCCCCGTCAAACACTGAGGGGTAAATTTGGAGTTAAAGGTTGATTCAATATAGGGTTTAGGCACCACCCGCGCTGCAAAATAGTCAGCGAGCGCGGACACCTCTTCCTGCGTGTAATCACGCCGGAGCACGACCTCGTGGGGAGATTTCAAAAGTCCGAAGCGGCTCAATGTCGTGCCTTCAAACAACGGGCCGGACCAGTAGCGCACGTCGGGATAAATCACCGCCTGCGGGCAACGGAGATTGCTCACGAGATCGGAAATGCCGCTCCGCACGCTGCACGCAAAACCCGCCGCCTGCACCAGCTCCCGGAGTTCGGCGAGCGGCACCGCAAGCGACCGCAGGCCCGCCGGGACCTGGGTGGTGGGCGCGGCGTTAACCAGCACGTCGAGCCCCCGCGCCTGAAGCTTTTCCGCCAGCAAGGTCCAAAATGTCGCGTCGATCCCATCGGTCGGCGTGGAGCGCGCCTCGATGCTCAACACCACGCTGCGGCCGGGTGTAAAGCCCTCGGCCTGCAAGCGGGCGCCCGCCTGCGACACCTCTCTGGGAGAGGGCAATTTCGCACGGCTGAGCTGCGTCTCGGCCGGGAGGTCGAGCCGGCAGCGGTAGGCGTCGAGAAAATGGAAACCCCCGTAGCCGACCGCGCGCATCAGCTCGAGCTTCGGGAAATGCGCATAGAACATTTTCCCGCCTTCGATTTTCCACGAGCCCAACGCCGCGCCATCCGCGTCGGCCGGCCAGTCAAAGTAGTGCTCCACGCTCGGAAAAAGCCCCGTGACAAACCCGAGGTGCGGTCGCCCCGCCATCCACACATGCACGTTGTGACGGCGGCGCACGGCCTCCGCTAAGCCGGCGACGATGTAGTGGTCGCCGATGCCATGGTCGGCGATGAGGAGACAGACGTCTGAAGGGATGTTCATGCGAGATCAGGCGGCGGCGCGGTGGGGTGCGTGGCCGAGCCGTTGCACGAGTTGCATGGCCTCGTGGATGCAGACGTCGGAGTTGAAATACTGCCACTGGCCCCAGCGGCCCAGGCCGTGCAGGCCCAGGGGCGCGGTGTGGCGCAGCACCGCGGAGATGTCGCGTGCCCAACCCAGCGTGGGGATCGGATAGGCGTGCTCGTTGGTCTCGGCGTAGAGCTCACCCTGCCCCGCTTGCCAGCGTTTGAGATTCGTCTCGCGATAAAGGCCGCCGGCCGCGCTGTGCGGAGCGAAATTTTTAATGAAGAACGAGCGGTGGTGACGCAGCGATTCGGAGGGCTGGTAGAGCCAGTGGGCGTCGGTCCCGTAGTTTTCCTCGTGGAGCGAAACCACGATCTGATTGTGCCGCAGGCGCGCAATGGCCTCGCGCGTCGCGGGGTCGAAAACCGGCGACGCCGCGAGCGTATGCCAGGGTGCGGTGTTGATCACCGCGCGGGCGCGCAGGCGGCCGTTGACCAGCAGCGTATCGCCCGAGCGCTCGATCGAGGATACGGCCGTGCGTGTGGCGATGCAGTCCCGGACCGGCGCCGCGATCGCATCGAAGATCCGCTGGAAACCGCCGACCTTCGGATAATAAAAACCGGCGTGGGAAGGCATCTGCGCGCGGTCGGCGGCGCGTTGCTCGCAGGCGCGGGCGATCTGCGCGACGTCGAGCCGCGGAATTTTGTGCAGCCAATCGACGTCCATCTCACTCGCGGACACGCCCCAGATTTTGCGATTGTAAGGAAGCATGTAGGTTTCCGCGATGCGGTCGCCTAACTTCCACCGAATCCAGTCTTCGAAGTGAGCCGGCGCCGGCAGGCCGCGGGCCTCGCCATTGGCGGAAACGCTGCGCAGATACTCGGCCGCCAGCGCCGCCGGAAGTTGCCAGAGATTGCTCTCGAGCGGGTAATCCGTCTCGCACCCTTCGACCTCGATCCGCGACACACGGTTGAAATAATTGAATTCCGACTTCGGCATGTGGCCGAAGACGAAGTCGTAAACTTCGGGGTGTTTGGTGCAGAGAAAATGGCCGCCACCGGTGTCGAGCACATGGCCGTTGATTTCCCGGGTGCGGCAGAGCCCGCCGATTTCCGGCGCGGCCTCTAGCACGAGCACGCGCTCGACGCCTGCGAGTTGGAGCAGCCGAGCTGCCGTGATGCCGGTGATACCACCGCCGATGATGATGTAGTCGTAGGTCATGAAGTAAGGAGGTGAGTGGAAACAGCGTCGGCCGCGGGGGCCGGGTCAGGAGACTGCGCGGCACGCTCGCGCCGCGCGGTCTGCGCGCGGGCGATGAGTTCATACATATCGTAGTGATCCACGATCGGGTCGTCGAAATCGGGGTGCGCGAGCTCGGCAAGCAAATCGGCGTGGCGCGGGTTGAGGGGATTGACCACATCGCTGGCCATGAAGAGGTCGGGCATCTGGTTGCCCCACTGGCGCACGCGGTAGAACCGGATGCCATCGACCGCCCAGGCTTTGCAGAGCGCAAGCAGCGGGCGCATCTCCATGAAGTTATCGCGCTGCACGACCATGTTCACCATGAGCAGGGAAATCGCCCCGCTTCGGCGCGCGTCGCGCAGAATGCCCATGCTCTCCTGCAGACGCGCCCAGGTGGAGCCGCGCCGCAGCCGCTCGTGGGTCTCGGGAATGGCGCCATCGATGGAGACGGTGATGTCACGAAAGCGCGCGTGCAGCGGCGTGAACTCCCGCCACAGCCGCGGCGTGATCAACTGCCCGTTGGTCCCGAGGGTGATGCGCACATGCGCGAATTTCGGATCGCACAGCTGCTTGAGGATGCCGCGAAAGTGCGGGCTGCCGAACGCGTCGCCCGAGCCCGTGATGTAAACCGTCTCCGCCTTTTTGTCTTCGAGCAGCGGCAGCACAACGGTGTCGCGCACGTGCTCGAGTTTCTGCCGTTGATCACCGCCGGCCATGATCCGGCCGTTGCGACACGACGGACACGAAAGATTGCACGAGAGATCATACGAGAGATTCAGATGCTTGGGCGGCTCGGCGCCTCCGGTTCCGATCTTCTGGAGGCGGGCAAATTCCTCGGGATGCTCGGAGCGCTTGGGCAGATTGAAGCGCTTGTAGCACGTCATCGGGCTGCAGAAGCGGAACGAACCGTCCAAAATCGACGCCCGCACCGCCTCGGCCCGGGGAGACTTCCAGATGGCCTTGGCGTCCTGCTTGTGCGCGTTGCCGATGGGAAACGGGACCTGCGTGCAGTTGCACGGGAAGACCGCGCCGTCGCTGTAGATTTCGAAATTCTCGAACGGATGCGCGCAGAAACGGTCCTGCGCCTTCGCGTGAAAATTCTCCTGCCCGGCGCAGCGCATGAAAAGGGTCTGCGTGTAAACGTCGTCGTAGAAATGCGCGAGGGCCTGGCGGGCTTTCGCCGCCGCCTCCTTTTTGTTGCCCGTGATCTCCAGCAACTCAGCCCACACGACTAGCAGCGCGCGTTGCTGCGGCACGGCCCGCACCATCGTCTCCACCCCGACGAGCTGGTTCCTGATCGGGCCAAACTCGCGCAGTTCCCGATGAAGGTAACGGACAGCCCCGCGGATATCGGCACCGGGCCGCTGGCGGGGTTCGTCGGGAGGCAGGAAGCTGTCCATCAACGCCGCGTCGAAGAGCTTGAAGCCGATTTCCGCGAGTCGCTCCTGCAGCGAACGGCGCGCGGGCGGCGGTGAGACGGGCTCCGCGGCATCCGGCGCGGGGGCGGGCGCCGGCACAGTGGTTGGCAAAGTCGGTGAGGCGATCATGGCGACAAAAGGGCCTCGCTCCCGGCGGGTTCGGGCGACGCGTGCTCGCGGGCGAATCCGTCGTGCGGCGTTTCCGAAACTAGGGTCGCGGCGAACAGTTCGTCGAAGGGAGCGGGCTGCGCTTCACCCTTCGCCAGCGAGCGCCAGATCCATTCGCCGCAGCCGGGGATCACGAAACACTCCGCAGCGCGGCGGAAATTTTCGCGGCGCTGCGCGAGGTTCTCCGGCGCGGTGATTGCGGCGATTTTCTCCCGGGCGTCGTTCACATCATAGTTCGACGACACGCCGAGCCCGCAACGCTCGACCAACCGCGCCGCCGCCGTCTCCGGACTCCCGAGCACCAACATCGGCGTGAGAGTTTTCGTCAGGATAAAAACCATCCGCGACGGGATGCTCAGGCGGGTGAGCCATTCGTTGTTCTCGGTGCCGTCGAGCGAGCCGCTGGGGATGACGACAAAGGGATAGGTCGCCAACCGCCGTGCGAGCTGTTCCTCGGGCAGGAACCCCTGGCAGACGATGCCATCGCGCTGAAACTCCGCAGAATCTTGCGGGAGCCACGGCACATTGGCGTTGCCAAACCAATCCACCGTGAGGCCCGCCGCGCGGGTGAAGGCCCGCACCTGCGCGAACTGCTCCGCCGACCAAATATTGCCGACCATCGCAGCGTGCGTCTCCGGCCGCACCGCGGCGCTCCAACAGTTGGGGCACTCGCTTTCGCGGTTAGTCACCAGCGGGGGTAGAAGCCCGAACGACACGTCGAAATGCCTGCGATAGCTCGCGATCATCTCGGGCGAAATTGCCAGGCGCAGATCGGAAGCCGCGAACAGCTCCCGTGCCAGCCGGTCCGGCACTTCACGGCTGAAAACCGTTTGATCGTCCATCACGTAGGTGCAGAGCGGCGCCCCGGTAATCTCGTGCGCGGCCAGGGCGTGGACGAAGTCCGTCGCGAAGAAAGGAACCGCCAAAATCCGTCGGATGCGGTAGGGCGACAGCAATAGCCGAACAATCTTCGTGCGCGCGGCTTCGGGAAGCCCCGGGAGATCGAGCGAGAAGTGCACGCCGCCAAATTCGACCTTGCCCTGATAAAGCGTGCGCGAGCGCAGCGTGATAAAATCATCCGACCCAGGAAAGTAGCGCTGCAAAAGCACGCCCGTGCCCTGGAGACGCGTCACCTCCGTGTGCGCGATGAGCAGATCACGGGGACGCTTCAGCGAGGGATCGTTCGCCAGCGACTCCGCCGGTAGCAGCCAGCGCGTGGCGGCTCCGTGACCCGGCCGCAGCCGGAGCACCCCGGCAAATGCGGCGCGGGCGATTTCGCCGTGGCCGTGCGCGAGCGCAGCCTCACCCAAAGCGAGGTGTGTCTCGACGTTTTCCGGGCTGAGGGAAACGGCGTGCAAAAATGCCCCCAGCGCATCGGGCAGCCGCCCTGCCCCGCGCAGAGCCGAGCCGAGCTCGAACCAGTATTCCGCATTTTCCGGTTCAAAACGCGTCGCCAGGCCCAGGAAAGCAACGCCCTCCACCGGTGCGCCTCCCCCAATTTTAACCACGCCGATCACAAAATACGCCTCCGCGGACTGCGCATCGAGACCTAGCGCCTCCTGCGCCGCGAAAACGGCTTCCTTCCCATTTTTCTGATCCAAGTGCGCCCGAGAGAACCGACTGAGCCGGGCCGCCCGCTGCGAACGCGGAGCCGGGGACGGGACCCCCTGCGACAGCTCTCGCAAACGCGGGTGATGCGGCGCGAGCTTCTGGAGCTGAGCCAGGCGCTCTCGCGCGACCGCGTCCTTCCCCATCTCGCGCGCGAGTTCGAAGACCACCAAGGACGCGTCGACCGACCGCGGGTTCGCCGCCAGTTCGGCCTGCGCATGTGCGAGCGCCTGGCCGTAATCACCTCGCCCGAGCATCGTCAGCGCGAGGGCGCCGCGATTTTTATGCGAATTGATTTGGAGTCGTGAAAAAATTCCGGGGATCGCGCCGGCCACCGGCACCAAGCCCATGCTCGCACAGCGGCGGGCAAGCGTTGTGCGATCGGCCTCCGTCGCTTCCCAAAACCACACCTGCACCGCGCCGGCCAACAGAGCGGAACCAAAGTGCGCGCGCCCCACGGCCAGGAAATCCGTGCGCGTTCCCCGTGCCGGCAGCCCGCGTGTCACCACCACTCGCGGCAGGGTCGCACACATGCGGGCAAATTCCTCCGGCACGCTTTCGTCCAGCGCAACCGCGACTTGGTCGAGATTGCGATGCAACTCCTGCACCGCTTCGTAGCCGGTCGTGAGCAGCAAGTGCCGGGATGAATCGGTGGCCGTTAAACGCACGGCGACGGGCGCCTGCGGCTGAAGCGCAAATTGCGGTTGCTCCGTTCCGTCAAAAACCAATTCCGCAAACGCGCGCTGCCGCGCTGATTCATTGAAATGGGTGTCGAACCAGCGCGCGCCGGCCGCACCGATTGCGAGCGTCTCTTCGGGATGGGCCAGCGCGTGCGTGGCGTGCGCCAGCAACTCGGCGGGGGAACCGTAAGTAACCAATTCGCGTCCGGATGGGAACAGATCCGCCAGCCCGGAAGCGGCGGCGAGTTTGTCGGTCAGCAGCATGGCGCCACTCGCCAGCACTTCAAACACACGCAAATTGAGATCACCGTTGAGCGACGCGTTAAAGCCGACCAGCGAGCTTCCGTAAAAAGAGAGCGCCTCGCGTTGCGATGCCTCTTTGGACGCCAAAGGCAGGCCGCCTGCTCCGAGTTGCGACAGAAGGTTGATCCGGCGCGGGTGACGAATTCCGGTTTGTCCCACGAAGGCGACGCGCGCCGTCCGCTCCGCCTCTCGCGCCGCGGCCACCAGGGCATCACCATGGGGAAAAGTGAGTCCCGGGAACCACGCTAGCTTGGTTAGACCCGCCTCGCGTAAAATGTCGGCGTGATGACGGTTGTAGAGGATGACCACCCGGTCAAAGGGTTCGCTCTGCGCGTAGCGTATCATGCCCGTGAGGGGCCCGCGCAGGTGATGGGTATCGGCCATCAACAAAATCTTCGGGCACGAAAACGCGCGTAGATTGCGCGGAGTGCAGCGCCAAGACGAATCCACCAGACAGACCACCGCATCGGGGTGTTGCTCGCCGGGCAGCTTGGCCGCGATCGCGGCGAGATCGATGTCTCCAGCCGGGGTCGCCAGCGAGAGCACATAGCCGCCGATGTCGCGATCCGGCCAATCGGGCCCGCAGTTCACCTGCTCCGCCGCCAGCCGCGGCGGTGCCATGTAGCGAGCGGACGAGCCGGTGACGAAGAGGATGCGCATGACCGGTCTGAGTGGTTGTGGGCGTCAGCTTAGGGCGACCACGCGGGGATCTCCCGGAGCCAGCCGCTTCAGTGCGTTCAGAGCTTCAGTGGCTAGGTCGGTCGCGCCCGCGCCTTCGGCCAGGTCCATCAACAGGAGCCAGCCTTCGACATTTTCCTCGTCTGCGCGCAAAGCCGATTCCAAGGCCTGCACGGCCTCGTTCATCTGGCCGTCAGCGCGCAGAGCTTCCGCCAGCGCAAGCCACACCTTGGCATCGCCGGAGCGGCGTTGCACGGCCGCGAGCAGGTAGACCACCCCGCGGCCGGGCCGGCCGGTCGTCGCCAACAACTGACCGTAGAGAGCGCGCGCATCAGCGTTCACGGGATCGGCCCGCAGTGCGAGCCGGGCCTCGTGTATCGCAGATTCCATGTCGTCGCGGAGTCGCGCATTCTGGGCCGACTCGATGCCGGCACGGGCGTCGTCATCGCTGAAGCAGCGGAGCGGCTCGCGCTGGGCGCGAAACGCGCACGTTTCCAGCGCGCACAATTCGTCGTAGGCGGTTTCGAGCAGGGCGCCGAACGCATCGCTGGCCGCGAGGGTGTCAAGAAAGTCCGGCCCCGCTTCCACCGCTTCGTTAATCTGTCCACGGATTCGTGTCCGGCGCGCGCCATCGGCTGCCAGAGATGCGACGAGTGTCTCATAACCCGCGGCGTCGGTCGCCGCAAACTCGGCCAGACCCACCTGGCTCAACAGGCGCGCCGGCGCATCGCGATCCGGCGCGTCGGGGCGGGCCGCAGCCACCACGGGCAGGCCCAGCATGAGCGCCTCGGCCACCCACACGGCGTCGAATCCCTCGAGAGAATGCAGATAGACGTCCGCCACCCGCAACAGGCCGCGAGCGTCCGCATCCTCGCGCACGGGCAAAAGCACCACGCGGTCTGACTCGACCCCGTGCTCCTTCAGAATGGTTTCAAACTGGTGGCCGAGTCGCTGAGCCTTCTCGGCCGGCGCCGCCAGCACGAGCAGAAGCCTTGCGCCCGGGTTGCTTGCGAGCGCCCTCACCCAAGTGCTAGCCGTTTCGGCGGAGACTCCGCGGGGGGTCACTAATGCGGAGAATACCACGCCAACCGCCGGCAGGCCCAAGGCCTCGCGCGTCACGGGCTCGATGGCGTCCCCGCGCGTCGCCTCGAGCGCGAAAATTTCCGAAGGTCCGCGCACCAGACCCACGCGCTCGGAAAAATCCGCGCCGGACTCCGCGGTGGGGGGAAGAGTTGCCGAAAGGTAGACGTCGATCTCGGGCAGGCCCGAGGTGAGGCCGTTGCGTGGTGCGACGATCTGCAGCGGTGCCACCCGCTCCAACGCCACGCGAGTGAGTGCATCCGCCTTCACCCCGACTTCGCCGGTGAACACGAGCACGTCCAGCATCGCTTCGCGTAAAAGGGAAATTTGCGCCGCGACCTCCGCGGGCAGCACATGAAATTCCTTCGCCCGGGTGCAGACAGCCGGGGCGACGTCGTTGAGAGAGAAAAGCAGTGTCTCAAACTCCAGCGGATCCATATCCGCAAACAGCGGCAGCAACGCACGGTTCAGCCCAGAGGAGCCGAAATGTTCCCCCACAAAGCCGACCCGCAGAGGACGACCGGCGCGTGGACGCAGCAGGCTTCCCTCCACGACGCCCTGGCCCTGCGCGTGGCGCGAGAGGATCGCGCCGCGCAACTCCGCCAACCGGCGAAAATTTTTCGGCGCAAAACACAGCGGCATCACCGCCGCCCCCTTCTCGTAGGCTTCGGCTGCGGAGGCAACCGCGGCGGAGGCGGCGTTGCGCTCCACCCAGCGCGCCAACACTTCGAGATGGCGGGGCGTATGCGTCGAATACCGCTCGGCTTCACCCACCGCCGTGAACTCGTGCGGGTGGGCAAAGAGCCAGGCCGCGTAATCTCCCCACAGCCAGTCCGGAACCTGGTCCAGCGACGGCACTTCGCACCCGCACCAAGCCGGCGTCGCCAGCATGGACGCGAGCAGCGCGGGCCAACCCCCGGTCGCATGAGCGACGGAGGGAGATTGAACCGTCGTCAGCGCCGATCCTCCATTGCTGCGGATAAGCGTGAGCGTGCGCACCGCTTCGAGCGCCTCTGTGACCACTGCGCTTCCCTGTAGCTTCCGCGGTAAATCGGCGACCGCCGCCGAGGCCGCCATCGACTCGGTTTCGAGCGCCGCCCAATCAGCCGGGCCGTCCGGCGCCGCGGACTGCATTGAAAGTGTGCGACGCAGCCGGGCGAGCGCCCGTGAAGCGCGTCGCTCGGCTTCGGATCGAAAGGGCGAACTGTTTATCGCAGGCGGGAGTCTTGATGGGGCAGACGGCACCGGGAACGTGGCAGTGGACATGGTGCCACTCACCTTGCAAATTCTGAGCCGTCACTAATCGAGATTTATTAAGTCGCTGTCGGTTAATAGGAAAAAACGGATTAAATTCCCAAAGACCTGATTTTACCTGAACGTAAACGCGGCCTCTCAAAATCAGCGGCAAACTTTTCCCGCCTCGAGAATCGCGATGGGAATTACGCGAAAAAACCGGCAGCTCGAACGGCCGCCGGTTAATTCAAAATTTATTCGTCCGATGGCTCACGCCACGGCAGAGCGCAGGGATTGGAATTTCTCCCAGGCCTGGACGAGCGCCGCTTCAAACTCCGCGGGACTGAGGCCCGCGGCGGCAAATTTCGCAGGCGTGGCTTCCCAATAGCGATTCTCACCCGGCAGGCCGTGACCGCGACGATCGGCGGCGCCGGCGGCGAGATTGAGCAGGTGCGTGAGGGCGGACGACGTCGGCTCCTCCACGTAGTGATCACGAATGGCTTCGACTGTGTCGGCGGGGAAGCGCCACTCATCGAGAATCATCGCCGAAGCCTCGACGTTGGTCATGCCCATGTAGGAAGTTTCCCAGGCAGCGAGGCCGTCGTTAAAGCCGGCTTCAAAAGTGGTGCGACCGCCCTTGGCGAGGCGGTCCATGGCGATCTTGCCCGTCGAGCGGAGCAGCCCGGCGGTGTAGGCCGCGCGCTCATCCAGATCCGCGGCGCCGGCAGCGGCCTCCATGATAAGGGCCGTAAGCAGGGCGTTTTCCCGGAGTTGCGCGCCGCCCACGCCGTAGAGCGAAAGCTGTTGGTCGGCGAGTTGCGCGACCGCGGCGAAACCCGTGAGACGGTAAACTTCCGTGTAGCCGACGCGGGCCAGCGCATCCTCGAGCGAGGCGAAGGGCAGGCCGGTGTTGTAGATCGCGCTGTTGCTGATGCGGATGATGCGCGCCGTGAGCGCGGCGTCGCGCTTCAACAGGAGGGTGATATCGGCGAGGTCGGAGTTGATATCGAGCAACAGCCGTCCGAGTTGGGAGAGGATTTGGGGTGCCGCAGGGAGGGTCTTGACGACTTGGAGCAGGGCTTCGCGGGAAATCGGGGTTACGGTCATAGCTTAGTATTCGGACGCACGGCTTATTTATTTAGGGAAAATTACTCAGGCGGAAATACAAAGCGCTGGCTCCTGTTGCGCGCACCAGTCGCTCCATGTGCGGCGTAAAGCGGCGCCGAAAAGCTCCGCTTGTCCCGCGTGATCGAGCAGCGGTCCGCGCAGCAGATCCCCGCGCAGGCCGGTGCGGATCGCCGCGAGTCGCGCGCTATCACCGGCTAGCTCAACCGCACAGCGCACGTAAGCGTCCGCCGATACCACCGCCCAGTCCGCATGCCCCGCGGCGGCCAGCAGGCTCGCCCCCACCCGCGCCATGTGTTGCTCTCCGACCAGGGACACGACCGGCACGCCCATCCACAGCGCTTCGCACGTGGTCGTCGTGCCGTTGTAAGGCGCCGTATCCAACGCGATGTCGATGTCGTGATAGCATGCGAGGTGCGCGGCGTTGGTCGCGGTGCGCTCGACGAATTCCAACTGCTCCGCAGCGACGCCATGGAGCGCAAATCTCGCGGCGTAGAGCGCGCGTTGGGCCGGCGCGCTGAAGCCCGCCCCCTTCAACCGCAACCGCGACCCCGGCACCGCGATGAGCACGCGCGACCAGAGCGCGACGATGGAGTCGGTAATTTTTGCCGGGGTGTTAAAGCAGCCGAATGTGATGTGGCCTCGCGTCAGACAAGGCCCTGCGCTAACCGCAGGCGCGTCGGCGGGCGGCGCATAGGTCCACCCTGTCGGCGCGAAGCGCACGAGCCGCTCCGTCGCGAAGCGATCTGCGTCCTCCAGGGGATCGGCGATGGTATCGGTGAAGCGATAGTCCATCGCCGGCAGGCCCGTGGTGTTGGGGTAACCAAGATACGTGATCTGCACCGGCGCGAGCCGCCGCGCGAAGAGCGGAATACGGTTGGTCATGCCGGTGTGGCCCGCCAGATCGATCAGGATATCGGGCGCATCCGCGCGGATGGCCATCTCGACCGCATCACCCGACTGGCCGACAAAATTCCGCCACACCGCCGCGAACCCGCGCAACCGCGCCGACACCGCATCCTCGCGAAAATGGTCGTGGTAAAGATAGAGTTCAAAGCGCTCGCGATCGAGGTGCCTTAAAATGGGCTCGATGAAATACGCGCACGAATGCTCGCGAAAATCCGGTGACAGGATCGCCACCCGCAGTCGGCGCGCGGGCTAGGGATCGTTGGCCAGAGGCTGCGTCGGCGCGGCCCCGACGGCGCGGCCAAACGCCACATGCTCTTCAAAAAGCCTATGGCGCGTCACACCCTCGAGCGAGTGCATCGCAAAAAGCCGATAACTCCGCGCGTCGTGCGCGCCGGGTTCGACCGCGAGGTAGGTGTCGTAGTCGGCCACCGCCTCCGCCATGCGATGCTGCTGATGCAGCGCCTGCGCGCGGCCGAAGCGGGCGGGGGCGAAACGCGGATCTGCCGCGAGCGCGCGCTCGTGACATGCGCGAGCGTCGGCGATACGGCCGACAAAACTCAGCGTGAGCCCGTAGTTGAACCAGCCGCGCGCGTAACCCGGCTGGAGCGCGGCGACTTTCTCGTGGCACGCGATGGCTTCATCGAGTCGGTCCTGCGTCTTGAGATAAAAAGCCAGATTTTCCCAGCCCTCGGCATAGTCCGGTTTAATTCCCACGGCGCGGCGGAGATGTTGCTCCGCGTCAGGCGCGCGTTTAGCGGCAAGCAGCGCGAGACCGCAGTGCATCGCGCAACCCGCGTGCTTCGGATTCAGCACCTGCGCTTTGCCGAGCAGCATGATCGCGTCGCCCAGTCGGCGTTGTTGGTAGGCGACCAGACCGGCGAGATTGACGACGTCGAAATGCCGCGGTGCCGCCGGCAGCAACCGTCGATAGATCGCCGCCGCCTCCGTCAGCCGGTTCGCACGATGGTGCGTCACGGCTTGTTGGAGCAGAGATTGGATTTGGACCGGCGACACGGGAACTTGCCGTTCCTATCGTCGCGAATTCACGCGGCTTTAACGGAATCTCCTCAAGCCGCTCCACCGCGCACCGATCACTCCTTCAGCCGCGCCATCTCAGGCTGCGCCCCTGCCCTTAAAAATCCTCCATGCTCACCGCCTCCGCCGCGCCCACCACCTTCGTCCCGCATAGCGACGCGGAAATCGTTCGTCGGATCGAGGCGTGCCCCAAGCTCGCCTCGCTCCAGAGCATCAACCGCGCCCTCAGCGCCCTCGTGAGTTCCGAGCAGAGCCTCAACTCCCAGATCGCTGAGATCATCCGCCGCGATCCGTCGCTCTCCGCCCGGCTGTTGCGGATGGTCAACTCCGTCTATTTCGGCCTCTCCGCCCGCGTGAACAACATCGAGGAGGCCGTGTTTTTTCTCGGCCTGCGCCAGATCCGGGAACTCTCGATGGCCACCCCCGTCATCGAGGAACTGGACCAGCTCCAGCGCACCACCTCGGAAAATCTCCCGTGGAAAGAGCTGTGGAATCACAGCATCGGCAGCGCGATGCTCACCCGCGAGATCATCGCCTCCACCTCGCTCCATATCGACGACGACACCGACTACCTCTCCGGCCTGCTGCACAATGTCGGCAAGGTCGTCATGGCCTACGCGTTCCCCGACGAACTGCGCGCCCTCATGACGATGCCCGCGACCGACGCACAGGATTTCTGCCGGCTCGAACGCGAAGTCATCGGCTGGGACCACGGCCGCATCGGCGCGCATTTTCTCACCGGCCACAAGGTCTCTGACGAGATCATCCACGCGGTCCATTATCACCACGACCCCGGGCGCGCACCGCGCCACCAAGTCTTCGCCGCCGCCGTGCAGATCGCCGATCAGCTCGTGCGCCACACCGGCATCACCGGTGGTTTCGAACAAGTCCCGCCCGTCGAAGCCGATTCCTGGCTCGAACTCGACGGCTGGAAGATCCTCTACGGCGCCGATGGGCCCGAGAGCCGGCTCGCGCGCGCCTCGATCGCCAACAGCCTTCAGCGTTTGCCCGCCATGCTCCAAGGCCTGGTCGGATAACGCGGGCCATTTCTCCCTTTTCACCTCGCCCCCGCCCTGGCCCGAGCGCGCACTTCGCCGCCGCGTAGTCTTTATTGCGCGGGCCCACGAGCCGGCCCTCAAGTTTGCCCCGGGCGCACCGATACCCTCTTACCAATGTCCGCCGCCTTGAGCGCCATCAGCACCGATTCACTCCGGCCCCCAGCCACCGATTTCCTCGGTCCGTGGGCGACCAGCGCCGACTGCGCCTACACCCGCGACTACAACGGCTTCATTCTCGCGGCCAATTTATCCTTTTCGCGCAAGTTCGGCCGCAGCCCCGCCCAGTTGCGCGGCATGCCCGTCAGCGATTTCCTCCACCCCGACGATGTCGGTGGTTTCATTACGGGACTCTCCGCACCCCGCGCCGCCAACGAGCAACGCTGGTTCACCGCGCAGGGCGTCCGCTGGTTCGCTTGGGAGGAGACCGCGCTTCAGGCGGCGGACGGGGCCCTCGTCGGCATCCGCGCGGTCGGTCGCGACATGACGCGCCAGCGGCTCGCCGAGGAACAGTTTTACCGCCTCTCCCGCGCCGTCGAGCAGTCGCCCGTCTCCATTGTCATCACCGACGTCGACGGCCGCGCCCAATACGTGAATTCGAAATTCACCGAGATGAGCGGCCGCACCCTGGAGGACTTCCTCGACAATTCCACCCAAGTCCTGCGCGACGGCCACGCTTCCGAATCCGCCTACGAAGAATTTTGGCAAACGCTCCGCGCCGGCGGTGAATGGCGCGGCGAACTCTCCACCCGGCGCGGCGACGGCTCCATCGTGTGGGAATCCGTCAAAGCCTCCTGCCTCCGCAATCCCGGCGGCGAGATCACCAATTTCCTTTGCCTCCGGGAAGACGTCACCGAGCGCAAGAAACTCGAGCACGAGCTCCGTCAGTCGCATAAAATGGAGAGTCTCGGCACGCTCGCCGGCGGTATCGCCCACGATTTCAACAACCTGCTCGCGATCATCAACGGCTACGCCGAGTTCTGCCAGCAGGGCACGCCCACCCCGGCAGTTCTGCAGAAAAGTCTCCGCGAAATTCATCGCGCCGCCCAGCGTGCCAGCGGTCTCGTCCGCCAGATCCTCACCTTCAGCCGCAAGGCCGAGGTGCGCTTCGCCCCCGTCGATCTCAACCAGCTCGTGCGCGACCTCGTCGCCCTGCTCGCCGAGACCTTCCCGCGCACCGTGAGCATCGCCCTCACGCTGGAGGAACGTCTCCCCGCGCTCCTCGCCGACCAGAATCAGCTCCAGCAGATCATCCTCAACCTCTGCGTAAACGCCCGCGATGCGATGCCCGCCGGCGGCGTCATCACGCTCCACACGTTCCCTCAATCCGGCGCCACGCTCAACCTGCCCGGCGTCGATTCCACCCGCGACTACGCCTGTCTCCAGGCCAGCGACACCGGCACGGGCATGACGCCCGAGGTGCGCGCCCGCATCTTCGAACCCTTTTTCACCACCAAGCCCGGCAACCAGGGCACCGGCCTCGGCCTCGCCGTGGTTTACGGCATCGTCGTCGCCCACCACGGCTGTATCGCCGTCGAGAGCACGCTCGGCACCGGCAGCACTTTCAGCGTTTACCTGCCCCTCGCCGCCGAGACGCCCGTGCTGCTCGCCGCCCCTGCCCGCGGCGAATTTCCGGGCGGCACCGAATCGCTCCTGATCGTGGATGACGAGGTTTCGCTGAGCGCCCTCCTCACCGCGGCCCTCACCGGCAAGGGTTATCAGACGAGCGCCGCCGCCTCGGGGCTTGAGGCGATCGAAAGCATCAGCGATTCCTCCCGCGTCTACGACGCCGTGCTCCTCGATCTCAACATGCCCGGCGCCACCGGCATTGAGGTGCTGAAAGTCATCCGCCTCTGTCGTCCGCAACTCCCGGTCCTCATCATCAGCGGCCACATCACCCCCGAGTCGCGCGCCGAATTTCAAAAACTCGGCCAGCACGATTTCCTCCAAAAACCCTACACGCTCGATGAGGTCGGCCGCCGGCTCCGCGGCCTCCTCGACCCCGCGAAGAACGGCTCAGCAGGCGTTTAAAAGACAGTTTCAGCGGGAGGGGGAAGCCTTGCGGCTTTTGTTGGGTTTCGGCACCACGCTCACGTGTTTCGCTTCCAGGAAATCGAGATCGGCGTCTTAACGACGACCGCTCCGCCGTTTTCGCGGGCAAACGGGATGGCATCTTCCCGCACCCGGAAAATGGCTCCATGCGCTCCTTGTCATGCGCTCGGTCGCGCCCGTGGACGCGCCGGGCCGCCCGCTCCTTCCGGCGCCGCCGTGGTCGCCCGTGCTCGTGCCCGCGGCGTTCTTCGACCCCGTCTGAAGTTTCCCTCAAGGCCGTGCCCGGTCGCGCCGATATACCACCGGGCACACTCAGGACCATCCACCACCATGGACATCCCTACACGACGAAATGAATCACCGCGAACCACCGCATCTGCCGGTGGACTCCTGCAGGGCACTACAATTTGTAGCGCTGCTGCTCATGCCGGCTTTGGCTCCCACGCACACGCATGCCACCGGGCGGCTGGGCGCAGCCGATTCCGCGCCCTACTTGCTCGCCGTCGGCGCGCCGATGCTTCGCTTCCGCGAGGCCCTGCCGCCCCCGAATTTGACCAAGCGGTCCCCGGCCGGTGCTCCTCCCGTTCCCAACGGCGAAGTATCCGCGCTCACGGTTCCGCCCAACCGGCCCGACGTGCTTCTGGCTCCGCCTTCGGCCACCTCGGCCGCGGCCGGTGATCCCACCAAGCCCGCCTCGCAGCCATCTAATCCTCAACCAACACCTGCAGCGATCATCCCTGACGATACACGTCCCAACGTGCGACCTGAGGACTTCCTGCCGTTCTTCCAAATTCCTGGCTCAGCTTCCGCGCCCGTCGGCGTCAATGTGATCGCACCTGTTCCGCAGTCTGCGCCCACCCCCGCCACGATCCCCGTCAGCTCCGCCACCTACACCCAAACTCCGCGATGATTCGTTCCTTCCCGCCGCGTTTTTCTTCTCGCCTTGCCGGTGTCGTGCTCGCCCTCGTGGGCGGCCCCCGCCTGTCCGCCGAGCCAGAGACCGCGGCGGTGGAAACGAGTCAGGCGGCGGAGCCCCTTTCCGTTCGTGTTCCCACGGCACCCGCCGCGCCCGATACTCCCGCCGCCGATGTATCCGCTGCCCTCGGGGAAAAATCCGCGCCTGCGCCTGCGCCCGCAGCCCCCGCCGCTCCCGCTCCCGCGCCCGAGCACACCGCCCCTGCCGGCACCGGCCCCACCGCCGCTCCCGCGACCCCGGTCGCCGCGCTTCTCGCCGCGAAGCCGCTCCCCGGCAGCGAAAT
The DNA here is from genome assembly GCA_014376585.1 of Opitutaceae bacterium. Classification (GTDB taxonomy): domain Bacteria; phylum Verrucomicrobiota; class Verrucomicrobiia; order Opitutales; family Opitutaceae; genus Tous-C4FEB. The sequence continues at coordinate 1,780 of JACMRG010000279.1, read as the reverse complement.
TCAGAGCATGCTCAAGCTCGGCGCAACCATGACCGAGCGTGCCGACTACGACGCCGCCGAAATCGCCTCTCGGCAGGTGCTCCGCAGCCGCGGTGTTATTCTCAACGACACCAAGACCGCCCTCCTCGGCCTCGCCCGCATGCACCGCAAACAGGGTGCCCTCACCAAAGCCGCCGCCGTCTACGAAGCCTACCTCAGGGAATACCCCGAGGATGAACGCTCGCCCGACGCCCTGCTTGAGCTCGGCCGCACCATCCGCGCGCTCGGCACCTTCAATCTCGCGATCTCCCGTTTCTACAGCGTCATCAACTCCACGTTGAAAGTCCCCGGCGAGGGCTTCGCGCACTACCAACTCCTCGCCAAGACCGCGCAGTTCGAGATCGCGGAAACCTATTTCCAAGCCGGCAACTTCGCCGAGGCCGCCAAGTTTTTCACCCGCCTCCGCCTCCTCGACCTCGCGCCCGCCGATCGCGCCCGCGCGCATTTCAAAGCCGCCTACTCGCAACACCTCCAGAGCCTCCACGAGGAAGCGCTCATCACCCTCCGCTCATTCCTCGAGCAATCCCCGGCCGACGACAACTTCCCCGAGGCCCGCTACCTCCTCGCCATCACCCTCCGTCAGCTTAACCGCCCTCAAGAGGCGTTCGCCGTCACGCTCGAACTGCTGCGCACCGCCCAGGCCACCGTCGCCACCAACCCCAAACTCTGGGCCTACTGGCAGCGCCGCACCGGCAACCAGCTCGCCAACGATTTCTTCGCCGCCGGCAATATCGTCAACGCCCACGCCATCTACTTCGGCCTCGCCGAACTCTCACCCGATCCCGCCTGGCGCCTGCCCATTCTTTACCAGATGGCGCTCTGTCTCGAACGCCTCGGCCATACCGACCGCGCCACCGACACCTATCGCACCATCGTCGAAACCGCCGGCCCCGGCCCCGCCGCGGAGTTGGCCGAACTCGTCCGCATGGCCACCTGGAGGCTTTCCCAACTCGATTGGAACGACCAGACTCGCCGCCAAGTGACCTCCCTTTTTGAAACCACCACGGGTCGAGCCTCCCTCGCCTCGGTCCTACCCGTCGCTCCCCAAACCGCCGCCTCGCCATGACCCAGTCCGAAACGCTCCAAGCGCACCAACAGCTCTGTGACGACCTCCATCAATGTGCGCTCGAGGAAAACCGTTTTCTCCGCCTCCATCAGCGCTCTCCCGAAGCCGACCAGCTCGAACGCAAGCGCACCCTGCTCGCCCGGCTCGACGAAAGCCTCGGCGCCCTCCGCACCCTGCCCGCCGCCTCCGCGCGCGACCCGCAGACCCAGGCCCAGCTCGAGCGCACGCGCGCCCGCATTCTCCAAATTCTGCAACTCGATCAGGAAAACGAACAGCTCCTCCTGCGTTGCAGCCTGACCGCCGGCCGAGCGACGACCACGCCCGTCGCCCCTTCTGCGGCGCTCCTCCAAAAAATCTACGCCCGCTGCACCCCCTAGGAGCCACCTGGACCGGTGGGGCGCGACCGCCCGCGCGCGCAACCGGGGAATTGCGGTTTGAAAAACTGCGCGATCTCCCCTCCGCATTCCGCGGCCGGCGTCCAACCCACTCTCAGCCGGAACCATTCATATGAACCACGGATGGACACGGATAAACACGGATTCCCCGAGGCGCGAGTCGAAGGACACGACTTCGGGCCGGGTTCACAAAAAGGTGCGCCACGGCGGCTCCGACATCGTCAGACCGTTCACTCCGAATCCGTGTCCATGGGTGGTTCCCGACTGCATCGTTCCGGCT
>JACMRG010000278.1 GCA_014376585.1 Opitutaceae bacterium | reverse complement strand
CCCGGCCGCCGCCGCGCCGGCCGCCACCGCTCCCGCCAAGCCGGTCGAGCCCCCGCTCGCATGGCACGATGTCAGCCAGTGGGGCGTCGAGGGCCGCGCGTTCGGCGACATGGAGCGTAAGCGCTGGTTCGACGGTCTTCCCGCCGTCGCCGACGGCAAAGTCACCGCCGCCGTGTGGGGTCTGAGTCGCGATAGCGCGGGCATGATGGTGCGTTTCAAAACCGACGCCGCCGCGATCTGGGCCGACTACACGCTCCTCAAGGAAAAACTTAACGGCGCCAACATGACGCCCATCGGCGCGAGCGGTCTCGATCTCTACGCCCGCGATGACGCCGGCAAGTGGCGCTGGGTCGGCGTGGCCCGACCCGACAAAAAAATCGTGCGTCAAGAAATTGTCGCCGGCCTCAAGCCCGGCCTGCGCGAATACGCCGTCTATCTGCCCCTTTTCAACGGCATCGAAAAGCTTTCCCTGGGCGTTCCTCCCGAAGCCAAGTTCGAGTCACTCGCGCCGCGCTCCGAAAAACCCATCGTCTTCTACGGCACCTCCATCACGCATGGCGCCAGCGCTTCGCGCCCCGGGATGGTTCATACCGCGATTCTCGGACGCCGCTTCGACCGCCACGTGATCAACCTCGGCTTCTCCGGCAACGGCCGCATGGACGCCGCCGTGGGCGAACTCCTCGTGAAGATCGACGCCGCAGTTTTCATTATCGACTGCCTGCCCAACATGAGCGCCGCCCAAGTGCGCGAGAAGTGCATCCCGCTCGTGCAACAACTCCGCGCCGTCCATCCCGCCACGCCCATCATTCTTGTCGAAGACCGCCGCTACACCAACGTCTGGATCCAGCCCAAACGCGACCAAGGCCACTCCGAAAATCACGCCGCGCTCCGCGAATGTTTTGAGAAACTCAAAGCCGACGGCGTGAAAGGCCTTTCCTACATTCCCGGCGACGACCTCCTCGGCTCCGACGGTGAAGGCGCGACCGACGGCTCGCACCCCAACGACCTCGGCTTCGTCCGCCAAGCCGACGTGATGGAGCCGATCATTCGCGCGGCTCTTGCTGGCCGCTGAGCACCGATGCAAAAATCCGCCGACTTCCACTCGGTTTTTGTCGATCTTGAGAACGTTCCAGAGCTCAATCTTGGCTTGTTAGAAGGGAAGGCGGCCAAGGCCACTCTTCTGATCGGGAAGAATCAGAAAAAATTCGACGTTATTTTGGTCCGCCAGATTCACCGGTTGGCCGCTCAAGTTGAGCTGGTGGAGGTCGGCGCGTCGGGCCGCAACGCGCTTGATCTGACCCTCGCATTTTACCTCGGCCAAGCTGCGCAAAAACAGCCGCACGCCGGTTTCTGCATCGTTTCCAAAGACAAAGATTTCGATCCGATGATCGGTCACCTCCAGGGACAGGGCATAAACATCACCCGCCACGACGGCTTTGCTGCGCTGCCGTTTTTATCGCCGTCCAAAAAACCCATTACTCCCGCCAAGAAGCCATCCGAGGATCGCCGCGCTAAAGTAATCGCGCTGCTAAAAAATCCCGCTCGCAACAATCGCCCCACCACTCGGAAGGCTTTGCTGGCCTGCATCAAAACATCGCTCGGCAAAGACGCCTCCGAGGCCGAAGCTGAAGGCATCCTCCGCGATCTTTGCGAACAGCGCGCGCTCACCATCGGGCCCAACGATAAAGTCAGTTACGCCCGCCCCTTGAGCCTCAACCCTCCAGCGTGGCCAAACTGACATGATGATTCTGCCGCATGATTACAGAGGCACCCCCGTCCGACTCACGGCAGAACGGCGAGCCCATATCCCCGATCACCCTGAAATGCGGGACTTGAAGCGGCGCTGGTCGAAACACTGCTGACGCCGGAAGGCGTCGTAGAGTCGTTCAGCGATCCCGCAGCGGCTTTACGCTATCGTTTTTACCTCGGCACCCATGTCGGCGACAAATGGCTATGCGTCGTGGTGAACGACACGGCGCTGGCCGCCTTCGTCCTCACCGCTACCTTACCGACAAAATCAGAAAAGGGATCCAGCTATGGCCCAATCCCTGAAAATACGGCTAGATAGAGAGGGCGATTTTTTGGAGGTGCGTTTCTCGGATGCGCCCGGCTATTTGCGCGAAACTGATCACGACGCGGTCATGGAACGCGTCGCTGCTGCCGGTCATGTGCTTGGATTTACCGGGATGGCTGTCAGCAAGCTCGATAAAGATCACCCGCCAGTCGCTCAACTTGCGGCCGCCAGCTGGTTACGCCCGTCTACACTCACCGTGCCCTACGGCCGCACCGTGATTTTCTTGATCACCACCGGTTTGACCGGCTGGCTCATGCCGCCGTCCATGCCCATCGTCGTTGGCGTCTTCGCGATCGCATCGACGACTTCGAGACCCTTGGTCACTCGCGCGAAAATCACGTAGGACGGCGGGAGCGGATAATCCGCATGCATGATGAAAAACTGGCTGCCATTTGTGTTGGGCCCCGAGTTCGCCATGGCGAGCACCCCACGTTTGTAACCGGCTTTGTAGAGCGCGGAGTCGGCCTTGATCTCGTCGTCGAACTTCCCGCCCCACGCGCTCATGCCGCCCATCCCCGTGCCGGCGGGATCGCCACCCTGCAGCATGAAGCCCTTCACGATGCGGTGAAACGTCACGCCGTCGTAGTAACCATTCTCGGCCAGCAACCGGAAATTCTCCACGGCCTTCGGCGCCGCGTCCGGTAGAAACTCGATCTCGATCACGCCCTGCTCCAACGCGATCACCGCATGCGCGCCGCCCGAGCTCTTCGCCCCGGCCGGCACCTTGGGATTGCCGCCAGGCGCGCGACCGCAACCGACGACAAGCGCTAGGGCGACGGCGGCAACCAGCGAGCCGGCCAGATAAAAGTGCGGACGCAGGACGAAGGCGCGAGGACCGGAAATCATCCCTCACTCCCGACCGGTCGATTGGCCGAGTCAAGCCGGCCCGCCCCACGGGCTCTCCCGGATCACCCGTTGACAGAGCGCAGCCGCATCCTTGCCTCCCCTTCGTGGAAACGCGCCCGTCCCTCGACGAAATTCCCCGCGGCAACACCTGCGAGGGCGTTAACCGGGCGGTGATCCAACACCTGCTCGCCGCGCCGCAGGATTTGACCCGCGCGCGGTTTCTCGATCTGCCCTGCGGCACCGGTGGATTCTTGCAAACCCTGAGAAGGTTTTTTCCGAAGGCCGTGATCCGGGGTGCGGACGTCATGGCACCGCCTGCGGAAACAGATCGGGCCCAAGCTGATCTTAGCCGCCCTTTCACCCTGTTCGCTCCCCTGAGATTCGACGCCATCACTTCGATCAGCGGCGTAATGGAGTTCGACAACACCGGCTGTTCTTCGAGTCGTGCGCGCAGCCTCTCGCTGACGATGGCCTACTGCTGGTCACCAACGACAACATTTTCACCGTCCGCGACCGGCTCACCTATCTATGGCTCGGAAAAGTCCGCCGCTTCCGCCTGCTGGACGCGCCGGGCGATCCGACCTGGAAAATTATCCCCGTGCAAAACCTTGTGCGCAGTCTCGAGGAGGCTGGCTTCGAAATCAAAGCCATCCGCTACGTCTCGGCCCGGACCAAGGACTGGATGCTCTGGCCCCTCGCCGCGCTCGTCTGGCCGGGGCAATGGGCGTATCTCCGGTTCGCGCGCTCCTCGGTTTCACCGACACTGCGCACCGCGATGTTTCCGTTCCGCGCCCTCATCTGCCGGCATTACCTCGTCGCCGCCCGCCGGAAATAAACGGCGCCGGCTGTCCGCCGTCCTTCAGGCCCACCCGTTTAACAACCCGCGCCAAAGCCAGCGCAGGTTGCGCCGGGGATAGCGGGCTTCGATCCTCAACAATGCGTGGTCCGGGGTCGCGGCCGTGTTGACCCCGCTCTCGAGATGCGTGCACGCCGTGGCGTAGCCCGCCTCGGACACGAGATCGCGCACCGCCTCGTTCCAGTCACCATACGGGTAGCAAAAATGCCGGACCGGCCGACCAAAACGGTCCTCGAGGCGGCGCTTGCTCGCGAAAATCTCCTCCCGTTGCCGCGCTGCCGGGATTTGGGTCAGTCGCGGGTGTGAGACGGTGTGTGAACCGATCTCGTGGCCCGCCGCGAGCCAGTCCCCGATCTGGGCCGCGTCCATCAGCGGCGTCGCTCTTTCTCCTTCCGCGATGTCCCACGCATTACTGCCACCGATTCCCCCTGCCACGATAAACTGGATCGCTGTGAACCCGTGCCGCGCCAAAACCGGCGCCGCATACCTCAGGACATTTACGTAGCCGTCGTCGAAAGTGATCACAAATTTGCGCGCGGCATTGCCCACTGCGGGGCGGGTTTCTCCAAGATTCGCCGTGCGGTATCCGGCCCCCGCCAATTCGGCCATCTGTCGGGCGAAAAAGCGGGGGCCGGCATAAAGACTCCGCCACTTCACCCCGCGTGGTTTTGGACCCACTTTATGGTAGGTAAGAATGGGCAGACCCTGCGAAAACAAGGCCGCATGGTCGCGGAGCGTGCTGTAGGAAAATTTGGTTGCCACGGCGGTAGCGGGGAAGTGGGGTCCGGTATCCGTTTTCCGAGTGCCCCGCGTCGCCCCACCCCACCCCTGATGAACATCCTTCACGTCGAATCCAGTCTCAACTGGGGCGGGCAGGAACATCGGACTCTATTGGAGACGCAGTGGCTCAATGAAAACGGACACCGCGCTTGGATCGCCTGCAATCCCACGAGCGAACTCCGGCGCCGCGGCGGGGAAAGCTGTATTCCTCTGGCCATGCGCGGCTCCTTTGATCCCGCCGCCGCCGCCCGGCTCGCCGCTCTCTGCCGTCGGAATAACATCGACGTGGTGCACGCCCACAGCCCCAAGGACGCATGGATCTGCTCCGCGCTTCATTTCGCCGGGCAGCCGGTCGTGCGCTCGCGGCAGATCACCAATCCGGTTAAGGCAAAGTGGTCGCGCAGCGTCATCTATCGCCGCGGCTGCGCCCGCGTCATCGCCAGCGCCGCCTGCATCCGCCGCGACCTGATCGCGCGCAACGGCGTCGCCCCCGGCCGGATCGCCATCGTGGGCGAAGGCGTCGATCTGGCGAAGTTTCACCCCGCAGTGGACGGGGCGCCGTTGCGCGCTGAGTTCGGGGTCGGCCCGGAGCAGGTGCTTTTCGGGCTGGTCGCGATGTTCCGGCCGGAAAAAGGCCACCTGGTCCTGATCGAAGCCGCCCGCGAAGTTTTGCGAAGCCATCCCGCTGCCCGCTTCGCCCTCGTCGGCGAAGGCACCGGCCGCCGCGAATTTGAAACGACCGTGCGGGACCGGCTGACCGAACTCTTCGGCGACGCGCGGAGCGGACCCATATTTATGACCGGCTACCGGGCCGACGCGCCCAACGTGATGGCCGCGCTCGACGTGCTCGTGATTCCTTCGCTTGCGGAGGCGCAATCGCTGGTCACGCCCCAGGCGTTCGCAACCCGCCGCGCGGTCATCGCAAGCGATGTCGGCGGCCTGCCCGAGTTGGTGCGCGACGGCGAAACCGGGTTGCTCGTTCCGCCCGGCGATCCCATCGCTTTGGCGGGCGCCATCCGGCGTCTCGGCGCCGATCCCGTGCTGCGCGCCCGCCTCGCGGCCGCCGGCCACGCCTTCGCCGTGCAAGACCTTTCGCTCAACCGCAAAATGGAGGAGAGCCTGGCCATCTACGCCGAGGTCTCCGCTCCGCGCCGAATGAAACCGCGGGCGAAACCGGCCCAGCCCGACAACGTGGTGCCGTTCCCGGTCGCGCACCCGCCCCGGCTTGGGCAAACCGCCCTCCGCGCCGCCGCCATCGCCGCCGCCCTGTTGGTCGGTTGGCTCAATTCCTCCGCGCCGCCTCCAACGGTCGAAACCGCGCGACTCCGCGCCGACATCCAAGCCCGGGTCGGCCAACTCTCAGCCAACCATTCCCTGGCCAGGCTGGACGACGACGACAACGACGATCTCCTGTTACCCGACGACGACGACCTCGCCTAGGCAGATTCCCGCGATCTCGCCGTATCAAGGCTCGAGGATCGCCGCGGCCTTCTTGGCTGCGGGTCTGGTAAAATATGCGACCGCCAACCGCGACACGCTCGAGACCAGATTATCGGCCTTCATCGCGGCGACACGGTCGCCGCTAGCGGCGGCGAGCCCCTTCAACATCACGCAAAAAACATAAGGTTGGTCGGCGAGCAAAACGATGCCTTGGTCGCTGCGAAACGACGGGCCGGAGCCGGACCGTCCCGCAAACCGCCCGCCTGCCGGAAGACCCCGGCGAAAATAACTGATCTCCGGCACGGACAGGACCTCAATGATCTGGTCCGAAGTCGCCCGGTTCACCACCCCGCCTTGATGAATCAACTCCAGCGCCCGCATCGCCGCACGCGGCGTGCCGACGTTTTCCCGTCCGCGCTGGCCTACCTCCGGGCCCTGCCCGGCCCGGCGAATGAACTTCAGCTCCGGCGTGCCCTGCGCCACGAGGGACGCGTTGACGTTCTCCAGTCCCAACACGTCGGAGAGCAGGTTAGCCGCCGTATTGTCGTTCACCATCACCATCAGCACGGCGTAGTCGCGCAGGCTCATCGAGACCGTGCCCTTGCCCATAAAACGCAGCACGCCGAAGCCACGCGTGCGCGCTGATTCGGGTAGCGGCCGCACCTCGTCCACCGACAGTTTCTTTGCCGCCGCCTGCCGGAAAAGCTCCGAGACCAGGTGAATCCGGATACAGCTTCCGATGGGGAACTCGGTATCGGCATCGACAAAAAATTCTTCCTGGGTGCGCAGATCCTTGATCGCGATCCCGACCGGAAACCCCGCGCCCTTGGCCAAATCCGCGAGATCCTGCCGGAAACGGGCGGCGGCGGTGCCGGTGCCGGATTCCGCCCGCATACAACCGGCGACGATCAAAAGAATGAAAACCCGACGCAGCATCGGCCAAATCTGCCGCAAATGGCCGTCGCTGCAACCGTAAGCTCGCCGCCGCAGCCGGGCCGGCTACCCGATTTCACGCGCAGTCCCGGGTTGTGTTGTTTTCCGCGCCCATCGACCGCTTCCAATCATGCCCCTGTCGGCCTCTCCGCACATCACCCATCTCCTCCACCTCGGCATAACGTTGAGCTGGGGTCTTTTTATCCGGGCCAACGCCGCCGAGGTCACCGGGTCGCCCGAAACCTACGGCGCCAAACTCGACGGGACCACCAACGACCGCGCCGCGCTCCAGTCCGCCATCGACGCTGCGCACGCCGCCGCCGGCGGCGGCACTGTCGTCGTGCCCGCCGGCCGCGTGCTGCTCACCGGCTCGTTCGCGCTCAAATCCCGCGTCACTCCCCACCTCGCGCCCGGCTCGCGCATTCTTGCGAGCACCGATCCCGCCCACTACCGCCGAGTCCTCGTCGGCGCCGCTCACGCCGAGGATATCACCATCACCGGCTCCGGGGTGATCGACGGCCGCGCCCGCGACTTCATGGCCGGGGAGACGCCCGACATCTTCCAAATCGGCCCCTTCCGCCCGCGCGTCATGCTCCTCGAAGACTGCCGCCGCGTGCGGCTCCGCGATTTCACCACCCGCGACGGCTTCATGCGGACCGTCCATCTCGCCGGTTGCGACGGCGTGCTCGTCCGCGGCCTCACCATCCTCAACAACCTCAAAATCCCCAACTGCGACGGCATCGACCCCGACTGCTCGCGCAACGTCACCGTCACCGACTGCCACATCGAGGCCGGCGGCGACTGCATCGTCATCAAGACCAGCCGCCAGTTCGCCCGCTACGGCCCCCGCGAAAATATCGTCGTGAGCAACTGCATCCTCAAGACGCGCTCCACCGCGCTCAAGATCGGCACCGAAACCGTGAACGACATCCGCAATGTCGTCTTCTCCAACTGTGTCGTCCGCGACAGCCATCGCGCCGTCGGCTTCTGGCTCCGCGATCCCGGCAGCATCGAAAACGTCGTCGTTTCAAACCGCGTTTCCGAAACCCGCATCCACCCAAAAATATGGTGGGGCGGTGCCGAAGCGATCTACGTCAGCGCCCACGCCCGCACGCCCGGCGCCAAGATCGGCACCCTGCGCAACCTTCGCTTCTCCCATATCCTCGCCCGCGGTGAAGTCGGTGTCTTCATCCAAGGCTCATCCGAGTGCATCCCCGAGGACGTCCACCTCAATGACGTGTCCGTCACCCTCGCTAAAACCACCGCGATTCCCACCCGCCACCACGTGCGCACGCCCGATTCGCTCGGCGTCGCCGAGGATGTCGTGATCGTCGGCATCCACGTGACAGGCGCCCGCGGCGTTTCCCTCCGCGATTGCACCGTGCGCCGGGCCCCAAATCCACCCGCCACCTACGGCGCCACCCTGCGCACTCTGCGCGTGGCCGACTTCCGCAACAAGGGCTTCCGCGGCGCCGACGCGCGACCGTCGAATTAAACTTCATCCGACCGCGCACGCGCGCGCCGATAGGCCGAGCCGCTCAGTTACTTAAACCACTTCGTCACCATCTGCCGCGCCTTCGGGTCGTTCGGCAGATCCTCCGCCAACAGTTTACCGTCCGGTCCATAGACCTTGAAATGCGGGATCGAGCGCAGGCCGTATTGCTGGGCGACCGGTGATTTCCAATCGATGCCCTTCACGCCCGCACGATTGATGTCCACCGCGACGACGACCACATCGGCGCGTTTGGCGTGAAGCTTGTCCAGGTCCGGCGCGATAGCTTCGCACGGCGGGCAGTAGTGGCTCGTAAAATCAAACACCGTCGTCTTTCCCGGCACGGCATAGTCGGCGAGGTTGATGGTTTCGCCGAAGGCCACTCGCCGGGGCTTTTCCCCTTTCGTCTTGGTATCGGCGGCAAAGAGGGCCAGCGGCAAAATCAGGGCGGCGGCGCAGAAGAGAGCGCGGTGAAACGAGCGGCGATTCATGGGATTGATTATTTTGGGGTGAACAGGACGGGACGGCACCCGACATCGCAGCGCGCTTAATTGCAGAGAGTCAAACGCGATGTCCGCTCTCCGCCAAGCCTCAGCCCACTGGAAAATACCGGATTTGCGCCAGCTCGCGCCGCAGCTCGGCCCGGAAATCCGGATGGGCGATGGAGATCAGCGCTTCGCCGCGCTCCCGCAGGGTTCTGCCATGGAGATTCACGATGCCATACTCCGTCGCGACCCAGTGCACGTGACCGCGCGTCGTCACGACACCCGCGCCGGCGTTGAGCTGCGAGACGATGCGCGAGACCCTGCCACCCATCGCCTGCGAGGGCAGCGCGATGATCGGCTTGCCGCCTTTCGATAGCGCCGCGCCGCGGATAAAATCCATCTGCCCGCCGATGCCGGAGAAAATCCGGTGCCCGATCGAGTCCGCGCACACCTGCCCCGTGAGATCGATCTGGATGGCCGAGTTGATCGCCACGACTTGCGGATTCTTGCGGATCACCGCGGTGTCGTTGGTCCAGTCGCAGGGGTAAAACGCGACCAACGGATTGTCGTTCACGAAGTCGAAAAGCCGCTTCGTGCCATTGATGAAGCTCGTGATGATGCGGCCCTGGCCGACAACTTTCAGTCGGTTCGTCACCGCGCCGGATTGGACCAGATCCACCACGCGGTCGGAGAACATTTCCGAGTGAATGCCGAGTTCGTTCTTGTTGTGGAGCCGCGAGAGCACGGCGTCCGGAATGCCACCGATGCCCATCTGGAGCGTCGAGCCGTCCTCGACGAGATCGGCGATCAGCTCGCCGATGCGCGCCTCGACCGGCGTCTCCGGCTCGCCGTCGTGCTCCACGAGCGGCCGGTCGGTCACGACAAACGCGTTGATCCGGCTCAGAGGCACGACGTTGTTACCGTAGGTGCGCGGCATCTGAGCATTGATCTCGGCGATCACCATCCGCGCCATGTCCGTCGCAGCCTTGGCCGCATCGCAAGAGGTCCCGAGCGAGCAAAGCCCGTGTGCATCCGGCGGCGACACCTGGATCAGCGCGACATCGAGCTCCACCGCGCCCGAAATGAAGAGGCCCGGAATGTCCGAGAGGAAAATCGGCACAAAATCCGCCCGCCCCTCGGCGATCGGCTGGCGCAGCGGCGCGCCGGTAAAGAGCGAGATCGAGCGAAATTCCCCCTCGCGCCCCGGCTCCGCGAACGGCGCCTCGCCCGCCGTGTGCAGGTGGTAGAGTTTCACATTCTCCAGATCGTGCCGCGCGCACAACGCCGCGACGAGGGGCGCCGGCGTGGCGCATGCGCCGTGGATGAAGACATTCGTGCCGCTACGCACCGCCGTGAGAGCTTGGGCGGCCGAGACCGCGCGGAATTTCCAATCGGTGTTCATGGTCGGGAGAGGGGTTGCTCCCATCGTGCTTCCTCCCTCCGGAAAACGAAGCCCCGAAACGGTGCATCGCGTGACAACTTCAACGCATTTCTTGTCCGCGATGTCCGAATCCCGCCCGCAAAATCCGCCTAGCCTTCGCCAGCCGATGCATAGCGGATCGGGCCCACAGAGCTTGGAGTGGTTCGCATGATCCACGAAGTCACCGGCGACATCCTCCTCACCTCCGCTCAAGCGATTGCCCACGGGGTCGCTCCGCACGATCACTTCGATCACGGCCTCGCCCTCGGCCTACGCACCGACTGGCCCGCGATGACGAAGGATTTCCGGCACTACTGCCACCTCACGAATCCGAAACCCGGCACACTCTGGGCCTGGGCCGGCGTGGGCGGCCACCACATCCTGTGTCTGCTCACGCAAGCGCCGGCGCCCGAGAGCGGCGGCCATCCCGGCAAAGCCTCGTTGGAAAACGTAAACCACGCCCTCCACGCCCTCCGCAAACACATCCTCGCGGAGAAACTCACCAGCCTCGCCCTGCCCAAGCTCGCGACCGGGGTCGGCGGCCTTAAATGGGAAGAGGTCCAACCGCTCGTGGTGAAACTCCTCGGCGATCTGCTTCTGCCGATCTTCATCTACACCACCTATCATCCGGGGATGAAGGCGAACGAACTGCTGCCGCCTGCCGGTAAGTAAAGTCCCGCCCTTTCCGCGCCGCCGCATCCGCCCGCCCCCGGCGGGGCGTAAGCGCGGCTTTCACCCTCATGCGCGCCCGTGCTATCCGGTGCCCTGGCCGCGCTCTAAAGTTGCGCCCCCATCGGCCGCGTGAATGGTGGCCCACCGATACCCGCTCCTCTATGACCGTCCCCACACGCCCGCGCTCCCTCGCGTTCACCCTCGCCGCCGCTTTCACCCTCACGTTCGCCGCGTTCGCCCGCGCCCAATTCGCGCCCGACCCCGCCATCGCGCTCGACGAGATCACCGTCACCGCCACCCGCATCGCCCAGCCCGTCTCCGACGTGCCCGCGAGCGTCTCCGTGATCCGCCTCAACGACCTCCTCAACCCCGTCGCCTCCCTCCGCGACCTCGCCCGCTACGAGCCCGGCGTCTCCGCCCCCGCCGCCTTCGGCGCCACCGGCAACGCCCCGCGCAATTTCCCTACCACCCGCTCCTTCAACATCCGCGGCCTCGACGGCAACCGCGTCCTCATCCAAGTCGACGGCGTCCGCCAGCCCGAGCAATTCACCTTTGGCAACGCCCAGCTCATCGGCCGCGACTACTTCGAGCCCTCGCTCTACCGCACCGCCGAAATTCTCAAAGGCTCCGCCTCCGCCCTCTACGGCTCCGATGCCGTCGGCGGCGTGCTCTCCTTCATCAGTCCCGCCCCTACCGCCCTGCTCGCCGACGCTAAACGCGACCACCTCGCCGGCCTTTCGACGACCTACGCTTCCGCCACCGACGAGTGGACTGGCACCGCCAGCGCCGCCGGCCGCTCCGGTCGGCTCGCCGCCGTCGCCACCGCCACCCGCCGCGAGGGCCACCAAGCCGAGCCCAACGGCTCCTACCCCGCCGATCCCTCCGAGTTTACCGTGAATGCGGCTCTCTTCCGCCTCGATTTTACCCCCGGCCCCGCTTCGTCCCCTCCTAGTTCAACCGCCCGCTCCGCCGCCGGCCGCACGCTTTTCCTCACCGGCGAGACGTTCACCAAAACCACTGACGCCGCCTTCCCCAGCCTCATCACCACCACCTTCGCCGGCCAGACCGGCCGCCAGCGCATCACCCGCGACCGCGCCACCCTTGGCCACGACTTCAGCAGCGAGTCCGGCTATTTCCGCAACGTCCAGACGCGCCTCTCCTGGCAGGCCGCCAAAGTCCGCGAGAGTTACACCACCCGCCAATCCATCCCCGTCGGTCCGCCCCCGCCCGCACCGCAGACTTTCGTCCCGCGCCTCCGCGTGCGCGATTCCGACTTTCGCAACCGCAGCCTCTCCGGCTCCATCCAAGTCGAGAGCGCCGCCCAGCTCGCAGAACGCTCGCACCGCATTCTCTGGGGCCTCGACGGCTCGCAAACGAAGCAGACGCGCAACGAAGACTTCTCCCAATACGACGGCACCACCGGCACGTTCCTCAACAAAGTTTTCGTCGGCGAAAACTTCCCGCTCAAGCGCATTCCCGATGGCGACATCGTCCGCTACGCCGTCTTCGCGCAAGATGAGTTCAACCTCGACGCCGCCCGGCGCTGGATCGCCACGTGGGGCCTCCGCCTCGACCACTACCAACTCAGCGTCAAAAACGACGCCCTCTACCAAAACCTCGCCAAGGGCACCCCACCCGTCGGCTTCGACGAATTTTCCGTCGCCCCCAAACTCGGCCTCCTCTGGCACGTGAGCGCGCAGGAAACGTTTTTCGCCCGCTACCACCGCGGCTTCCGCAATCCCACCAACGAAGACCTCAACGGCTCCATCGTAAACCTCACCACCCCGCCCGTTTTCTACCGCACCAAACCCAACCCCGCGCTCAAAGCCGAGACCAGCGACAGCTTCGACGTCGGCATGCGTGCCCGCCGCCCCGGCGCCACCTATGTCGTGAGCGTCTTCTACAACGACTACGCCGATTTCATCGACACCTTCAGCCCCACGCGCGACCCGCAGCTGCCCAGCTCCCCCGGCGACCCCGTCGTTTACCAATCAAAAAACGTTAGCCGCGCCCGCATCTACGGCGCTGAAGCCACCGTCGAATTACCCCTCGGCCACTACGCGAAACTCCTCGAGGGCGCCACGTGGTCCAACTCCTACGCCCGGTCCCACGGCGACAACCTCGAAGCCCGCAAACCCCTCAACTCCATCGAGCCCGCGAAATGGATCAGCGCCCTCAGCTACGCCGCAAAAACCGCGTGGGGCCTCCGCCTCACCGCGACGACCCATGCCCGCCAAAACCGTGTGGACTCGAGCGCGATCCTCGCCCTCTGGGACGGCCGCCCACCCGCGCCCGTGCAATTCGTGCCCGCTGGCGTCACGCTCTTCGACCTCACCGGCTACGTGAACTTCACCAAGAATCTCCGCCTGAGCGCCGGCCTCTACAACCTCACCGACCGCCGCTACTGGCAGTGGCAAGACGTCCGCGAGTTGAGCAACACCCGCCCCGACCTCCAACGCTTCGCCCAACCCGGCCTCAACAGCCGCGTGACGCTGACGTTCAGCTTCTGAGCGGACCTCAAAAAAGGTAGGGCCTGCTCTCCGCAGCCGCCCGCGTCGGCCGCAGCGGAACCCGTGAGCGTTTAGTCCGTTGCATTCTACCCAACTCCAACGCGCATCACCAAACTCCCGACCACCTCCCCAAGAGTCTACACGTGCTATGCGTCTTGCTTCGGCAGGTGAAAATCCCACCGTCCAAATCTCGTCCAACCCGTGTCCACCAAGTTCTTCACCAACGAAGCGGGCCGGATCCTGATGGAGAAAATCGAGGGCGTTTTTCAGCACAAAAAAATCCATTTTCTCGACGTTCTCGTCGGTTATTTTCGGGCCTCCGGCTATTTTCGCGTCCGCCCCTTCGTTCAAAAATCGGGCAAGATCCGAATTCTCGTCGGCATCAATATCGACCGCCTCTTTCAAGAGGCTTGGGACAAGGGCCTACAGTTTGGCACCAACCCCGCCACCTCACGCGCCCAGTTTCTCGCCCCGCTCACCGGCGATATTCAGCAATCCTCTTATGACCGCCTCATCACCGCCCCCTACGGTCTGACCCCGTCGAAATCAGAATCCTAGAGGGCTCATCGCAATGAAAGTCGTCCTCGACACCAATGTTCTGGTCGCGGCCGCCCGTTCGCGGTAGGGCGCAAGCTTCGCGCTTATCAGTTCGATTCCCGCGCCGGAGTTTCAGCCCTGCCTTTCGGTGGGGCTCTATGCCGAGTGGCAGGAGGTGCTCACGCGCCCGGAAAACCTGCCGCCGGGACGCACCGCGGACGATGCGTTGCGCTTTCTGCCCTACCTCGCGGCCCAGTCGCATTTGTCGGAAATCCATTTCCTGTGGCGGCCCTTCCTGCCAGACGCCGACGACGACAGGGTATTGGAACTGGCGTTTGCCGTCGGTTGCCGACACCTTGTAACCTATAACGTGAAAGATTTTCACGGTTCCGAGCAACTCGGCGTAACCGCCGTGACTCCCCGTGATTTTCTAAACCTAATCCGACCGAAAACATGAGCACGCTGACCATCCAACTGCCGGAATCGTTGAAGAAAAGCATCGAGACCCTCGCCGCGCGCGAGGGCTACACGGTCGATCAGTTCGTGACCAGCGCCGCCGGGGAAAAATTGGCGGTGTCGCTCACCCGGGATTTTCTGCGCCGTGAAGCCGAGGCCGGGCGCCGCGGGGATTTCGAACACTATCTTGCCGCCGTGCCGGACGTCGCGCCGTCAGAAAACGACCGCCTGCGGTGACGTTCGATTCGTCGCCGGGAGCATAAACCCGATCCACGGATTCGACGCCGTCCGCCCGAAGCCGTGGCCGGAGGATTTTCGAGCTGCGCCCGCGTCGCCAAGCTGGGAATCAATTCCAATTGCTCTTCCGGCGTGAGCGGCGTGGCCCCGTCCTCGACGGGAAACAGCTCGATATCATCGCCCGGATTCACGAGGTCGGCGGCGTCGGCTTGTCCGGCTTCAGATCGTCCACCGCTTACCCCTCCAAAGCCATCGAGTGCTCCGTCGCCGCCAGCTGCACTCGGGCCGGATCCTGGCGCGCCGCCAGATCGGCAAACGTCTCCGCCACCGCCGCCCGCGGCACCACGAAGTAAACCACCTCGCACTCCATCGCCTCCGCCAGAGATGCTCTCGGCGGCGTCGACAATCGCTGGGCCCTCGTAAAAACGGGCGGATTGACCCGCCGCTTCTTGAGCAACACCCTCCGGTCATGCGCGCTGTTGAATTTACCACGGAGTTGAGCGACTCACGTCTGCTGCCCATCCCGCCGGAGATTGCCGACCAGTTGCCCAAAAAAGGACGCGCCCGCATCATCGTTCTGACCGACGAACCGTCCGGAGATGCCGAATGGCGCAAGGGCGCTTACCAGCAATTCCTCCGCGATGACTCGCCCGAGGACGCGATCTACGACTCCTGCCGCTGATGTTTGGGGAGATTTTCATTTGTCAGTTCCCGTTCACGGCGGGAACCGAAAGCAAGATTCGTCCGGCCTTGGTGCTTTTCGATCTTCAGCAGGATGCCGTCATCTGTCGCGTTACCTCCGTGAGTCGCACCGGGACGCTTGATGTCACCCTCCACGATTGGAAGGCAGCTGGACTGCTCAAGCCTTCCGTCGCCCGCCTCGACCGACTTGTGACCGCCGAGAAAACTATTTTTCTGCGACGCCTCGGGGTGTTGGGTGCCGCAGATTTAGCGGCCGTTCGCGACACCTAGAACCAGCATATGGCGCTCTGATCGCAGAGCCTGACGATGCGCTGCGGTGACCGGCTCCAGTGATCGGGGTGGCTGCTCACTACCGCCACTTTCCTCCGCCACACCCAGCGCACCGCTCCGCTCACCGCATCACAGTAAGAAGCCCGAAACTACGTCTTTGACGGTGACCGTTTCGTCCGTGTCAGCCGCCGAGCCCGCCCGCTACGGCCGCTCGATTTCTTCCAAGGTCAAACCGTAGTAGGAATTTCCGTCGAGTTCCTTTCGCAGAAGCTCACGGACGCAATCCACTTTGATAAATCCCTGCATCCCCCGCCGCCAAGCATCCCAGACCTCACTGGGGATGTAGCCTGACCGGTAGAAGAAAAACTCTTCACCGCAGAGGTTAAAATAATCAAAAAGCAAATCGTGATCGCTCGGACTAAGCGGACACGGCTCCTTTCCATTCACCAATTCGTTTAATCTCTCGTTTAGCTTGTCGTAGCGTGCGTTGAACTCGGTGAACAGCTCGCGAAACATTTTCGTCTCCTCCAAGTGTCGCACATAAAGGAAATGGACGAGCACCGCACTCGCGCCCACGAGTGTGAAAGCCAACTGCCAACGCTTCTCATCACCCGACGGACCATAGAGGGCAAAGCCGATAGAACCCGTCGCTAAAACAGCAAACAGCCACGGCAAACGTCGCTTAGTCGAAGGGGAAATCACCATAATTTAGACGCCGAGAATTAACCCATTCGTTGGCTCATCGGCTAGAAGACTTTAGGATTGGCCGGGGAACACTTACAACGACTAAAGAGCGCGTTGAGACCAGACTACGATTGACGGTAGCCCCCTTACAACCAACATTCTACACCCATGATCCGAAGCTACCTTAGCGGACTCATTTTCCTATTCGCCTTCCTCAGTTTTGGATTCTCGGCGGAACCCCCTCGAAATTCTGACGAGCCTCCGGGGTTCATTCCAGATCCGCCCGCAACCGCCGAAACGGCAGTGGACCAATTCAATCTCGGCTTGAAGTATGACAACGGCGACGGGGTCCCCAAAGACAGTGCGGAAGCGGTGAAGTGGTATCTTAAGGCGGCCGCGCAAGGTAACGAAGGAGCCCAATTGAATCTCGGCGTGATGTATGACAACGGCGAGGGCGTCACAAAGAACAGCGCGGAAGCCGTGAAGTGGTATCGTAAAGCGGCCGAGCAGGGTAACGCTATGGCTCAATTCAATCTCGGCGTGGCGTATATAACCGGCGACGGTGTTCCGAAGGACAGCGCGGAGGCGGTGAAGTGGTATCTCAAGGCTGCTGAGCAAGGTAATGCCGCGGCTCAATTTAGTTTAGGCGTTATGTATGGCGACGGCAACGGTGTTGCAAAGGACAGCGCTGAAGCCGTGAGGTGGTATCGCAAGGCCGCCGACCACGGTTACGCTTCAGCTCAATTCAATCTCGGCGTGATGTATGACATTGGCTTGGGCGTGCCTAAAGATGCACTTGAGGGCCTAGCTTGGGTCAACATTGCCGCGTCGGCAGGCGATGAAAAAATCATCGCGTTTCGAGATACCCTGGAACGTGAACTCGGATCCGGAGCAACGTTAGCGGCACAACAGCGCAGCAAACAAATTCTGAAAGAAATCGAAGCTAGGAACCGTGGGTCGGCACCACCGGAAACGCCCAAAGTTTTGACAGCAGCGAATCCCGCACCTGCCGAAACCCCAAATTCCAGCGGTTCTGGCGCAATCATTTCCACCCAAGGACACGTGCTAACAGCGGCCCACGTCGTCGCGGGCGCGAAACGGGTAACAGTGACAACCAGAGTCGGAATTAGAAACGCAGTGGTTTTACGCGTCGACGAGGCCAACGACCTCGCGGTGCTAAAGATCGCGGACGGCGCCTATTTGCCCCTTCCGATCGCTCCCTCGCGCAAAATGCGCCTTGGGCAAATCGTCGCCACCATTGGTTTCCCCAATATCGAAATTCAGGGCTTCAGTCCAAAGGTCACGCGCGGCGAAATCAGCAGCCTTAATGGCATCGGCGACGATCCGCGCGCGTGGCAAATCAGCGTCCCGGTGCAAACCGGCAATTCCGGCGGCCCGCTTCTCGACGAAAACGGAAATCTCGTAGGCGTCGTAGTGTCGAAGCTCGGTCTCAAAGCGGCAAAACTCACCGGAGACCTCCCGCAGAACGTGAACTACGCTGTCAAAGGCGCCTATGCCCTCGCCCTGCTCGAGCCCTACCTCGGCAGCGATGCACCGGAGCCGAATCAATCGTCCACCAAACCGCGCTTCGAAGACATGGTCGCAAAAGCGCAGCAATCGGTAGTTCTGATTCTCGTCTATTGAGCAGTTTTCACCGCTGAGCCGGCTGAGGCGCAGGTTATAACCTGCCCTTTTCTCACAACACGCAGGTTATAGCCTGCGTCGCTCTGCTTTCCGCCCTCGAAATTCCTCGAAGAGAGAGTTGTTGCCGTTTCTCCGGCCCTGATGGCTTCACCGATTACCCGAAATACTCCTCATCGTCTTCCCCCGCCGCCTTCTCGGTGCCTTTGCCTACAAAGCCCTACGCCACCGCCTCCAGAATCGCCTCCGGATGACGCTCGGCGACCTTCAGCAACACCCGCGCCGCGCCCGACGGCTTGCGCCGCCCCTGCTCCCAATTTTGCAGCGTGTCCAAGCTGATGCCAAACACCCGGGCAAACTCGGATTGGCTGAGCCCAGCTTGGCCCGGATGGCCACAACGCTGTCCGGCGCGATGTGATCGAAGCGGGCAACCGCGCCCTTTTCACCCCGCAGGGCGGAGCCGAGTTCACGGACACCTTCGAGCAGTTTCTTGAATTCTTTGGCTTTCATGGAATTTGGGTGGCGACGAATTTCGCGAGGGCCGCGAGTTGGTTTTTGGTGAGATCGGATTGGCGATTCTTAGCGTAGGCAAACACGAGGTAGATCGTGGCTGCACTAAAAACACCGACACTTTTCAGAGCAGATCGAACGAGGTCACAATCCCCACAACTCTATCGACGTTGAGCTCTTCGCCATCGCAAACCAGCACTGGCCCGCGGGCCAAGGCTTTCATTAATTCTTCATTTCTTATCTCAGTCTTAGCGCAAAAAAGCTTGAGCGTTGCGGCCTCCAGTCCTCCGGGAGACAAGGCCTGTTCAACGGTCTGAGTCTTTAGCGCATCTTGATGCACCTTCAGATAGCTGACCAACGCATGGTCGCTTACGACCTTCCAGCCCTCGCTCGTTTTCAAAGGAATCCACGTATAAGAGTTCTCGAGCATCAGTCGCCGTAGATCCGCGAGCATCCGCCATAGTTCTATCTCCACAACGGGAGAGGACATCACCGAGCCGAGGTTCTTGTTCATAAAATTGCTCAACCCCTCCTCGAGGAGGAACGAAAATTCTACACAATGCTTGGCAAAACGCCGGGCCGCAGCTCCACCGTGAAACTCCGAGTTCCTGCCATCTACCACTTGCTTCAATAGGAGCCAAAACGGGTCGTTGTCCGATAACTTGTCCGCCTGAGCGCGTTCAACCACCAACTTGAATGCATCCGATGCCGCCATGCTCCCTACAGTGACAAATTGGTCCCTTGTGATATATTTCGCGAGCCGCTCAAAAGCAAAAATCAGCGACTGCCACCCCTCCGCATCAGCCAGTGCCACCGAACGAGCATTACGCAGCTCCCGCAAAAAGTGCAGAGCCTGATTAGCCTCTGGAGCGACTAGAGGCGCGCGATCTTTCTTATCGGGCTTCATTCCACTAAGCTCGTCTAAGTAGTCGGTGAGGAGCAAGACATGGAAAAGCAGGTTAAAACCTGCGCTTTCACTTAAATTGCAGGTTATTGCCTGCGTCGCTCTGCCCTCCGCCCCGGAAATTCCCCGAAGCGAGGATTGTCGCCGTTTCTCCGGCCCTGATACCTTCCCCGAATGCCCAAAATCCTCCTCGTCGCCGAAAAGCCCGCCGCCGGGCGTGACTTCGCGGCGGCGCTCACGGGCGGGCATTTTACCGGGCAGGGGCCGCATCGCGGGAAAATGGCCGACGGCACCGAACTCACCGTCGTCTCGGCGCGCGGGCATCTTTTCGAGTTGGCCAAACCGGAGACCTACGATCCGAAGTTCGGCGCCTGGAACGTTCACGACCTGCCCATCGTGCCGACCAAGCTCTGGGACTTCGTCGAGGAACCGCGGGCCGACGGCGGCAGCCTGCTCGATATGCTCCGCCACACCGCCGCCGCCCACGCCGGCTGCGAAATCGTCAATGGCTGCGACGCCGAGCGCGAGGGCGAGGTTATTTTCCGCAAAGCTCTGCGCGGCGTGAACGCCCCCGCCGGCACCACGTATTCCCGCATGTGGGCGCAGACGATGACCGTCGAGGGCCTGAAGGAAGCGTTCGCCGCCCGCAAACCCCTCAAGGATTACAACGGCCTCGCGCAGGCCGGCTTCACGCGCGACCAGGCCGACTGGCTCGTGGGCATGAACGTCACCGTGCTCGCGACGAAAACCCTTCCCCGCGGTCGCGGCGACTGGAAGGTCTGGTCCGTCGGCCGCGTGCAGACGCCCACGCTCGCCCTCATCGTCGCGCGCGACCAGTTGATCGCGAATTTCCTGCCGCAAAAATTCTGGGAAGCCCACGGCACCTTCGCCGGCATCGAGGCCAAGGCCGAACTCGACGCCTACGCCGCCTCGCCCGACCGCATCAAACTCCTCGGCGCCCCCAGCGTGAGCAGCGAGCGCGACAAGAAAGTTTTCTGGGACCAAGCCAAGGGCGCCGCCTTCACCGCCGCCGCCATGGCGCCAGCGACCTACCGCGCCTCCGACAAAAAAGCCACGCGCACGGAAAAACCGCCCCTGCCCTTCGACCTCCAGGAAATGCAGAAGCTCATGTCGAAAAAGTTCGGCAGCACCGCCACCGACACGCTCGGGATCCTCCAAAAACTCTACGACGCCAAACTCATCAGCTACCCGCGCACCGACTGCCGCTTCCTCCGCGAGGACATGAAGGAAAAACTCTACGCGTCGCTCGTCGATGTCCACGCGCACCTCCGCGCGATGCGTCCGGCACTGCACCTTTCGCAACAGGAGTTGATGTCCAAAAAAGTCGCCTTCGCCGCCCGCGCCTTCGACGACAAACAAGTCGAGGGTCACTACGGCCTCGTGCCCACCGGGGAAACCAACGGCATCTCCACCCTTACCGGCAACGACCTCTTCGCGTTCCTCACCGTCGTCCAGACCACGCTCATGGCCCTCGACGAAGCCGCGAAATACCGCGGCGTCACCCGTCGCTACACGCAGGAGGGCGGCACCGGCCCCTACGCGCCGGCGGTCTTCCGCGCCTCGCGCGAGCAGGTCGAATTTCCCGGTTTCAACCGCTGGGTGAAACGCGAGGAGCGCCCCGCCCGCGACCTCCCGGCCATCTCCGAGACTCAGGTCCTCGACGCCGCGACGCTGAAAGAACTCACCACCAAACCGCCTGAGCATTTCACCGACGCCACTCTCCTCGACGCCATGAAGTATGCCGGCGAGACCTTCGACGAAAACACACCCGAGGAGCAGCGCGAGGCGATGGTCGCGGTCATGAAGGACAAGGGCATCGGCACCGCCGCCACCCGCGCCAACATCATCGAAAAAATCCTCCTTCGCGGTTTCGTGTTGCGCGAGAAATCCAAACTCCTCTCCACCGAAAACGGCCGGCTGCTCTGTCGCGAGCTCGCCCCGCGCGCGCCCAGTCTCCTCTCCGCCAAACTCACCGGCGAATGGGAGCTCATCCTCAAGAAAATGGAGCGCAACACGACGCCGATGACGCGCCCCGAGTTCCTCGACGCGCTCCTCGCGAGCGTCGTGAGCATGAAGACCGCCTTCATCTCCGGCAGCACGCGCGCCGGCCTCAACGACCCCGTCGTCCCCGTCACCGCCGGCACGCCCGTCGAAGGCGCGATCTGCCCCAAGTCCAACGAAGCCCTGCTCGACCGCGGCCCGTTCTTCGAAGCCCCCGGCTTCCCCGGCCTTCGCCTCTGGAAATCCGCCTTCGGCCGTCCGTGGGAAGCCACCGAATTCGTCGCGCTCCTCACGAGCCACCTCGCCGGCAAACCCTACCACGCCGCGAATCTGAAATCCGCCACCGGCAACCGCGCCTACGAGGCCGATCTCATGCTCGACGCCGCGCTCAAGAAACTCGTCATTCACTTGCCCGAGCCCACGAAGGTGAAAGGCGTCAAATGCCCGAAGTCCGGCAAACTCATGTTCGACGGCGGCACCTTTTTCGAAGCCCCCGGCTGGCCCGGCGTGAAACTCTGGAAAAGCGCCTTCGGCAAAACCTTCACCACCGCCGACTACGTCCCGATTCTGCAGGGCTGGAAAGACGCCGCGCCCATCATGGTGAGCGACCTCGTCTCCGCCAAATCCGGCAAAGCCTACTCCGCGAAAATCGTCCTCGATGAAGCGTCTTCGAAGATGAAATTGGATTTCGACGCTCCGCCACCGCCGCCGGCGTCGTGATCGGATTCCTGTAGGGCTGGCGCTTGTCGCCATGCCGCGCTCGCCCTCAGCGCACCGCGGCCCGTCGGCGGGCGACGGCCCTACATCAACCGCTACACCCCTACGCCAAAATCCCCTTCACCACATCGCCGTGCACGTCGGTGAGGCGGAAGTCGCGGCCTTGGTAGCGGTAGGTGAGCTTCGTGTGGTCGAAGCCGAGCTGATTCAGAATCGTCGCGTGGAGGTCGTGCACGTGGACCGGATCGCGCGCGACGTTGAAGCCAAAATCGTCGGTCGCGCCGTGGACGTAGCCGCCCTTCACACCGCCACCGGCGAGCCACATCGTGAAACCGCGGTTGTGGTGGTCGCGGCCATCGTTGCCGCCCTGCACCATCGGCGTGCGGCCGAATTCGCCGCCCCAGACCACGAGCGTGTCTTCCAACAGCCCGCGCTGTTTGAGGTCTTGCACGAGCGCGGCGCTGGCGCGGTCGGTCTCGAGGCAGTTTTTCTGGAGATCTTTCGTGAGGTTGCCGTGCTGGTCCCACGCCTCGTGGAAGAGCTGCACGAAGCGCACGCCGCGCTCGATCAGCCGGCGCGCGAGCAGGCAGTTGCGCGCGTAGCCGGACTTGCCGGGCTCCACGCCGTAAAGTTCGAGCGTCTCCTTCGACTCTTTCCCGATGTCCATCAGGTCGGGCGCGCTCTGCTGGAGCTGCGCCGCCATTTCGTAACCCTGGATACGCGCAGAAATCTCGGGGTCGCCGCTATCCACGAAGTTCCGCTGGTTGAGGCGCTCGATCGCGTCGAGCGACGCGCGCTGCGTGGCGTCGTCGATGCCGCGCGGGTTCGAGAGATAGAGAATCGGATCGCCACTCGCGCGAAACGGGATGCCGGCATACATCGTCGGCAGAAAACCGCAGCCCCAGTTGCTCGCGCCGCCACTCGTGCCCTTCGCGCTGCTGAGCACGACGTAGCCGGGGAGATTCTCCGCCTGGCTGCCAAGCCCGTAGAGCGTCCATGAGCCGAGACTCGGCCGGCCGAACTGCTGCGAGCCGGTGTTCATCATGATCTGCGCCGGCGCGTGATTCACGGCGTCGGTCTGCATCGAGCGGATCACACAGAGGTCGTCGGCGAGCGCGCCGGTGTGCGGGAGCAGTTCGGAAAATTCGGTGCCGGATTTTCCGTAGCGCTGGAATTTAAACTTGGTGCCGAGCAACGCGGAGTTCGGGTTGATAAACGCCGAGCGATAATCCTTCAACAGCTCGGCGGGCGGGAGCTGGCCGTCGCGCTTCGTGAGCTCGGGTTTGTAGTCGAAGAGATCGAGGTGGCTGGGCGCGCCGGCGTGAAACATGTAGATCACCCGCTTGGCCTTGGCCACCTGCGGCGGCGGCTTCGGCGTGAAGGGATTCTTCACGGCGGTGCCGGCGCGCGCGTCGCGCTGCATGAGCTGGGCGAGCGCGATGCCGCCAAGGCCGACGCCGCAGTCGCGCAGAAACCAGCGGCGGGAGAGGTTGCGCGCGGAGGCGCGGTGGAGGTCGGGGGCAAAGTTCATGGGCTCAGCTTTTCGTGAGGGTTTCGTCGAGATTGAGGAGCACGCGGGCGGCGATCGTCCACGCGGCGACGTCCACCGGCGTGATGCCGGCGGGAAGTTCGGGGAGTTTGGCGGCGTCGCCAAAGGCGAGTTCGCGCGCCGAGATCCAGCCTTCGGCGACGCGCGCGCGGGGCGTCTTCATGACGGCGACGAGCTCGGCGATTTCATCGGGCCGGGCGGCGCGCGCCGTGCAGAGGCGGAATCCGTAGGCAGCGCGCGACGCCCCGGTGGCGCCGCCTTCGCGCAGGATGCGGAGCGCCAGCGCCTGCGACGCCTCGACAAAGACAATCTCGTTGAGCGAGGCGAGTGCGGCCAGCGGTGTATTGGAACGCGGGCGGGCGGCGCACGCACTGTCGCCGTTGGGCGCGTCGAAACTCGCGAGCACGGGGTCGGGCATCGAGCGGCGACGGAAGACGTAGAGCGAACGACGGTAACGTTCGGCGTCGGTCGCAGTTTTCCAGAAATCTACCGCGATGAAACTGGAAGCGAACAGACTCTCCGGGACCGGCGGAAAGATGCTGGGGCCACCCACTTTTTCCGTCAGCAGACCGGACGTGCGCAGCGCGATGTCGCGGACGACCTCGGCATCGGCGCGGAAACGCGGACCACGGGCGAGCAGGCGATTTTTCGGATCACGTTCCTGCAACTCCGGCGTGATGACCGACGATTGCCGGTAAGTTGCCGACGTGACGATGGTCCGGATGAGTTTCTTCTGGCTCCAGCCGCGGTCCATGAATTCGACCG
The DNA here is from genome assembly GCA_014376585.1 of Opitutaceae bacterium. GTDB lineage: Bacteria > Verrucomicrobiota > Verrucomicrobiia > Opitutales > Opitutaceae > Tous-C4FEB. The sequence goes on along the minus strand of JACMRG010000278.1, from coordinate 4,419 downwards.
CGAGCCAGTCGAAAACCTCGGGCTGCGCCGGCGCGCCGGCACGCACGCCGAAATCCTCGGAGGTCTCGACGAGACCCGCACCGAAGAGCACCTGCCACACGCGGTTGACCGCCACGCGCGCCGCCGTGGGCGAGCGGCGATCCACCAGCCAGTGCGCGAAGGCGAGCCGGTCCGGCTCCTGCGCCAGCTCGGCGCGCAGCGCGTGCAGGAAGGCCGGCGTGCCCGGCGTGACGCGGGTCTTGGGTTTGTCCCACGCGCCGCGCTCAAGCATGAAGGTGCCGCGCGTATCGTCGGCGATGCGTTCGCCGAGGGTGAGCACGGTGGAGTCTTCCGTCGGATACTGCGCCCAGAGTGTTTCGATGGCCGCGTTGGTGTCGGCATAGCTGGCGACACTCGTCCGCCACGCGGCGAAGAGCGCGGCCTGTTGCTCGGGCGTGCGCACGGCGGCGGGGACCGCGAGGGCGAGGCGCGCCGCCGTCGGAATTTTCGAAGCAGTCGCGTCGGGCGCCGCGGTGAGCGCGACGCGAAAGCGACCGAGGAGCTGTGTATCCCGCCCGTGATTGTCTTTGCCACTATGCTTGAAGCGCAACGTCACCCGCAGCTTCTCGCCCGCGGCGAGCGTGAGCGGCTCTTTAAATTGCACGACGACTTCGCTCGGGGCGTTACGCCGGCCGACGCCGCGGTCCGGGCTCCAGCCGGTCTCCAGTTTACCGTCCACGAGGTAGGCGGACGGGCCGACCGTGCGCTTGTCGTCGTCGCCTTTGCGAAAGGGCTTATCGATGGTATGCGCCGGTGATTCGAAGTCGGCGGAGGCCCGCGCGAGCCCGAGTTTCCGCATGCCGACCTCGGCGGTTTTTTCGTTGACCGGCTTAACGTAGCCGGAGGGGAGAACCTCAACCTCGAGTTCCGAGACGGCAAAGAGTCCGTCGATGCTGCGCCCCGGACCGCCGAAGATGAGGTCGCCATGGTTCAGCGCCTCAAGGCGCAGCGCGGTGGCGCCCGCCGCGAGCTTCGGCGTCGTGGTGAACGAGAGGTCGCCGTCGCTTGCGCGAAAACCGAGCGTGATCACCGATCCGTCGGGCAGCACGTCGGGGTGCGCGAGACCGCCACCCCACACGGGCTCAACGGGCGTGAGCGTTTCCCACGGCGTCGCGGCCACGGCGGCCGCCTGCGCCTCGGACCACGCGGCGAAGAACTTCGCCCAGCCCGGCTGCGCGGCTTTGAGCTTGGCCTCCTCCGCAGCGAGCTCGCGGTGGAGTCGGTCGATGGTCGCCAGTTTCTCCGGGCCGTAGATGCGCGTGGTGGCGTCGTAGGTGTTGTTAATGGCGGCGAAGACCCGGAAGTAATCCTCGTGCGTGATCGGGTCGAATTTATGCGTGTGGCACTGCGCGCACTGGAGCGTGACGCCGACCACGCCTTTGCCGATGGCGTCCATGCGGTCGAACATGCCTTCCATGCGATACTGCTCGGGGATGATCGCACCCTCCTCGGAAATCATCGAGTTGCGCAGATAACCGGTGGCCACGCGCAGATCCTGCGCGCGCTGCGGATCGCGCTCGGCCGGCGCGAGCAGATCGCCCGCGATCTGATCGACGATGAACTGGTCGTAAGGCTGGTCGGCGTTGAGCGATTTGATTACCCAATCGCGCCACGCCCACTGCTGGCGCGGGAGGTCTTTTTCATAGCCGTCGCTGTCGGCATAGCGCGCGGCGTCGAGCCAATGGCGCGCCCATTTCTCGCCGTAGCGCGGTGAGGCGAGGAGCTTTTCGACGAGCGCACCGTAGGCTTTTTCGCGGTCCTTGGCGTAGGCGGCGAGAAACTCGTCCAACTCCTGCGGCGACGGTGGCAGACCGACCAGATCGAGCCAGAGGCGGCGCGCCAGCATCTCGGGCGCGGCTTCCGGCGCGCCCTTCGAGCCCGCCGCCGTGCGCCGCGCAGAGACGAAGGCATCGATGGGATTTTTTCCGTTGGCACCCGCCGGCACGGCGGGTCGGGTCGGCGGAATAAAAGCCCAGTGCGACTGATACTCCGCACCCTCGGCGATCCATTGGCGCAGCGTCGCCACCTGCGGCGGCGTGAGCGGCGTCTTCTTGGATTCTACCGTCGGCATCAAATCTTCCGAATCGTGCGCGGCCGTGATGCGGAGCAGCAATTCGCTCTCATCGGGTTTACCCGGGACGATCGCCGGCAGGCCGGATTTGCCGCCCGTTAACGCGATCGCGCGATCATCGAGACGCAGCCCGCCTTTGCGCGCGGCGGCGTCCTGCCCGTGGCAGGTGAAACAGTTGTCGGAAAGAATCGGGCGGACATCGCGGTTGAACTCGACGGGCGACGCGAGTTTTTGCACCTGAGCGTGAAGCGGCAGCGACAGTGCGGCGAAACCGAGAAAAACGGGACGAATCATTTGAGGGTTGCTGGGTCGGGAAAAGGGAACTTGGACCGATTTTTCAGGCGCAGTGCTGTGCTCGAAAATCAGAGTCAAAATCCATGCGCGAAACCCGCGCCGTCAACTCGCAAGCAGCCGAACATTCATCGGTGAAATTTTTCGTGCGCTACCCTTTACATACGCCACCGCTCCACCTCGATTCCCCAAGACGTTAAGAAAGCTCGCCCCGCCTGAATCGCGTGCCCACGAATAACCCGCTTCGTCCCTCCCCTCCCCACCCGTGAAAGCGCTCCTACTTACTGCTCCCTCGCAGCTCGATTACACCGACTTCGCCGATCCCATCGCGGCCGACGGTGAGGTGCTCCTTCGCATCCACGCCTGCGGTATCTGCGGCAGCGACATTCACGGCTGGGATGGCTCCACCGGCCGCCGCCGCCCGCCACTCATCATGGGCCACGAGGCTTCGGGCGAGATCGTCGCGGTCGGGCCACGCGTCGAGCGCTGGCGCGTGGGTGACCGCGTGACGTTCGACTCCACCATTTCCTGCGGCCACTGCGCCTATTGTAAATCCGGCGAGGTCAACCTCTGCGACAACCGCCGCGTCGTCGGCGTCGCGCCCGTCGAATATCGCCAGCACGGCGCGTTCGCCCAACTCCTCGCGCTGCCCGCGCGCATCCTCTATACGCTGCCCGACGGCCTCACTTTTGAACAGGCCGCGATGGTTGAGCCCGTCTCGATCGCGATTCACGCCGTCCAACGCATCCGCCTCGCGCCAAATTCCACCGTCGTCGTGGTCGGCGCCGGCATGATCGGGCTCTTCGTTATTCAAGCCCTGCGCTGGGCCGGCGCGACGCGGATCATCGCCGCTGATCTCGCCGACAACCGGCTCGCTCTCGCCCGCGAGCTCGGTGCGACCGACACGCTCCGCTCCGATCTTTGCGACGTGCCCGCCGAGGTTGCTCGCCTCACTGCCGGTCGCGGTGCCGACGCCGCCTTCGAAGTCGTGGGGGCATCCGTCACGCTCAATCTCGCCATCGCCTCCGTCCGTCGCGGCGGCTCCATCGTCCTCGTCGGCAACCTCGCGCCCAAAGTCGATTTCCCGCTACAGGCTGTGGTCACGCGCGAGCTCACGCTCTTCGGCACCTGCGGCTCCGCCGGCGAATATCCGCTCTGCCTCGATCTCATCGCGCGCGGCGTGATCCGCGTCGAACCGATGATCAGCGCCGTCGCTCCGCTCGCTGAGGGCGCCGCGTGGTTTGAAAAACTTTCCGCCAAAGACGGCGCTAAATTCATGAAGGTCATCCTCGCGCCATGAACCTGCCTCCCACCTTCGATCTCACGGGCAAGACCGCCCTCGTCACCGGCGCCAGCCGCGGCCTCGGCCGGCACTTCGCGATCGAGCTCGCCCGCGCCGGCGTTGATGTCGCGATCACCAGCCGCACCCTCGATTCACTCGACGAGACCTCCCGCGCCATCGCCGCGCTCGGCCGCCGCGCCGTGCCACTCGTCCTTGATGTGCGCGACCACGCCAGCATCACCACCGTCGTCAACGCCGCCCACACCGCGCTCGGCCGCCTCGACATCCTCGTCAACAACGCCGGCTGCAACATCCGCAAGCCCGCTCTCGATGTCTCCTGGGACGATTGGAACACCGTCCTCGACACCAATCTGCGCGGCCCCTTCTTCGTCGCGCAGGCCGCCGCCCGTTTCATGCTCCCCGCCGGCCCCGGCCGCATCATCAACGTCGGCTCCGTCACGTGCGTCGCCGGTTACGCCGGCCTCGCCTCCTACGGCGCCAGCCGCGGCGGCATCAAGCAACTCACCATGAGTCTCGCCGCCGACTGGGGCCCGCAAGGCATCACCGTAAATTGCCTCGCACCCGGCTGGTTCAAGACCGCGCAAAACGCCGTCATGTATGAGAACGCCCAGTGGGTCCCCTACCTGATCGCCAATATCCCCCACCGCCGACCCGGTACCGCGGCCGACCTTACCGGCACGCACCTCGTCCTGTCGAGCGACGCCGGCGCCTACAT
>JACMRG010000277.1 GCA_014376585.1 Opitutaceae bacterium | reverse complement strand
CGCCGTCCCCCCCGCGCGCCGCGGCCTGCCCGCCCCCTCGCAGATCACCCGCGTCGATCCCGCGAAACTTTTCGCCGACAGCGCCGCCGGTAAACTTTCGCCCGCCTCCGCCTACGAACACGTCTGCGGCACCGTCCCGCCCGAGTTCGGCGCCGTCGGCGATGTCGCCCTCGGTCCCACCGAAAACTTCGTTTACTTCCGCGTCGGCAACAAGGAGCTCGCCGCCCAATACCTCGCGCCCGACACCAAGCCCGCAGCCGCCTCCGGCCCGCGCAACATGGGCGCCGGTCCCACCGGCCTCGCGAGCATGGACCTTAAAACCGGCGCCGTGAAATTCATCGTCGCCGTCCCTTTTCAGATCGGCCACGTGCAAACCAATCCCTGGGTCCCCGGCGAGATCGTCTTCTGCTGGGAGACCGGCGGCAAAGCCCCGCAGCGCACTTGGACCGTCCTCGCCGACGGCACCGGCCTCCGCCCGCTCTTCCCCGAGGCGCCCTACGATTGGGTCACGCACGAAGCCGTCATCACCAAAGACGAGGTCGCCGTCGCCATTCTCGGTCACCGCAAGATCGGCGTGAACGACGACTGGGGCATCGCCGGCACCCGCGAGCACCCCACCGGCCTCGCCATCGTCAACCTCCGCTCCCACGAGCTCCGCTTCGCCGGCCAGACCAAATCCGGCAGCGGCCTCTGGCATGTGAACGGCTCGCCCGACGGACGCTGGGCCGTCGGCGACGATTTCGACCGCAACCTCTACCTCATCGACCGCCAAACCGACGAACTGATTCTGCTCTCCACCGATCACAAACGCACCGCCGCCGACCACCCCCATCCGACCTTCAGCGCCGACAGCACCCGCATCGAAATCCAGTCCGCCAAACTCTCCGCCGACGGCCGCGCCATGAACATCTGCGTGATCCCCATCCCCGAAAAACTCCTCAAGCGCACCTACCCCACCAAGCTCGACTGATCCCGCCCATGTCCCGCCCCGCCTCCCGTTCATCCACCCTCGTCGCCTTACCCGCCCTCTTCCTGCTTTCCTCGGTTCTCCCCTTCCTCTCCCTCGCCCAACCCAATCCCCCGCCGCCCACCCCGCCCTCGCCCAACCCCATGGCCATCGTCGGCAACGACGCCGGCTACGACATGGCCCCCGAGACCACCCCCGCCGTCATCGCCGCCGCCGTCGCCTCGCTCCCCCACAAACTCCCGCCCGGCCCCGTCGCGCCCACGTGGGATTCTCTCCGTGCCCACTACCGCGTCCCGTCATGGTTCGTCGGCGCGAAATTCGGCCTCATGCTCCACTGGGGCCTCTACGCCGTCCCCGCCCGCCACAACGAGTGGTATGAGAAACACCTCTACGGCGACGCCGGCATCCGCGACTGGCACATCGCCAAATTCGGCCCGCTCGAAAAATTCGGCTACAAAGACTTCATCCCGCTTTTCACCGCCGCCCGCTTCGACCCCGACGCTTGGGCCGCGCTCTTCGCCGCGTCCGGCGCCCGCTACGTCATCCCCTCGGCGCAGCACCACGACAACTTCGCCCTTTGGGACAGCGCCGTCACGCCCTTCAACGCCAAGCGCCTCGGCCCGCAACGCGACCTCATCGGCGACCTCG
>JACMRG010000276.1 GCA_014376585.1 Opitutaceae bacterium | reverse complement strand
GGCGAACGCGAGGAGGACCGTGGCGATTTTTTTCATTGGGAAACAAGCGGTGGGGTTGAGGGCGAAAGTGCCTAGTGCGGACGTGGGATATGACAGAGGGGTCCTGCAGGGTGTCAACTGGCGGCGGAGAGATTGACGCGGGCGGCGGGGTGCGGCCGGATGGGCGGAGTATGGCACGCAGTGTGGTCCTCGCAGGCACGGTGCGGTGTGAGCGTTGCCAGCTCCCGCCGCGTTGGTGCGTGTGCGCGGGGCTCGGGCCGGTGGTGAGTCCGTTGCGGGTGGATGTGATGATGCACCATCGCGAGCAATGGCGGCCGAGCAGCACGGGGAAACTTATCCAGCGGGTGGTCAGCGGCGCCCGCACGCATCTCTACCAGCGGGAGATTCCGCGTGATCGGGCCGCAGTGGCGTTGCCCGGGCGGGAGCTGTGGATTTTGCACCCGATGGGTGAACCGCTGGACGAGATCGCGCTGCCGCCGATGGAAAACGTGCAGGTGCTGTTGCTCGACGGAAGTTGGGGCGAGGCGGCGGAAATGTTGCGCGCGGTCGAGCCGTGGGGTCGGCGGGTGTGCCTGCCGATGGTGGGGAAAAGCCGCTACTGGCTGCGCGAGCAGCAGGGCGAGGGGAAGTTTTCCACGGTGGAGGCGCTGCTCGCGTTGCTGGCGGCGCTGGGGCAATGCGAGGCGGAGTCGCAGCTGCGGCTGCATTTTGAATTGCACGTGTATGCGAGCTTGTTGGCGCGCGGGCGGAAATGGCCGGCGGCGGAGTATCTCGATTCCTCACCGATCAAAGAGGCGCTGCCGGAATTTCTCAGCCGGCTGGTGGAGCGGCGGCGGGGGGAGCCGCACGCGGCTCGAAAATCACGCGTGGAGCGGCAGGGTGAAACAGAATAGCGCGCCGCGACCGGGCTCGCTGTGAGCCCAGATACGGCCGCCGTGGTCTTCGACGATCTTGCGGCAGATGGAGAGGCCGAGGCCGGTGCCGTGAGTTTTGCCGTGAGTGGCGAAGGGCTCGAAGAGTTTTTGCGCGATCTCGGGGGCGATACCCTTGCCGTTGTCCTCGACCTCGATCCGCAGGGCGCCGCCGTCGGCGACGAACCGCAGGGTGACCGTGCCGCCGCCGTCGCGCATGGCATCCACGGCGTTGTTGACGAGATTGTAGAAAACGCGGGAGAGGCGCTGGGCGTCGATGCGGACGGTCAAGGCAGGCGGCGGAGCGGGGAGCACGAGTCGGACGTTGCGACCGGCGACCTCGTGGCCGATTTCCTCGGCGAGCGGGGCCATGAAATCGGCGAAGTTCACGGGGCGCTGGACGACCTTCTGGCCGCTGGGCCGGGTGAAATCGATCAGCTCCTGCAGCATCGCCGTGATGCGCTCGACCTGACGAGCGATGGTGGACTCGGCCTTGGCGCGCATGGCGGGCGCGGTGGATTCACCGCAGGCGACTTCGGCGGCGAGGCCGATGACCGCGAGGGGATTTTTAAAATCGTGGACGATGGTGCCGGCGAAACGACCCACGACGGCGAGGCGCTCGGCCTGGAGGATTTCGTCCACGTATTTTTGGTTCAGCGCGCGCATGCGGCGGCTGAATTCGCGGATGAGGTCAAGGGCGAGGCGAGGGCGGGCGTCGAGGAGTTGAAGGAGCGCGTCGCGGCCGAGGAAAAGAGTGACGGTGTCGTGCTCGGCCACGGCGGTGGCGGAACGGGGGGCATCGTCGAGCACGGCCATTTCTCCGAAAAAATCGCCGGCGCCGAACGCGGCAAGCACGCGGGGCGCGGCGTCGCCGACGACGGCGGTGAGGTGCACGCGGCCGGATTGCACGACATGGAAGCCATCGCCGGGCGCGCCGGCCAAAAAGATCACTTCACCAGCGAGGTAGCGGCGCGTTTGTCCACTGGCGGCGAGCGTCGCGAGTTCGGTTGCAAGGGCACCGGACGGATGTGGGGCGGGAGTGGACGGCATGGCAACGGACAGTCGGGCGAGCATGGGGATGCGGGCCGGGGCGTAAAGCGGAGAGATGGTGCGCGCGGAAGGTGGCGCGAGATTGTTTACGAAAAAGGGGTGTCTCGATGTGGGGCCCGTTCGAAACATCAATTGGGTTTTGAAATGCCAACGCAGGTTCGCACCGCCTGCGACGGCGGTGCGGTTTGCGGATCTATTGTTCCAACGGCGGACCCGGCGCCGGGTCCGCTGTTTGTGGGCGCGCGGCAGATGCTCGCGTGGAATTTCGGTCGAGGCGGAGGGGGCGCCGGGTTTGCTCGGCGGCGTATGAACTCACTCCTGAGTGTCGGGACACGTTTTTTAACCCGCAGTCTGCGCTCCTCGACGTGGTGCTCAGCCTCGCTCCCGGGGCGCGGGCGGCCGCGGCGCCGGGTATGCCGGAGGCGCATGGATTTTCGTCAGCGCGATTGAAGCGGCTCGATGCGGTGGTGCAGGAGCAGATCGACCAAAAACACCTGGCGGGCGCGGTGGTGTATGTCGCGCGCGACGGGCATCCGGTGCATTTCCGCGCTTATGGCCAGCAGGAGATCGAGACGGGCAAGGCCATGCCGGCGAATGTGATCTTCCGCATCGCCTCGATGAGCAAGGCGCTCACGACGACGGCGATCATGATGCTTTACGAGGAGGGCAAGTTCAGGCTGCACGATCCCGTTTCGAAATATATCCCCGCCTTCGCGAAGCCCCAGGTCGCGGTGGCGCCGCCGGCGGGTTCGCCTGCGGATGTGAAGTTCGTGTTGGTGCCGGCGAAGCGGCCGATTCAGATCCGCGATCTGCTTACGCACACGGCGGGGCTCACCTACGGCGACGGGGTGGCGGTGGAATTCTATAAATAGGCCAAGATCTATGGTTGGTATTTCGCGGAGAAGGACGGGCCCCTCGCGCTGGTCATCGACCGGCTCGCGACGCTGCCGTTGCACGGTCAGCCGGGCGAGAGTCGGCCGTATGGTTTTTCGACGGATGTGTTGGGCCGGTTGGTCGAGGTCGTCTCGGGCATGCCGTTGGATAAATTTTTTCAGGAGCGGATTTTCGGGCCGCTCAAGATGGTGGACAGCGGATTTTTCCCGCCGGCGGAGAAGGCGGCGCGACTCGCGCCGGTTTATGGGTATGAGAAAGGTAAACTCACGCTGCGCGAAAATTCTGCGAAGACGGATTACACCCAAGGGCCGCGGAAATGTTTCTCGGGTGGCGCCGGCGTGCTCTCGACCACGGGCGACGACGCGCGGTTTTTGCGATGCTACTCAACGAAGGCGAGCCGGGCGGCGTGCGATTGTTAAGTCCGAAGACGGTCGAGCTGATGCACGCGAATCACACGGGCGAAAAATACGTGCGCGATACGAGCGGCTTCGGTCTCGGATTTTGAGTGAACAATGATCTCGGATACTTTGGCGAACTCGGGACCGAGGGTGCGTATGGCTGGGGCAGCGCTTATTTCCCGCAATATCCCGTGGACCCGAAGGAGAAAATCGTGGCGCGGCTGATGACCCAGTTGAAACCGGCGAACGGCATCGACCTAAACCAGAAATTCAAGGTGATGATGTATCAGGCGCTGATCGAGCGGCGGGCGGGTAAGTAGGCGCCGGGCGCGGGCGCTATTTCTGACCACGGATGGGCAGGATGAGGGCGCTCAGCTCTTTCACGGTCGTGGCGTGGGCGGGATCGGCGGCGAGGTTCTTGGTCTCGGCGGGGTCGGCGTCTTCGTCGAAGAGTTGGGCGCCAAGAGCGGAGCCGTTGGCGGCGGTCCATTCGGTGTAGCGCCAGCGGGCCACGCGGACCGAGTAGCCGTCGCCGTTGGCGCCGCGGCGCACTTGACTGAAGGCGGCGGGTTTTACGGCGCGGTCGGACTCGGCGAGCGTCGGACGCAGGCTCTTGCCCTCGAGGTAAGCGGGTGCGGTCAGGCCGGCGAGATCGGCAAGCGTGGGGTAGAGGTCGAGCATCTCGACCGGCGCGGGCGCGGCGCGGCCGTTGGCTTTGGCGCCGGGAGCGGCGATGATGAGGGGCACGCGGGCGCTGCGCTCGAAGAGGCTTTGTTTCTGCCACAAGCCGTGGTCGCCGAGGTGATAGCCGTGGTCGCTGGTGAGAACGATCACGGTGTTTTCGGCGAGGCCGAGACGGTCGAGCGCATCGAGCACGCGGCCGAGTTGTGCATCCATGAACGAGACGGCGCCGTGGTAGGCTTGGATCGCTTGGCGGCGGAGATCGTCGGTGAGTTTTTCCTGAGGGGCGGTGGCGCTGGCGTAGGCGGACTTCGGTGTGCGGGTGCGGTCGTCGTCGCTGTAGGCGGGCAGGGCGATGTTCTCGGTCGGGTAGAGTTCGAACCATTTTTTCGGGGCGACGTAAGGCGTGTGCGGACGATAAAAACCAACGCCGAGAAAGAAGGGACGCGACGTGCGTTTGAAATTCTCAAGGAGGCGAATCGCCTCGGTGGCGGCGAGGCCGTCGGTGTGCTCGGTGTCTTCGCCTTCGTCGGCGAGCCAGCTCAGCGTGCCGCCGAACTGGCCGGGGGTGAGGGAGAAAATTTTATCGTGTTCGTCGCGGTCGCGTCCGCGGGGATTGATGGCGAGGTCCCAGGATGGGTTGTCGTCGAGACCGGAGGTGCCGATCTCGATGGGCACGCCGTAATGGTAGAGTTTACCGACGCGGGCGGAGAAATAGCCGTTCTCTTTAAAGAGCTGCGGGAGCGTGACGGTCTCGGGGAGTTTCTCGCGGAAGTGCGGGCCGAGGGGTTTTTTGGCATTGGGCAGGGTGAGGACGCCGGTGACGTTGGGACGGCGGCCGGTGAGGAAGGAGGAGCGGCTGGGCGAGCAGAGGGGGAACTGGCAGTAGGCGCGCTCGAAGCGGACGCCGCGGGCGGCGAGGCGGTCGATGTTGGGGGTGCGCATCTCGGTCGCACCGTAGCAGCCGAGGTCACAGTTGAGGTCGTCGGCGATGATGAAGAGGACGTTGAGTTTCGCCGGTGTAGCGGGCGGGGCGGCGGGAGCGAGCAGTGGCGCGATGAGTGCGAGAATGGCGACGCGCAGGAGCGACGTCAGGGTGCGGAGGAGGGGGCGGGGCATCGCTGAGAGCGTGCGGGCAGGGCTGGGCCCCGCGAGACGAAATGGGCGCGCACCGGGAACGCGAGACGGTGCGCGCTCGAATCACGACGGGGGCAAATCCGGTCTTTAGCGCAGGCCGGGCACGGGTGCGATACCGAGGCCGGAGCCGGAGCGGAAGCAGTCGTCGAAGGGCAGGAGGCCTTTGCCGTGGTATTCGGCGTAGGTGAAAGCGACGGAGAATTTGCGCTGAGGGTCGTCGTAAACCGTCGTGAAAGAGCCGCCGTAGAAATTGCGGCCGCCACCGGCGGTGCCGACGGTAAGGGTGACCTCGCCGTGGAGCTGCGGTTTGTAGGTGATGGTCTCGACGGCATCGTCGGCGGCCTTGGCTTTGGCGGAGAGGGTTCGGACGACGATGGCGGGGCGCTGGGCGACGGCGCGGGCGACGACGATGTCGAGCTGGTGGCGCTCCTCGGGCGTGAGCGCGGACAGGCCGGCGGCCGTCAGCTGATCGGCGCTGCGACGCTGGATGAAGGAGCGGGAGAACGCGACGACGTCACCTTGGCGGGCGACGGCGATTTCGCGGACGATCTGGGCGTCAAGGGCGGCGGCTTGTTCGGCAGAGAGTTTGGCGAGGCCGGTGGCGGATTGGTCGATGGCGCCGAGCTTCGCGGTGAAGCCGGGTTCGTCGGCGCGGGCGCTCGCGCCGTAAAACAGGCCGAGCGCAAGGGCGGCGCAGGCAAGAACACGGGAGAGCGGGGTCATAAGAGAGTGGACGCGCGTGATGCGCGGGAGTTCCGGTTACTTTTTGGGCGGCGTGAGACGGCTGGTCTTGAAGTTGTTGGAAGGGTCCTGGTCGTTGACGCCGATGGGCGTGCCGAGGGTGGTTTTGTAGGTGAGGGCGCCGGTGGCGACCAAGGTTTTTTGATCGACGGGGATTGTGATAACCGTGCTGGCGGCGGGGGCGAGCGAGGGGACGCGGTAGCTGAGAGTGAAGCCGTTGGTATCGACGTCGAGGGTGAGGCCGGAGACGGATTGGCCGCCGCGGTTTTGGACGACGAAGTCCATCTGGGAGTTGGCGGCGTCGTAGTAGTGATGGGAGATGGCGGGATCGACGCGGGTGTGGTCGTGGTAGGTCATAGCCCAGCCGACGTTGAGAATCCCGCGACCGTAATCGGCGTCGGCGCCGGGTGCGCCCGCATCGCTGGCGGTGGTGGCGAGGACTTCCCACGCTCGGGCGGCGGTGAAGCCGGGGTTGACTGACATGACGGCGGCGATGGCGCCGGCGACAATGGGCGCGCTGGCAGAGGTGCCGTCAACATAGACGCGCTGGCCGTCGAGCCAGGCAGTTTGAACGCCGTAGCCGGGAGCAGAAATCTGGAGCTGCGGGCTGGAGTTGGAGAACGTGACCTGTTGGCCGATGGCATCGACGGCACCCACGGACACAACGCGAGGATCGGCTGCGGGCCACGTGAGCTGGGTCGCTTGGTCATTGCCGGCCGCAGCGACGATGAGGGCTCCGTGAGCTTCGGCATAGTCGATGGCGGCGGTGAGGACGCCGGTGGTGGCATAGCCGCCGAGACTGATGTTGATCACTTGAGCGCCGGCGTCGACGGCCGCGGTGATGCCTCGCGCGACGGTAAAAATATCGCTGAGGCCATCGGCGCCGGTAACGCGGATGCTGATGAGATTGGCGGCGGGGGCGACGCCGGGAGCATCGGCGGCGAGACCGGCGGCGAGGGCGGCGGCCCCAGTGCCGTGGCCGGCCTCACCACGGGGGGCGGGGAAACTGCCGGGGCCGGTATCAAAGGGGGGCACGG
>JACMRG010000275.1 GCA_014376585.1 Opitutaceae bacterium | reverse complement strand
GCCGTCCGCGATCCGGCCCGCGCTCGCAGCTTCGCCTCCTCCGCCGCCGACAAAACCAACGCCGCTCGTGCTGTCGTTTGGGCCATCGCCCGACTCTGTCTTTGCCTTCCTTCCTGGCAACTTATCGTTCACCTTTCATTGAAACGCTATACTAGCCAAGCAACTTGCGCGCCCGCTCGCCGTCGATCTCGCGCCGTTCCAAGGAGCGCGCCAATCAGCACCTCCCTGCCAAGAAGCAACCTAACCCCGCGAATCCTCGCCTTGAATTCCGCGTTCCCGCATTCCCTCCTTCTCGCCCAATTTTCTCCTCTACCCCGCCACCCCATCCGGTTTCGCCTGACCCATGAAATCAATTCACCTCCGTCTCTTCATCCTGTTGTGCCCACTCAACCTGCTTAACGCCCAAAACCCCGCGACTCCTCCTCAGCCGCCCGCCCCCCTCACCTCCGCCGTCTTCCTGTGGGAAAAACATACCCTCATCACCAGGCCCAACGGCGAACGCCGCGACGTTTTTGACGGCCCCACCACGACGCTCGATCTCGCCCACTGCCACATCACGACCCTCAACCCCGGGGCGAACAGCGGCGAACCCCGCCGCCATCCGCAGGAAGAGATCATCATCGTCAAAGAGGGCCGCGTCGAAATGAGCATCGACGGCCGCCTCGAAACCGCCGGCCCCGGCTCCGTCTTCTTCCTCGCGAGCAACGCCATCACCCGCCTCCGCAACGCCGGCGACACCCCCGCCATCTACTACGTCATCTACACCCGCACGCCGCTCACACCGAAGAACTGATTCGCCTCCCCAACGCTACGATTTCCGCCGCGCCAGTTGCCAGCCGGTCAGCACGAGCGGCATGACCCAGCCCAACATCGACGCCACAACCGCATAGCGCCCAAAGTAGTCGCTGAACTGGGTGAACCCGTAATCACAGAAGAACGCCTTGGCTACCGCATCGTTCACATGCGGCGCCAGTCCCCCATAGCCCATCGCAAGTTCTCCCGCGACGACGAAGGTGCCCTTCGCCGCATACCCTCCAGCCGCCGCCACCCCCGCACTCACCCAACCCGCAGCGGCGAGGCCCATGGCGCAAAATCCGACCGAGAAGACTCCGAGGCTCAAAATCCCGACCGACCCGATTCCCATGTTTACGGGCGCCATCGCCCCGGTGCCCAGTGCGAAGAGTCCGCCCAAGGCGCGACCGTCGCTCACCGCGATCCACGCCTTTACCGTGGGCCGAGCCCACCCGCGCTTGCTCCCCACCCGGACATGAACGACCGGCAAGCCCAACACCGTCATGGCGCTCCGATGCTCGAACACCGGCCGGCCGTCGTCCGTCGGTTTCGTAAAAAACATCGGCACGTCTCCCGGCACGATTCGATTTACCCGACGCTTCGCGAGGACCGCCGTCCAGACTGCCGTCACGATTCCGAGCGCGAGCACTAAGTAGTGGAGCGGTGGACTGTCGCGGCCGAGCAGCCATTCGGGCACCAGAAAGAAACTCAAAACGGCCGCACCGATACCCGCATTCATGACAAAGTAGGCCCACGCGGCTTGCCGGCGTTCGCGCTTATCAGCCACACCCACGTGACGCTCGCGGAATTTGAAAAACTCCACAAACCCACCGAGCAGCGCAGGCAGCACCAACAGAAGCGAAACGGCTTTCATAGCCACTCCGCCTTTCGCCACTGTCCCACTCACCGCTCCCGCCACCGTCGCCGTTTTCGCCCACCCTCCTCCAGCCGCGCCCGCTTCCGCCGCGACCACGGCCACCGATCCTACCCCAAGCGGCATCGCCAACATCACGGTCCCGGAAAAAACCGCCGTCGGCGCGGTGCGCACCAAGGTCTCTTCGACGAGTGCCGCCATTCTCGCGTTGAGCATCGCGCGTCCGCGGGCCAGCCGTTGCCGCACTAAATCTTCGGAGATTTCCAAGGCCGTCGCCACTGCTTCGGTCGAGCGGCCTTCGCGGTAAAACAACACCATCGGCTCGCGGTAGCTCTGAGGAATTTCCGCCAACACCCGCCACATCAGCGCCGCCTCGTCCGCGCTCGTCGCCTGCTCCCGCGGACTACCTTCACTCCCCGGCGTCTCGTTTGAAATCATCTCGGCCTGCGCGGTCGGCGTGCGCCGCTGCTGCCGCACTGCCGTATGCGCCAAATTCCTGGTGATCCCACTCAACCACCCGCGCAATTTCTCAGGTTCACGCAACTCGGCCAATTGTTGCCACGCGACGATGAAAACCTCCTGCGCGACATCTTCGCTCCGCTCGATATTGCCGCACGCGCTCATCGCCAGCGCGCAGACCATCGCCTGATGGCGTTCGACGATTTGTCGAAACGCGCCCCGATCCCCCGCGAGATGGAGTTCGACGAGTCGGCGGTCGGTGAGCGCGGGATAGTCCAAGGTGGGAGTCATGTTTCACTTCATAAGTGGTCCACAAGCCATCTCACGTGACAAAAAATCTCCAAATTGGTTTTGAGTCTGAAATTTCGCCGCGTAAGACCCTCATTTCCACCGAACTTCATTCAGTTTCTCAAAAAACAGCCGATGCATGAACCACGGGAGCGCTCCAGCCCCTCGCCCCTCCATGCCCTCATCGCGTCACGCTCTCCTACTCCCGATTGTGGACTCACCCTAAACTTCATGGCCGCCGTCACCTCTCCCATCACCGATTCAGTGATCCACGACTCCATCGTCCGCGCTATTGAGAGCGTCTTCAAAACCATGGTCGGGCAGGGAATCACGTTTATCGAAAAAACCAGCGCGCCCGCCGCGGCCCAGCCCGACCGCCCTCCCCAGATTTTCGGCAGCGTCGGCTTCGTCGGCGATGCCAGCGGCCTCATTTACCTCTGCCTCACCGAAACATTCGCCGAGGACCTCACCGGCCGCATCCTCGGCATGAGCCCCGCCGAGGTCGAAATGCACGGCGCTGAAGTCGTCACCGACGCCATCGGCGAAGTCACCAACATGACGGTCGGCGGCTTTAAAAATACCCTCTGCGACCTCGGCCACGCCTGCAAACTCACGCTGCCCACCATCGTCCGCGGCCAAAACATCTCCGTCGCCGCCATCAAGTCCGCCACGCGCCATGTCTTCCATTTCCAAACCGCCGGCCACCGCCTCGTCGCCGACATCCAGATGAAACTGGAGTGAAGGTCTGTCGCCACGAGTCTCGGCGCCACCGCCCTTCGGAATCGCGATCCGCTTCACCGCGAACGGCTCCTTGAAGTGAAAAGCAAATCCACCGGAGCAGCACGAAGGCCGTCAGCACCCCGAGCAGCACGACCAACCGCCGCCCCGCGCTGGTAAGGTGTCTGCGGTGAATGGCCGGCGGCCTGCATCGCATCACTTTTTCGTCCGCCATTTTCTCCGGCGAGGGCGGAAGCATGCACGGCCCGACTCTTCAACCCGCTCGATATACGCCTCCACCCAAAGCACCGCCGCCCCACCGCTCGGCGAGCTTCCGCCATTCCGCCCTGATCGCGGTCAACATTCGTTTCTGCAAATCATCGGCCGTCGCCTCGACGGGAATCCTCAGCAGCGTGCCTCCGTCAGCAGCTGGCCGCACCTGCCACTCCACTCGCCGTGAATCGCCCCACTGCCGGGCCGCCAGCAACACAGATTTTGCCCTCGTGCGCATTGATCTCAAGTTCCAGCCACAATTCACCCAGCACGGTTAACCCGCGCCAGCTACCCAGGTCCAAATAAACCATTTCACAAAATCCGCCCGCCCAACGGGGCAGCGCCTCGATGTCCGCGAGGATTTTGAACACCACTTCGTGCGGTGCCGTCAGCGCGACCACGCTCGTGCGCGCGCCCGATTTTTTCGCCGCCGCGCCGGCCAACTCAACCGGCGCCAGCTCCGCCAACAAGGTCGTGCCCTTCATGCCGCCCTCCTCCGCCGGATGTCTCCGCGATCGAAGACTGCCGTCGGCTTGCGCCCCGACCGCCCTTCGTAGAAAACGCGCACGTGAGCGAGATCGGTGACGGGATAGCCCGTGAACGCCAAAGCGGTGATAGTAATCATGGCGGGAAAAAATGCGGGCTGAGCCGCAACCCCACCATTTTACCACACCCTCCTGACAGCACTATGTCAGGAGCCCCCGTGCACCCGCACTCATTCGTGCCGCCGCGCCACCGCCAGCGCCAAAGACCGCATTTCCTCCCGGCAACCCCGCCGGCTCCAAAGCCTCCACTTCAGCGCCAAACGACGGGAGCCAGCCAGCCAGTCGAGGCACGACGTCACGAAATCCACCTCATACCCACCCCGCTCCGGCCGCATCTCGACGAGACCCGTGAAGCTCTCGCGCCGCACGCGCTCCATCGCCTCCTTCGTGAACCACGCCGGCGCCGGAATCGTGTCCTCCGCCCCGATTTCTTTTTCCAGATGCTCCTTCAGCGAAAATTCCGGCCGCGCACGAAACTGCTCCGGCCGCACCTCCAGCGCGCGCAACCGCTCCAGCTTAAAATGCCGGAACGCCTCGCGCAGCCGGCACCACGCCACCAGATACCAAGCCCCGCCATAATAGATCACCCCCAACGGCTCCACGTCGCGCGCGGTGTCTTCCCCCCCGCGCCCGCGTCCGATAAGTCAGCCGCAATACCCGCCGAGTCACCACCGCCTGCTGGATCGGCAGCAATGTCCGTTGATCGATGCCCGAGCGCGGCCGCGGCGAGCCCATGATCACCGTCGCGCGCGCGGGTCGGTCGAGATCGTCCTGACGATCACGCGGCAACACCGAGCGAATCCGCAGCAACGCCGACGCCATCGGCGCGCTCAACGACGCATCCGCGAATTGCTTCACCAACTCCCCGCCCACAACCAGTGCCGTCGCCTCCTCCGCCGTGAACATCGCCGGCGGCAGGTGATACCCCTTCACCAGACTGTAGCCCACGCCCGCCTCGCCCAGCGCAGCGACGTCCCGATAGATCGTGCGCTC
>JACMRG010000274.1 GCA_014376585.1 Opitutaceae bacterium | reverse complement strand
GGTCAAGGCCATCGGGCTGACCCTCGTCCTCTCGGTCGTCGCCACCGTCGTCATCGCCTTCATCGTGAAAGCCGTCATCGGCCTCCGTCCTTCGACGGAAGTAGAATCCCAAGGCCTGGACACCGCCGAGCACGGCGAAGAAGGTTACATCAACTAATCCCAACCCCAAATCTTAAGCCCATGAAATTTATCACCGCCATTATCAAACCCTTCAAACTCGATGAAGTGAAAGAGGCGCACAGCGCCGTCGGGATCGAAGGCATGACCGTGACCGAGGTCAAAGGCTACGGTCGCCAGAAGGGGCATACGGAAATCTACCGCGGCAGCGAATACACCGTGGATTTTCTGCCCAAGGTTAAGATCGAGATCGCAGTGACCGACGACCTCGTGGGCAAGGCGGTCGAGGCCATCACCAAAGCGGCGAAGACCGGCAAGATCGGGGACGGAAAAATCTTCGTGCTCCCGCTGGAAGAAGTTATCCGCATCCGCACCGACGAACGCGGCGAAGCGGCGGTCTGAACCGCGTCGCTCGCGCTGTTGCGAAAAGATATCCGGCCGGCGCCCCTCAGGGGCGCCGGCTTTTTTGGGGCTAATCGCGAACGGCTTCCAGCCGTGCGGCCTCGTCGAGCCGGCCGAGGCGACGCAGTTGCGTCGCGAGGTGGGTGCGCGCTGCGGAAAAATCAGGATCGAGATCAAGCGCATGGCGGTCGGCGGCAACCGCGTCGTCGAGCCGGCCGACTTCCGCGAGGGCGCGGGCGTAGCTGTGATGCGCGGCGGGTGACCGGGGGTCGAGGGCCAGCGCCCGCTGGAAATAAGGCTCGGCTTCGGGAAAGCGTTTTAACGTGGCCAGCGCGAGCGCCCCGTTGAGGTGGGCGGGGGCGTAGGAAGGACGAAGGGCGGCGGCGGTCTGGAAGTGAACGAGGCCGAGGGCAGTTTGTCCGGCGCTGGCGAGGGCCAGACCGAGGTTATTGTGCGCGACGGCGTAGGCAGGTTTGAGGCGGAGGGCCTCCGCAAAAGCGGCGCGGCCCTCGGGGGTGCGACCGAGGGCCATGAGAGCGGCGCCGCGGTTGTTGTGGGCTTCGGCGTAGGCGGGCTGGAGTTCGAGCGCGCGGGAGAGATGGGCGAGCGCTTCCGTGGGTCGGCCCAGCCGAGTGAGCGCGTCGCCCAGATTGTTTTCGGCTTCGGGGTAGTGTGGGCGGAGGGCGAGGGCTTTTTCGAAGTGGGGGATGGCCTCATCGCTCTGGCCGGCTTCCACGAGAGCGCTGGCGAGGTTGTGGTGCGCGAGCCAAGAGGCGGGGTTGGCGGCGAGCGTGGCGCGGTAGAGCGTGAAGACGTTTTCGTAGATTGCGCTTTGGGTCCAGGTGACGGCGGACAGCGTGGCGAAGAGTCCGCCAAAGATCAGAGCGCGCATCCGACGCGACTGACGGGCGACCAGTCCGCTGAAGCTGGCGGCGGCGAGCGCGATGGGAGCGAGGCAGGCGAGGTATTGGAAATGATCGGCGACAAAGGAAAAAAGGAATGGGTAAACATTAACGAAGCCGAGCGCGGGAAAGAGTGTTCCGCCGAAGAGCAGCGCGGTGGCCAGAGGTGCGCGAGATCGACGGGCGACCAAGGCGAGGGCGGCGAGGAGGCCCAGCGTGGCGACGGGAAAAAGCCACTGTGGGAGCGAGGAAGAATCGAGCGTCCAGCGCGGGTAGATGAACGCGAGATCGAGGGGCCAGAGTAGCTTCGCGGCGTAGAACCACGGGGCGCGTCCGGCGACGAGGAGACGGTCGCTGAAAGTAAACGCGAAGTCGGCGCCTTGAGCGCCGATGAAGGTGTGCTCGAAGCGCGCGGTGACCAGCGCGGCGGTTGCGCTCAGGGCAAACCAAGGGAGCAGCGGGAGGACGTCGCGGCGGAGGGAGGGGCGGCCGTGTTGCCACCACAGGAGGACGAGAAGCGCAGCGGGAAGCGTGGCGGTGACCGATTTGGAAAGGAGGGCGGCGAGGAAGAACGCGGTGGCGAGCGCGTAGGTGGCGGTGTGGCGCGTGGTGGCGAAGCGGACATAGGTGAGCGCGGCGAAGAGGTAGAAGAGGGTGGAGAACGTGTTTTTCTGCTCGGTGATCCACGCGACGGATTCGACGGCGACGGGGTGGAGGGCGAAGAGCAGGGCGGCGAGCCAGGCGCCGGGGATGGCGAGGCGGCGGAGGAGGGTGGCGAAGAGACAGGCGTTGGCGGCGTGGAGAAGGACGTTGAGCAGATGATAGCCGAAGGGAGCGTCGCCCCAGAGGCGGTGCTCGAGCCAGAATGCAGAGTGGAGCAGCGGATAGTATTGCTGGGTGGCGCCGGGTTCGAACCAGATGCGGGCAAGGCCGCTGAAGGACCGCAAGTCGGCGCGGGTGATGTGGCCGTCGTCATCCCAAATATATCCGGAGGAAAGCGCGGGCAGATAGGCGAGAAGGGTGATGACTATGATGAAGGCATAGGTCCACGGCGGGGAGAGAAACGCCTTGCGAGCCGCGGCGGGTGGGGTCGGCCGGGTGCTCATCGGGCGTTTAGCTTGGCGACAAAGCAGGCGACATCGGGGCGCGTGATCCATTCGGCGGGAGCGAGGGTGCGGGCGGCGGCGGGTTGGCCGAGGGCGAGTTGGGCTTGGGCGCGCATGAACCAGGCGTCGGGATTTTTCGGATCGTGTTTGGCGAGCGTGGAGAAATCGCGGAGGGCGTCGCCCCAGCGGCCTTGGCTCGCGCGGAGGATGCCGCGTTGTTTGGCGGGCGAGGCGGGGTTGGCGGCGAGTTTGATGGCGAGGTCGAGGTCGGACTCGGCTGAAACGAAATCTCCTTGCTCCATCGCGTGGATGGCGCGCAGTTCGTAGAAATCGGAGTGGGCGCCGGGTGGAGGATTCTCGAAGGCGGCGATCTCGTGGTGGAGGTAAAAGATGGGGCGCACGGCGTCGTTCATCACGTGATGGGCCGGAAGGAGCAGTGCAGCGCCGGCGCAGCACCGGAGCAGAATGCGGCGCCAAGGGGCAACCGGGGCGAGCAGGAGGCCAAGCGCGGCGACGGGAAGAAGCATCGTCATCGAGCGGCTGTAGTCCTGCGCGGTAGCGAGGCCCACGGCGAGCAACGCCAAGGTGGCGAGTCCCAGGGCTACGCGGCGCGGGCCACGAAGCGCCATCACAGCGAGGGCGACACCGATCCAGCCGCCGCGAAGGCCTTCCCACATGCCCAGTGCGATGCGGGAGAGGGGCGCGTCCAGATAGTCTTTGCCGCCAAAGTAGCCGGCGACGGTGGCGCCGGCGGCGGAATAGTGGGGCAACACGCTGAGACGGATGATGAGGAAGACGACAAGCAGCGCGGCGGGAACGAGGAGGGCGGGAGGTTTTGTCGGTTGGAAAACGGAGCGGCAGTAGAAGGCGAGCGGGGCGGCGATGACGAAGCGTTCGTCGATCCACGGCGCGAGGAGGCACGCGGTCGAGACGGGCCAGCGGGTCGGGGCGAAGGCGACGGCGAGGAGCGCGAGGGCGAGCCAGGAATCGAAATAGCCGAGCCAGCCCGTAGAGGTAAAAAACCATGAGGCCGCGCCGAGGGTTACGGCGGTGAAGGCGGTGTCTGCCCACGTGAAGCGGGCGCGACGGAACAGCGTGATAAGATAGGCGATGACGAGCAGGCAGCCGAGATGGGCGAGGGCGAAGAAGGCGGCGGGCGGGAGCGGGAGCAGGTGGCCGATGAGGGGAAAGAGGAGGCGCCACTGGATGGCGCGGTGGAGGGGATCGGTGAGGGCGTTGCCGGGGTGGGCGACTTGTTCGAGGACGCTGACGCCACGGCGGACCTCTATTTGAAAACCCATTTCGGGGACGCGGGACCAGAGGGAAAACGCGGACCACGCGGGACTGAAACAGACGAGAACAAGCGTGAAGCAGCCGAGGGCGAGGAGCCAGCGGAAGAGTCGCTCGCGGGAGGGGCTGGTTTCCACGGTGGCGGGAGAGTTGACGGGGCGAGCGGTCGGCGCTCCACAAAAAAGCGCCGGTCGCGGGACCGGCGCTCAGGAGTGGGACTGAACGGGCGCTAGAGGTCGAACGATGCGCTCAGGATAAACTGTCTCGGGTCCACTATTCGGTAGGCGTTGGGTTTGCCGTCGGGGAAGGCGCCGATGGCCTGAAGGCGTCCGTCCTCCTGAAGGTTGCGGACGTTGAGTTGGAAGGTGGTGCCGATGCGGTTTTTCCAGAGTCGCGTGCGGTAGCTGAGGAAGGCGTCGAAATACCAGTGCGCTTTGTCCCAGACGGGATTGTGGGGATCGAGTTCGGTGATCGGCTGGTTGGTGGCGATGAGCGCGGCGTAGTTTTTGCCGTAGTAGCCGATGGCGCCCTTGTCTTCCCAGCGGACGGCGCCGCCGATCTTGAAACCCTTGAGGATCTTATTGTCGGTAATGCCGGCGAGTTGGTAGCTGGTGCTGAGTTTGAAGGCGTATTTGCGGATGCTGGGCTTCGACTTGCCCTCCTGCTGCTTGATGACGCGGTAGGGCGCATCGACGAAGGTAGCGTAGTTTTGCGAGGCGGTCTGCGAGCCGCCGTAGTTGTGGATCCACCAGAGATGACTGGGATTGGCGGCGTCGGCGGTCCAGCCTTGGCTCTGGCCGATGCCGACGGCGGGATCGGTGTTGGGATCAACGATGCTGGTCCATACGGGTAAGCGCTGGTCGATCCACTGCTGGACAGCGGAGGAGACGTTGCGGCTGATCGACTGGGTCTCGTTGGCGGAGCCGGTGAGAGTCCAATACTTGGTGGGGTTGAAGGTCAACTCCACTTCGGTGCCCTTGGCGGTGACGTCGTTGGTCGCGGCGATGGTGCCGGCGCGGAAATTGGCCAGCAGGGAGTCGTAGAGCGGGATTGGAATCTTCGTCTGGTCGGCGACGGCCTGGCGGACCTGGCCGTCGGTCCAGCCGGGATTGAGCGCGCGGAACCAGCCATCGGCGCGGTCGTAGAGCTGGTAGGCGTCGGCGGAGATGTCGAGGTCGAGGCGGAGCACGCGTTGGGCGACGGTGTTGGCGTCGCCATCACGCGCGTTGAGCTGATTGGTGGTCCAGCGGTTGAGGCGAAGGACGAAGCTGCCGGGGAGGTTAAGCCAGAAGCCGTAGTCCTTGCCCTTGCCCGTAATGTTTGGCAGCGGCTTGAGGAAAAGGTCCACGGCGGGGGCCTGCGGGATGAAGTTGTCGGACTGGTTGTAGGTGAGGGTGAGGCCGCGCGCGGCTTCGGCGAGGAAGCGGGTGACGCCGGTGCTCTGCTCGGCCTTGCGGTTGACGAAAGCGAGATCGCGGAAAGGGCGGAGGACAGCGCCCCCCGTCTTGGTTTTGCCGCTGTTGAAACGGTAGTCGCCGGCGGCCCAGTGGTTGTTGTTGGTGAAGTTGTGCTCGTTGCCGCTGAGGAGGACGGGGTTCAGACCGTTCTTGGAATAAACTTTGTCTTCGCGGAGGCCGAAGGTGGTGACAAGCGCGCCTTCGAGGAAATGGCTTTGGAGGACGGCGCCGGAGGTCTTGATGATCTGCTTGAGGTTGTTGTTGCCGCCGGTGGAGTCGGTCGTGGCGACTTGGGCGAGTGTCGCGGGCTCGCTGACGAAACGGCCGCTACCGGCGACGGGCACGCCGCCCCCAATGGTGTAGCCGCCCCAGTTGAAAGGATAGGCGCCGTATTTGAAGGTGCTCGGCGCGTAGTCGACATTGCCGCCGTTGGCGTCGCCGACGTAGTAGCGGTAATATTGGCGAACGATGTTGGCGCCGGCTTGCGGGCCGCCGGTGACGTTGCTCTGGACGCCGCGCGCGGTGTTGGCGGCGAAGCCGGTGGGACCGGGGGCGGTCCAAGAGTGGTCGGAGGTGAGCGCGTCGCGGTAGGCGTAGGCGCGGTTGATGCGGTATTTATATTCGTTGTAGCCGGAGAGCTGCTGAACGCCGAGCCACTTGAGCCAGCCGGACTCCTGGCGGAGGTCGAGTTTGTAGGCGAGCTGGGCGCGGTAGGTGTCCCATTTCGCGGGGAGGTAGCGGACGATGGGTTCGGTGACGCCGATGTAGGGGCGGCCGAAAAACGGGTTTACGGTGCCGTCGATATTGCGCTCGTTGACGTCGACGAAGAGCTGGCCGCTCTGACCGCTGGTGCCGGAGTTGCCGATGGGCGTGCGCTGGTAGCGCTCGGAGTCTTCGCGGAAGAAGCCGAGCTGGGCGGCGAGCATCTGGCGCGGAGTGTTGAAGAACAGTTGGTCGAGCTCGACGTTGTAGGTGTCGGTCTTGTCGATGAGACGGTTGACCGAGGAGAGATTTACATCGGACCAATCGTAGATGGATTTGCCGGATACGCTGGGGGTGGTGGTGAAGAGCGGCTGATTGGTGTAGCGGCCGAGGGCGGCGCCGGCGGTGCCGAGGTTCACGCCGGACTGCATGAGGCGGATGGTCTGGCCGTTGGCGGCAGGGGTGAGGGGAACGGAGGCGGGATTGGTGGAGCTGGGCGCCGACCAGTAGCTGATCCCGTTTTGGTCAACGTAGACGTTGCTGCGCGACTGGATCGTGCCGGCGCGCGTGAAGTAAGCCGGGACGTTGGCGTCGGCGGTGATCGGAGTGGTGGTGCCGGGGCCGCCGTTGCCGATGGTCTGGTTACCGACGTGGACGACTTGAAGAATCGGGTCCCAGCCCGGCCGGCCGGCGGCGAGCCAATCGGAGACGTAGTCGCGGGGCGGGGTGAAATTGGGGCGGTTGCCGGTCATGCGGTAGTGGAGGTAACCGGCGCTGATGCGGGTGTTGCGGAACGGCTGGTATTTGATGAGCGCGTTGTAGCGCTCGGCGTCCACACCCGAGGGTTTGCGGACGAAGCCTTCGTGCTGGAGCCCGCCGTTGATGCGGATGGCGAGTTTGTTGCGGATCAGCACACGGTTGAGATCGAGGGAGGTGCGCCAGCCGTCGTAACTATCGGCGCGGAAGTCAGCGCGGGAGATATTGCGCGTGAGATTGGCGGATACGGGCACTTGGTTGACGGTGCCGGAGGAGTTGCCGAGACCGAAGACGTTGGCGTTGGGCCCGCGGCTGACTTCGACGCCTTCGACAATCAACGGGTCGATCGGCATGCGGCTTTGGGTCTCGTAGTTGCCGTAGGAGACGTTGGCGGAGCTGATGCCGCGCAGGCGGTTGGCGGTCGTGGGGCTGCCCTGCACGTTATCGGTGAGCTGGCCGTTACGATCCATCACGTAGTCGGTGTAGGTGCCGCTGCCTTCCGCGCCGTTCGTATAGAGAAACACGTCGTTGATATCGAGCATCGCGAAATCGGACATCTGCTCCTTCGTCATCACCGAGATCGATGAGGCGAGGTCCTCGAGCTTCGAGTTGAAGCGCGTGCCGGACATCGTGTTCGAGGCGTAGTAACCCTTGGTATCGCCGGCGACTTCGAAGGGGGTGAGCACGATGGTCTCTCCGGCGGGTTTGGCCGCGGCCGGCGCAGATGTGACCGGGATCGGAGCCCGTGGAGACGGGGTCGTGGTTTCAGTGGCGGGTGATGCAGACTGCGCCCAGGCGAGGGACGCTGAGACGAGCAGCAAAAACGCGCCGGAAGCGCGGGGGCGTGGGGTGGGGTTCATGGTAGTTGGATAGGTTCGAGGGTCCGAGGAGTTAGGGGATCGTCCGGAAAGTATTTAACGGAATCGGAATGATCGAAGCGACACGTGTCCTAATTTAGTCAACACGCGGTTCAACGACAAAAAGAGACGGAGGCCAAAGCGGAGGCGCGAGGGTTTCGCGGCTGCAAAATTGTGAGCGTTGCGGCTGCCGGCGTTGACCGGAACGATGCAGTTGAAGCACCATTTCGCTCGTAGTTGCCGCAACGGTCTAGGTGGTAGCCGTAGGGGTCTGCTTGCAGGAGGTTTCAGCTCAAAAATCGCGAGTAAACTCGCTCCTATACCTGCATCGTTCCGGTTTAGAGCCGGTTGGCCTGATAGCGGATCGCGCGCTGGTAGGCGATAATGGCCGGGTCCTCGCTGGTGTCGGCGAGGGTGAGGAGAAGAAGTTTCATCGCGTCGGCGGATTGGCCGAGAGCGTGCAGGGTGAGCGCGAGAAAAACATCAAACTCGCGATTGTCCGGGAATTGGGCGCGGCCGGAGCGGAGGACCTCGGCGGAGCGGGCGAGTTGGCCGGTGTGGCGGAGGGTGGAGCCGAGGCCGAGGAGGGCGCCGGCGAGTTCATTGGGCGCGAGGCCGAGGGCGATGGCACGGTCGTAATGTGGGACGGCCTCGGCCTCGCGGCCGAGGATGTCGCTGGTCCACGCGAGTTGGTAGGCGATCTCGGGGACGCGGGGGAAGCGCCCGTCGAGTTTTTGGAGGAGGCCGAGGACGTGATCTATTTGCCCGCCGTGGCGCGCGCCGATGATGGCGTCGAGCTCGGGCTTCCAGGCTGGGGATTCGGAGAGGGACACGGAGATCACAGAGGATGCACAGGGAGCACAGAGGGGAGTGAGCCAGATGCTGGACAAACCAAAGATGTGTTTCGAGCAGCGGAAGCCGTCATGACTTTCGTGCGTCGCGCACGAGAAATGTTCAGGCGTTCCGCAACAGGAAAAATGAAGCGTCTTTAGGCCGAGGGTGCTATTGGCGGCGCGGGCGCGACGGGTTTCGCGGTTTTTACAGCGAGGGCGCGGGTGGCGACTTCGACTTTGAGGCGGGCGAGGTAGTCGGCGAAAGGCATGACGCCTTCGTCGCCTTTGGCGCGGCTGCGGACGCTGATCGACTGCGTCTCAGCTTCCTTGCCGCCGAGGACGAGGGTGTAGGGGACCTTGTCGATTTCGGCGCGTCGGATTTTTGCGCCGAGCTTGTCGCTTTGTTCGTCGAGCTTGGCGCGGATGCCGACGGCTTTGAGCCGCTCGAGGAGTTGCGCGCCGTATTCGTTGACGCGATCCGTGATGGGCACGAGGCGGACTTGCTCAGGGGCGAGCCACACGGGGAAATCGCCGCCGAAGTGCTCGATGAGCACACCGACGAAACGTTCCATCGAGCCGAAGGGCGCGCGGTGGATCATGACGGGGCGATGCGACTGGTTGTCGGCGCCCATGTAGTGGAGGTCGAAGCGCACGGGGAGATTGTAGTCCACCTGCACGGTGCCCAGCTGCCACTCGCGGCCAATCACGTCTTTGATGACGAAGTCGATCTTCGGGCCGTAGAAGGCGGCCTCACCGGGTTCTTCGGTGAAGGGGACGCCGAGGGTTTTCGCGGCTTCGCGGCAGGCGCTTTCGGCTTTGTCCCAGTTGGCGGCTTCGCCGGTGTATTTGTTGGAGTCGGGATCGCGGAGGCCGACGCGCACGCGGTAGTCGGCCATGCCGAGCGTGGTGAGGACGGTTTTCACGAGGGCGAGACAGCCGAGGACTTCAGCGGCGACTTGCTCCTCGGAGCAGAACAGGTGGGCGTCGTCCTGCGTGAAGCCGCGGACGCGCGTCATGCCGTTGAGCTCGCCGGACTGTTCCCAGCGGTAAACGGTGCCGAATTCGGCGAGGCGCACGGGGAGATCGCGGTAGCTGTGCGGCTGTGAGGCGAAGATCTTGATGTGGTGCGGGCAATTCATCGGTTTCAGCATGAAACCGTTGAGGAGCTGGTCGTCGGGGCGGACGCGGTCGGGCGTGATGGTCTCTTTGCCCGTGCGCTGGTTGACCTGACTGGCGAGGGAGGCGGAGACGGCATCGAGGCGCGCGTAGGCTTCGGCGCAGGAACAGCCTTCGCTGAGAACGCGCGCGAGCGACTCGTTTTCGAGGACGGGCGTAAACTGCGACTCTTTGTAGTAGGGGAAGTGGCCGGAGGTTTTGTAGAGCTCGAGCTTGCCGATGTGGGGGGTGAAGACCTGCGAATAACCCTGCTTGCGGAGTTCGGCGCCGATGAAGTCCTGCAATTCCTGGCGGATGATGGAGCCGTTGGGCGTCCAGAGGATGAGGCCCTGGCCGACGTCTTCGTCGATGTGGAATAGCTTCAGGTCGCGGCCGAGTTTGCGGTGGTCGCGGGCCTTGGCCTGATCGAGGCGCTCCATGTGCTGGTCAAGTTCCTCGCGCGTGGGGAAGGCGGTTCCGTAGATGCGCTGGAGCTGCTTGTTCTTCTCGTCGCCACGGTGATAGGCACCGGCGATGGAGAGGAGCTTGAAGGCTTTGAGCTTCGACGAGTAGCGCACGTGCGTGCCGGCGCAGAGGTCCATGAACTCGCCGTTCTGGTAGAAGGAGATTTTTTCGTCGGCGGGAATATCGGCGAGACGGCCGAGTTTGTAGCGTTCCTGACCGCGGGAGATGATGAGGGCAGTGGCTTCTTCGCGGGAGATTTCCTTGCGGTAGAACGGCTGGTTTTCGCCGGCGACTTTCTTCATCTCGGCCTCGATTTTGACGACATCGTCGGCAGTGAATTTGTGGTCGAGGTCGAAGTCGTAGTAGAAGCCCGTGTCGGTGGGCGGGCCGATGTCGAGTTTAGCGTCGGGGAAAAGACGGAGGACAGCCGTCGCGAGGATGTGCGAGGCCGAGTGGCGGAGTTCTTCGAGCGGGGACATGACGTGGGACATGGGCGGGAAATGAGTTTTAACCACAGAGGCACAGCGACACGGAGATCGGAATCAAAGGAGAGGGAATCGGAATTCCGACTTCGTGTCGCTGTGCCTCTGTGGTGAGGCGTTGAGGATTTATTTCTTAACGGGTTCGAGTTTGTAGTCGGTTTTGCTGTCGAGCATCGACCAGCCGGCGGCGGCGAGTTCTTTGCGGAGGGCATCGGCGGCGGCGAAGTCTTTGGCTTGTTTGGCGGCCCAGCGTTTCTCGGCGAGGGCGGTGATGTCGGCGGGAATATCGGCCTTGGGCGCAGCGGCGACGGTGAGATCGAGACCCAGCACAAACAGAGCGCGATCAAACGACGCGAGATCGGGTTCGCCGGTTTTGCGATTGATGATGGTGAACAACGCGCCGAGTGCGCCGGGTATGTTGAGATCGTCCTGCAAGGCGGTGATCACCGGGGCGAACGTATCGTGGGCGGCCGGCGAAGAAGCCAGCGACGCACGGTGGGCGCGCAGGCTAGCTAACGCGCTCTCCGCCGCGTGCAGCGAATCGAGGGTGAAGTTGAGCTGCTTGCGCGGGTGGGCGGTGAGCAGGGCGTAGCGGAGGGCCATGGGCGAAAAGCCCTTTGCGACGAGGTCGTCGAGCGTGTAGAGATTGCCGAGGCTCTTGCTCATCTTCTTGCCGTCCACGAGGAGGTGTTTGCTGTGAAACCAGTGACGGGCGAACGTCACGCCGTTGCAGCATTCGCTTTGGGCGATCTCGTTGTCGTGGTGGGGAAACTCCAGGTCTTCGCCGCCGGTGTGGAGGTCGATGGTGTCGCCGAGGATGGCCTTGCTCATGGCGCTGCACTCGATGTGCCAGCCCGGGCGGCCGCGGCCCCAGGGGCTCTCCCAGGCGTTGTCGCCGTCGTCGGGTTTGTGGGATTTCCAGAGGGCGAAGTCGCTGACGTCTTCCTTTTCGTCGGCGTCGGCGGCGGTGACTTTGCCGGCGAGCGCGGAACCGGGTTGCAGTTCGCGTTCCTTCACGCGGGAGAGACGGCCGTAGTTTTCGAAGGAGGAGACTTTGAAATACACGGAGCCGTCGGGCGCGCGGTAGGCGTTACCTTTCTCCATCAACACCTCGATCATGTTGACCTGTTCCTTGATGTAGCCGGTGGCGGTGGGCTCGACGTGGGGCGGAAGGCAGTTGAGCGCGGCGCAGTCGGCGTGGAATTTGGCGGTCCACTGCTTGGTGACGTCAACGAGGGGGCGGCCTTCCTCGCGGGCGCGGCGGATGGTCTTGTCATCGACGTCGGTGAGGTTGCGGACGTGCTTCACCTTGCCGGCGCCGAACTCAAGTTCGAGGAGGCGGCGGAGGACGTCGTTGATGACGAAGGTGCGGAAGTTGCCGATGTGCGCGGGGGCGTAAACGGTGGGGCCGCAGTTGTAGAAACTGAAGATATCCTGCGGATGGGCGGGATCCGGTTTGCGAAGTTCGCGGATCTCCCGCGTGAGCGAGTCGAAGAGCTTGATGGCCATGAAGGGAAATGGAGAGGGAAGTGGACTAACGGAAACTCCGCGAGAGCGGAACGTTCTTTTTGTCGGTCGGTGACCGACGGGGTTTTTGCCTAACGGCGCGCGGAGGCGCTGGCGGTTGGGTTCAACAACCGCAGCCGATAGTTCGCGCCGCGGGGGCCGACAAAGGCGCGAGATTGCAAAAAGAAGTGAGCGTAACTTGCTTCACGGTAGATGTCCCAAGACACCGTTATGCCTATTGGATTCAAGCTCGATTTCCGCCTCTTGCCGGTGGTCCTCTCGTTGTTCTGTTTATCTAACGCGCGGGCGCTCGCGGCTGACAAAGCGTCTAAAACCGTCGAGCCGCCGTGGCCGCAGTCCAGACAGGTGGCCGCGATGCCGAGTATGCAGGTTGCGGCGAAGGTGGCGGGGATCGCGCTTGAAGGTATTTCGGCGCCTGCAACTCGGGCTAGGATGCAACCTGGCGACTCAGCCACGTTTCTTGCAAGTCTGACTGACGGGAAAAACTGGCTCAGTGGATCGTGACGTTAAAAGTCGCGGTTCTGCCCGAAAAGCTGCGGGGCGAGCGGCAAGCGGAGAAAATCTCTTATAGCAATACCGGCCACATTTTTCATTCTACCGAAAACAAAGCGGGCGTGCGGATTTATGTGCTCGGGCCTTTCAAAGCGCCTGACCAGGAAAAAGCAGAGATCAAGCGGAAGCAGGTCATGATTACGGAAGAACTGCTAGCGGCGGGGCTCAACGGATTGCCGATTATAGGTTTAAAGATGCGGGGGATGCAGATGAATCCGGCAGCCAAGATCAAAACGGTGAACATCAGCGTGCGACCGAAGCCCTTTCCAGAAGACCAGATCGAGGCTGACCGGCAGACGGCGGCGTTATTCGGCATCACTGAAAGTGACGAACGCGCCCTTGCGGGCACCGGACCGACGCTGATGCAGTTTTTTAGCCTAATCACCGCGACACCGGGACTGACTGACATGTTGAAAAGCGTGATCGATGTGCCGTTTTGGTCGATTTTGAATTCAGGCCTGAAGCCTAACATTGATCTGCGCACGATACCTTTTGAAAAGGAAATCACGGGTGAGCGCTGGTCGCTGCCGCTCGCGACCAAGATTTTCGCGCTTCTGCTGGAGCCACGTATCGCCGGGAAGTCGTCGTTGCTCTGTCAGCTGGCGGTGATCGACCCGCGGCCGCCGTTTCAGACGAGCGCAGGCGTAATCGGCCTCGCGGCCGGGGCCCCCGACGGCAAGGGACCGGTGCTGACGTTGCAGTTGGTGGCGACGCATGCCGCCGTGGATGCGGCTCCGCTGGCATCATGAAAAACATTTGGCCGCGGCGGGGCAGTTGTGCTTCCCTCGGACTCTTCTATGGCCGACTCCTTTAAACTGGAACTGACCCAACGTCCGCGGCGGTTGCGTCGCACCGCCAGCCTGCGGGCGTTGATCGAGGAGACGGTGTTGCGGCCGCAGGATTTTATCGCGCCGCTGTTTGTGGTGGACGGCAAGGAGGCGCCGGAACCCATCGGCTCGATGCCGGGAGTGATGCGGCTGGATGTGGCGGACCTCGTGAAAGAATGCCGAGCGTTGGCGAAACTCGGGGTGCCGGCGGTGGCGTTGTTCCCGAAGTTGGACGCGAAGTTTAAGGACGAGGAGGGCAGTGCGGCGCTGCACGAGGACGCGCTGATTTTGCGCGCGGTGCGCGCGGTCAAGAAGGCGGTGCCGGGGATCACGGTCATCACGGATATCGCGCTCGATCCCTACACGACACACGGGCACGACGGGGTGTTGACGGTGGACGGACTCGACGTGGCGAATGATCGCACGGTGGAGATTTTGGCGAGGATGGCGGTGCTGCACGCGAGGGCGGGTGTAGATTTGGTGGCACCGAGCGATATGATGGACGGACGCATCGGCGCGATCCGGCGTGCGCTGGATGCGGCGGGGTTTTCTCAGACCGGGATCATGGCTTACTCGGTGAAGTTTGCCTCGGCCTATTACGGACCGTTTCGCGATGCAGTCGGGAGCGCGAAGGCGGCGGGGGCGAAGTTGCTCAGCAAGGCGACGTATCAGCTGAATCCGGCGAACCGCCGCGAGGCCCTGGTCGAGCTCGCGCTCGATGAGGCCGAGGGCGCTGACATCGTGATGGTGAAGCCGGCGGGGCTTTATCTGGACATCATCCGTGACGTGCGGGAGGCGACACAGCGGCCGGTGGCGGCGTATCAGATCTCGGGTGAATACGCGCAGATCCACGCGGCGGCGCAGCTCGGGTGGCTCGATCTGGCGAGGTGCCGGCATGAGTCGCTGCTCGCGATCAAGCGCGCCGGGGCAGACATGATCCTGACTTATTTTGCCAAAGACATGGCGCTGGCGCTGCGTTGAAAACCGGTTCTAGATTTTACTCCAACTTATGAGCACTTCGCCCAATCAGCCTCCCCGCAGCATCGGCCAGTGGGTCGTAACGATTATTTTTGGTCTGCTCAGCGCGGCGTTTCTTTTTCGGACGGTGCAGTTCGGCTACAAGTGGCTGCGGCACATCGTCGAGGGTGACACCAACTTTAAGGCGATGACGATCTGGGCGGCGATCTACGTAGTGGTGTGCGGCGGCATCGCGGCGGTGGCGTATTTCATGCCGCGAGAGACCGACAGGGAAGAACCAGCCGAGCCGGCTCAGAACGCCGAGCGCGGCACCTGAAGGGAGTCGCCGGGCATGAGGCGCGGGTCTTGAGCGGGATTTTGCTGTGCGAGGCGGGCGTTGAGTTCGTAGGCGTGTTGGTCGCGCACGAGCGTGACTTTGCCTTCTTTGGCGTAGAGGGAAAAACCGCCGGCGGCTTGGACGGCTTTGGTAACGGTGAGGTCGGGGGTCCAGATAATGCGGCCGGGTTTGGCGACTTCGCCGCCGACGTAAACGTAGCGTTCGGTGACGCTCACAGAGACATCGACGGTGTTGTAGATTTTCTTGGCGATGTAGGTCTCGCGGATGTGAGTGGAGAGGTTGGCGGTGCTCACACCGGCGGCGGGGTGGGGGCCGATAAAGGGTAGCGTGATGAGGCCCTGGTCGTCGATTTGAACGGTATTGGTGGAGGGATCCGGCACGCCTTGGAGGGCGATGGTCAGGCTGTCGCCGGGGCGGAGCTGAGCGGTCGTCGTGGCGGCAGGGATGACGGGGTTGGTGTCTTTAATCGTGTCGGTCGCACAACCGGGAATGAGGGCGAGCACGGCGGCGCCGAGTGCAAGGAGGCAGGGGCGCGATGAAAATAGCATGGGTCCATCTGGTGGGAGATGGAGACGGGGAAGGCAATGGCGGTGTCGGGGACGTGGGGCGGAGCGGAAACTTCCGGGTGTTTGGTGCGCACCGCGCTGAGAGAGGTGAGCTGGATTGCCGCGTCGCTGCGCTCCTGCAATGACGGGCGTCGGGGTTGATATCCAAAGACTAAATTGGCCGCGCGGCGGAGTGCACCGACCACCTCGGAGCCGGCTGGAAGCCGGCGTTACGACGGAGACGGGCATAAAAAAGCGGCGGTCTCGGGAGCCGCCGCCAGGAAGTGGTAGTGACGATTATTTTTTCTTGGAGCTGCGAGGGGTCTTTTTGGGCGCTTCTTCTTTGTCGTCGTCGCCCTTGGATTTTTTCGGAGCGTCTTCGTCATCCTCGGCATCCTCGTCGTCTTCGCCTTTTTTCTTTTTGGCGCCGTCTTCATCGTCGGAATCCTCGTCGTCTTCGTCCCACTTGAGGGATTCGTCGTTCTTGAGTTTCTCCTCCTCGGCAGCGTCGATCTCGGGAAGATCGGCATCATCGGCTTCGTCTTCGGCGTCTTTGGCGGGGGCCTCGTCATCGGCATCGTAACCGGCGGGCATGAAGTCGAGAATGGCGGTGAGTTCTTCGAAGGTGTGGACGGCTTTGCCCTCGATGAAGTGGCTGTTCTGGTCTTCGCGGATCTCGTCCTCGACTTCGTCGACGGAGAGCTTGGACTCGAACTTGAAGAGGTCGTTGAGCATCTTCACGCGGCAGCGGGTGAGGTGATCGAGGAGGTCGGCGTAGGGGCCGTTTTCTTCGTCGAGGGTGTCGGCTAGGGCGAAGAGTTTGTCGTCGGACTCGACGATGGATTCTTTGACGCGCTTCAGGCGGACCTTCCCGTTGCCGAGATCCTTCTCGATGCGGAAGGGGATGAAGGCGGCGTCGAACATGTCTTGGTCGAAACCGTAGTCGCGGAGGGGATCGACAAGCTCGATGAGGTGCGTGACTTGGCGGGGGTCGATAATGCTGAGGCCGTCGACGTCCCAGCGGACGGGATCGCTGGTCTCGTTGACCCACCAATTATGGTCTTCACCGAGACGCACGTTACACCAGCTGAGAGTAGAAGTTGCTTTGGCCATGAGAGCGGAAATTTTTCGCAGCGTGCGAGGGGTGTTTCAAAAAACAAGCACAAAACGGAAGGAACCGTGCGTGGCGGTGACAGGGGTGTTTTCCCTCTGGAAAAATACCCGGCGAGGGCGGTGAGCGGGAGAGGCTCTTGCATTTTGTCACCGGGCTTTCACGTTCGCGCGCCATGAGCATGGTCTATGAAAAAATGATCCGGCCGCTGCTGTTCCGGCAGGATTCTGAACGCGCACACGAGTTGGGCCTAGATGCGCTGGCTTTGCTGGCGGCGCTGCCACCGTTGCGGGCGGCGTTGGAGGCGTTCACGCGCTTGGAGCCGGCGAAATATGCGCCGGTGAGCGTGCTGGGGCTGGAGTTTCCCAATCGCGTGGGGCTGGCGGCGGGCTTCGACAAGAATGCCCGGGCCTGGCCGGCGGCGGCGGCGCTGGGATTCGGCCATGTGGAGATCGGCACGGTCACGGCGCACGCGCAGGACGGAAATCCGCGGCCGCGGATGTTTCGTTATCCCTCGCATGAGGCGGTGATCAACCGCATGGGTTTTAACAATCAGGGTGCCGCGGCAGTGGCGAAACGACTGGCGAAACAGCCGGGGCGGGGCGCGCGGAAAATTCCGCTCGGGATAAATCTGGGTAAATCGAAGATCACGGACATCGGGCGCGCGACGGAGGATTACCTCGCGAGTTTCGCGCAGTTGGCGGATTTCGCGGATTATCTGGTGCTGAACGTCTCGAGTCCGAATACGCCGGGTTTGCGACAACTGCAGGATGAGTCGCGGTTGCGCGAACTTTTGGGCGCGATCACGGGCGCGAATCGCGCGCGGGCCGTGCGCGTGCCGGTGTTGTTGAAGATCGCGCCGGACCTGACGTGGCCGCAGATCGACGCGGTGCTCGGGGTGATTGCGGAGTATGCGCTTGATGGGGTGATCGCGACGAACACGACGCTGGCGCGGCCGGGTTTTTTCTCGGGCGTGAACGAGGCGGGCGGGTTGAGCGGTGCACCGGTGCGGCGACGCTCCACGCAGGTCGTGGGCTATATTTCAAAAATAACCGGCGGGAAGCTGCCGATCATCGGTGTGGGCGGAATCACGGATGTGATCGGCGCGGCGGAGAAGCTCGATGCGGGCGCGGCGCTCGTGCAGGTTTACACCGGGATGATTTACCGGGGCCCGTTTTTTGCGGCGGAGTTGGCGCGGGGCGTGGGGGCGCGGGATCGGCGCTGAAAAAACGCGGGTGATTAAATCACCCAATCGTCGGCGGCGCCCGCTTGGGCGGGGGCGGCGACGGAGGGTTCTTTTTTGCGGCGCGCGCGGACGAGTAGATTGTCGCCCTTTTGTTGGACGATGCTGTGCGCGGGGACGGATTGGAGAAGCCAGACGTTGCCGCCGACGATGGAGTGGGCGCCGATGCGCGTGTCGCCCCCGAGGATGGTGGCGTGCGCGTAAATCGTGACGTGATCCTCGATGTCGGGATGACGTTTCACGCCCTTGATGGGGTGGCCGTTGTTATCCACCTCGAAGGATTTTGCACCGAGAGTGACGCCCTGATAAATTTTGACGTGGTTGCCGATGGTGCAGGACTCGCCGATGACAACGCCGGTGGCGTGGTCGATAAAGAAGTGGGTGCCGATGCGGGCGCCGGGGTGGATATCGGTGCCGGTGCGTTCGTGGGCGTATTCAGTCAGCATGCGCGGGAGCAGCGGCACGCCGAGATGGTAGAGCACATGGGCGAAGCGCTGGAGCGAAATTACCAGCACGCAGGGGTAGGAGAGGATGATCTCCTCGACACTGCGGGCGGCGGGGTCGCCCTCGTAAGCGGCGGTGACGTCGGTCTGAATGATGCGACGGAGCTCCGGAAACTGCCCGAGGGCCTGCGTGGCGATGGCCGGGGCGCGCGTGGCGGCGTCGGCGCGCCGGGCGAAGCGGAGGCACTTTTCGATCTCGGCGGTGAGACGGCGCTCAATGCCGGCAAGAAGACGGCCCACGTGTGCAGGCACGGCGCTTTTCTCCAAAGCGATCTCCTCAAAGTAGCCCGGAAACAGCAGATGCATCACATCACGCGCGAGGGTGTTGACGGATTCCTGCGCGGGTAGATTCACCCCATCCAAGTGGTTGATGCCGCCGTCGGCCTCGTAGGAGGCGAGGAGGGCGGCTTGGACGGCGTCAAGTGACATGGCGAGAAGCCATGCGGAGGTTTTGGGCGCCGGCAAGACCGTGAAAGCCAATTTCGGTCTTTCTATTTTCGGGGCTTTACAAGGCCGGCCAGATTTCACTTATTCCGCCTTCCTCTGTTCATTTTTGCTCGGGTGGTGGAATTGGTAGACACACACGTTTGAGGGGCGTGTGCCGTAAGGCGTGCAGGTTCGAGTCCTGTCCCGAGCACCATTTTAGATTTGGGGTCGAGAGCGGCAAAGCCGCATTCCCCCACGGAAACCGCTTGCCTCTGCCCGGGGCGCGCTTGGACTCTGGCCGCGAACGCAATCGCCTTCGCGCCACCCAGCCAACCTCCGCGGGTTTACTGCCCGCTTTTCAGATACCATGGACGACAACGCTCCCCAGAAGAAATCTCCGCCCGCAGACCTGAATAAAATCGATCTGAGTGCTTTGAACAGCTTCAGCTTCGGCACCTCGTGGGTGCAGGACAAATCTACGCCCAACGAGCGGCGTAGCCGCGAAGGCGGCGATGATCGTCCGCGGCGTGACGGCGGCGGCGCACCCGAGCGGCGTGATCGTCGTTCCTTCAACCGGCCGGCCGGTGGTCCCGGTCCGGGCGCGGGTGCAGGCGCTCCGAGCGGTTATCAAGGTGCAGGCCCCGGTGGCGGTGCGGCGGAGCGTCGCGACTTTTCCGGCGAGCGTCCGCCCTATCAGCGCGATGGCCAGGGTCAGGGTGAGTTCCGCGGTGGTCCGCGTCATGATGGTCCCGGTGGCGGTGGCCGCTTTGGCGGACGCGGCGAGCCGGTGGATCGCGGTCCTTACGACAGCCCGTATTTCACGGCGACGTTTTACCCCGAGGACACGAGCTTCAACACGCTCGTGCAGACTATCCGCAAATCCTGCCGCACGATCGAACTCTTTGAGGTCGCGCGCACGGTGGTGGCGAAGTCCGACCGCTTCGTGGTCGTGCTGGCGCGCCGGCAAGCGGGCGAGCCCGGTGCAGCGACGGGCAGTGCTCCCACCGGTTTTGTGATTTCCGTCCCGGACGGTCTGCCGTTCGAAAACGAGGAGGCGGCGCTGGCGCACGTATTGTGTAAGCATCTGGGCAATTTCTTTGATACGGCCGAGGTCGAAATCGATCCGCCCAAGGGGAATTTCCAAGTGGTGAACCGCTGCGGCGTGACGGGGGAATTGCTCGGGCCGCCCAATTACCATCTCTACAATCACCTCGTGCAGCAGCATTACGCGGCGAAAGTTTCGCGCATGCCGTTCGAGGCGTTCAAGGCGAGGATCGAGTCGGTGCGCGAGCCCGAGGCGATCCAAGCCTGGCTCGACAAGATGAAGAAGGCCACGCGCTACACGTGGAAACAGCCCGGTGCTGCGGCGACTGCGCCCGTGGCGGTTGCGGTGGAAGGTGCATCCGGTGAGCCAGCGGCGGAAGTTGCTCCGGCCGAAGTTTCGGCGCCCGCGGTCGAAGCCCCCGCGGCTCCGGCGGCAGTGACGTTTGATTCTTTCGACGAGGCCAAGGCCTATCTGCTCACGACCGTGCGCGACAAGGTCGTGCGCTCCGTGGAGCAGGCGCGTTTGCACGGTAAAAATTTGGAACTGCTGCCAGAGGGTGAAATTCGCCGCGCGGTCGAAGGATCGCTCGAGCGGCAGCGCCGTTTCCCGCTCGATACCGCCAATGCGCTCCGCGGCCGTTTGCGTCGCGAGCATTTCACGATCTTTAAGAAGGGCTCAAAGGGCGTGAGCTACGTGTGCGCGGTGAAGCGTAAATTCCGCGTCCCGGG
Organism: Opitutaceae bacterium; assembly: GCA_014376585.1. GTDB lineage: Bacteria > Verrucomicrobiota > Verrucomicrobiia > Opitutales > Opitutaceae > Tous-C4FEB. The sequence goes on along the minus strand of JACMRG010000274.1, from coordinate 18,211 downwards.
CCAGACGTTCTCCGATAGCATCGGGGCGCTCATCGCATTCATCGAGGCGCATCCGATGGTGAAGGCCGGCGAACTCGGAAAGAAATTCCTCAACATCGCGCCACCGCCAACCGTGGAAGCCCCGGCCGAGGGCGCGCCCGCGGAGGCCCCGGCGGAACATGCACTGACAGTCGAGCAGCGCGACAAACTCGCACGCATGCAGAGCGATCTGCCGTGGTTGGTGCGCGAGGGCTATGTCACCGAATTCATCGACGGTGCGCTTTACGCGCCGCTCGCAATGGCCGAGTCCCGCAAACGTGCGGTCGAAGCCGCTGAGCACGATCCGGAAAATTTTCCGGAGGCCCCGGCTCCCACCGCCACCGCGCCCGCTCCCCTAAAATCGGCGGCCCCGGCGACTGAACCGGTCAGCGAGACTCCCGCTGTTGCAGCGGAATCTGCTCCAGCTCCGGCAGCGGAAGCCGCCCCGGCGGACGAGTCGACGCCTGCGGTTGAAGACCCCAAGACGGAGCCACCAGCCGCACCGACGGTTTGAGTGGATAGGGCTGCGTTCACGGGAATTACTGTGGCCGCGGCCGATCTCACGCGCGAAGAAGTCGAACGCTACCTGCACGATCACATCCCGATTTCATCGGCGATGGGCGTGCGGGTGGTGAGTTGCAATGAGCGTGGCGTGCGACTGACGGCACCGCTGGCGGCGAACATCAATCATCGCGCGACGGTGTTTGGCGGCAGCGCGTCGGCGGTGGCGATCCTCGCGGCGTGGACTTATTTATATTTCGTCCTGCGGAGCACGGACGTCTTCGCGCGGCTGGTGATTCAGAGTAACACCATCGATTATCTCGCGCCGATCACGGCGGATTTTGAAGGCGAATGCGCGGCGATGACTGCGCAAGAGTTGGAGCGTTTTGTGAAGATGCTCCGGCGGCACGGGAAGGCGCGCATCACGGTGGTGGCGGTGTTGACGTGTGCGGGGGTGAAGGCCGCGACGTTTAAAGGGGACTATGTGGCGGTGCGGTTGGAGCCGGTGCCGGGGAGCGGGGCGTGAGCGGCAGGTAGAGCCACGGGCCGACGCCGGGCCGAAGTTCCGCACTCTGCAAGGTCCAGCGGGCCCGGAGGTCCCGCTGCTACCCGGTTTATTTTCTCCAGGCAGCGCGGGACCTAGCGCAGGCGGATGGTGTGGCGCTCCGCGGCGGTGATGCCGAGGTCGAGATGAAGCGTGTCGGGTGGAATCCACGCGGAGATTTTCTCGGGCCACTCAACGGCGAGGCACCAGGGCGGATTGAGAAAATCTTCGAGGAGGAGTGACTCGATTTGCGCGGCGGTTTCGAGCCGGTAGGCGTCGAGGTGGACAAGGGTGCGAAATGATCCCCGATGAACGGTGTAAATGTTGAAGGTGGGACTGGTGACCTGCGCGGTGATGCCGAAGCCACGGGCGAGGCCCTGGACAAAGGTCGTTTTGCCGACGCCAAGGTCGCCGTGCAGCGCGAGGGTGCAGGTGGGCGGAAGATTCATTGCGAACTGCATAGCGACCGTGCGCGATTCGGCGGCGGAGGCGGTGGTGAGGCCGGCGCGAAGTTTAGCGTAGATGCTCATAGCCGGAGAAAGTGCCGAGGTTGAGCGCGGTTGGAGGCATAGCGCCGGCGCGGGCGAAGTGGCCGATGCGGGTGAGGCGGGTGCGCGGAAAGGCGCGGCTCCATACGCGGATGAAGGCGGTATCGTCGGCGCGGGCGGAGAGGGCGAAGACGAGTTCGTAGTCTTCGCCATCGGTAAGGGCGGCGCGGAGATCGGCGTCGCGGCGGAGCGGAAGCGTGGCGGCGTCGAGGGCGGGGGTGGCGCCGCGCGGAGTGAGGGCGTGGAGGTCTTTGGCGAGACCGTCACTCACGTCCATCATGGCGCGGACGGCGGGTTGGCGGGCGAGCCAAGCGCCCTCGGCGAGGCGCGGGGAAAATTTGAAATGATGGCCGGAGGGGAGGCTGCGACCAAGTGCGCCGGTGACGTAGATCGAGTCGCCGAGGCGGGCGCCGGTGCGGGTGACGACGCGGGGGCCGGTGGCGGTGCCGAGGAGCGTGAGGCTGGCGGCGAGGATGCCGTCGGCCTGGGCAATGTCGCCGCCGACGATGGGCACGCGGTAGCGGCGGGCGCAGGCGGCGAGGCCGCGGTAGAACCGCTCCAGCCACGCGAGGTCGGTGCGTGAATCGAGAGTGAGCGCCAGCACGGCGGCGGTGGGGCGACCGCCCATCGCGGCGAGGTCACTGAGGTTGCGCTTGAGGAGTTTGGCGCCGACGGCGCGGGGCGGAATCGAGGCGTCGAAGTGGCGGCCGTAGATCACGGGATCGACGGTGATGAGTTGGGGGCCGCGGGAAGGAGGCAGGACCGCGCAGTCGTCGCCGATGCCGAACGGGGCGCGAGGGGAAGCGTTGCCCAACCAGCGGCGGATGGCGGCGATGAGTTTTTCTTCGCCGAGGTCGGCGACGGAGTCGGCGATTTTTTTAGCGAAGGGATTCAAGGCCGGAGGTGCCCACGGAACATACGGAATACACGGAGAAATTCGGAGGCGTGGAAGCAGAGTAACGAAGGAAGATGAATCTGGAACTCAGGGAATCAGGAAACGGATCTTTTGAAGCGGGGCGGACGCGGAGAAATTTTGAGAGAGATCAGGCGGTCACGCCGCAGAGGATGAGTGCGATCGTGTTAAGGTTGAAGAGGCCGTGGGCGATGATCGTGGTGCCGATGCGGCCGGTGCGCTCGTAGGCGAGGGAAAAAATAATGCCGAGGGCGACGAGCGGGGCAAAGCTGGCGAGGTTGGCGTGGAGCGCCCCGAAGAGCAGGGCGGGCACAAGGAGGGCGGCCCAGCGGGGGAGCCGGGTGCGCGCATAGCGGAAGATACCGGCGCGGAAGAGGAGTTCCTCAGTGAGCGGGGCGATCAGGGTCGCGAGGGCGATCATGTAGGTGAGGAGGCCCGGGGACTTCGCGTTGGCGAAGATATCGATGAGGTCCTGTTTCTCGGCCGGAAGGCCGCAGAGCTGGAGCAGGGATTGCCAGACGATGCTGACGAGGTTCAGAAGGGGGAGGGAAATGAGAAACGTGGCGATACCGCTGAGCGCGGGATGGAGCGTGACCAACGGCGGATCAATGGGAGCATTGCGTTGGAGAATGAGACGGAAGAAAGCGATGCCCCCGAGCATGCCGAACTGGAAAGCGCCGCCGACGAAGATGAGGCGCTCGGTGGTGGTAAGTGAGGCGTGTTTCAGGAGTTGGCTGAGACCCAGTTGAAAAATGAGGCCGCCGATGACGACGCACCAAAGGAAGAGGAGGAAATGGGTGCCGGAGATGCTCCACGGGTTAAGGCGGGGAGCGGGGCGTTCAGCGCGGGCGGATGGGCTGAAGACGACGCGCCAGAGAAGCCACGCGCCGTTGAGGATAAGCGCGAGTTCGAGACCGATGGCGATCTGGGCGGGAAGTTCAGACATGCGCGGAGGAGTGCGGGGGATTTTCCAGCCGCGCGCAAGCGCGCGGGGCGTGAAGCTGACGAGGAGCGGGGCGTCGAGCGGGCGTGGAGCGGGCGAAGGGACGGAAGGGGAACTGCGGCAGGATGCCGCAGCCACTTTCGGAACAGGTGAGTGCCTGCGCTTGCGGGTTCAAAGCGGGCGAGGCGGGGAGAGACGAAGCGGCGCGTTAGGGATAACGCGCCTCAGAGCGCGTCTAAAAAGGCTCGAAACAGTGGGGCGCGACCGCCGGGACCGCCTTGTTTTCCGAGGGGATCGGAGACTTTCCCGAAGCGAGCCCGGCGGTCGCGCCGGACCTTTTTAAACGCGCTCTCGGAGGATTTTGCCGTCGGCGAAGACGATCTTGCCGGCGACGAGGGTGTTTTTGACGCGGCCGATGAGGGCGGCGCCGTTCCACGGGGAGTTGGTGGATTTGCTGAAGCCGGATTTGGCCTCGTAGAGCCATTCTTCATCGGGATTGAAAAGGCAGAGATCGGCGGGAGCGCCCTCCGCGAGCGTGCCGCCGGGAAGGCCGAGAAGTTCGGCGGGGCGGCGCGTCATGAGGTCGATGACGAAGGGGAGTTTGAATTTCTGCTGGCGCACGAGGACGCCGAGGGTGACGGCGAGGGCGGTTTCAAGGCCCAGGATGCCGTTGGGTGCGAAGTCGAATTCCTTGTCCTTCTCGTAGTCGGTGTGCGGCGCATGATCGGTCGCGATGATGTCGATGGTGCCGTCGCGCAGGCCGGCGATGATGGCGCGGCGGTCCTCCTCGGTGCGCAGCGGCGGGTTCATCTTGAAATTGGTATCGTAGGTCGCGAGCGATTCGTCGGTGAGGGCGATATGGTGCGGCGTGGCCTCGGCGGTGATTTTCACGCCGCGGGCTTTCGCGCGGCGGATGATGTCCACCGAGTGGCGCGAGGAAATGTGCTGGAGGTGGATGTGCGCGCCGGTGTGCTCGGAGAGGATGGCATTGCGCGCGACGATGAGATCTTCGGCGGCGTTGGGCCAACCGCGGAGGCCGAGGCGGGTGGACATGACGCCCTCGTTCATGACGGCGCCGACAGTCATGGAATGATCCTGGCAGTGGTCCATGATCGGGAGGTCGAACATCTTCGCGTATTCGCAGGCGCGGCGCATGAGTTCGTTGGACTGGATGCAATCGCCGTCGTCGGTGATGGCGATGACGCCGGCGCGTTTGAGCGAGCCGATGGGCGCGAGGGCCTCGCCCTTCATGCCGACGGTGATGCAGCCGGTGGGAAGGACGCGGACGACGGCGTCGCGGCGGATGGCGTCGTTGATGAACTGGATGGTGCCGGCGTTGTCGGCGACGGGGGAGGTGTTGGGCATGCACACGACGGTCGTGAAACCACCGGCGGCGGCGGCGCGGGAACCGGTGGCGATGGTCTCCTTGTGCGTCTGGCCGGGCTCGCGGAAGTGGACGTGGATATCGATCAGGCCGGGGCAGGCGACGAGGCCGGTGGCGTCAATTTTTTTCGCGCGCTTTTTCTCGGCGGCGGAGAGCGACGGGGCGAATTTGCCGTCAACGACGAAGACGTCGCCGAGGGCGTCGCGCTTGGCGGCGGGATCGATGACGCGGGCGTTTTGGATGTGAAGGGAAGGCATCGGAGGTCGGAGGAACGGAGGGATGGCCACAAAAAGCACGAGAAGTCGCAAAAATCAGACTGGATTTGGATCGGTCATGAAATATTTTTTCGCGTGCAAGATGGGTGAACCGAAATTGATCAGCATGCCCGTTTCGACGCGGCCTAATTTTAGGTAGCCGAGGAGTTGGGCGATGTGTTCGTGGACGACGGCGCGAGCGGCTTTCAGTTCAACAATGAGTTGGTTCTCGAAGTAGGGATCGGCGAAGAATTCACCGATGAGCGTGCCATCTTCGTCGTAGACTTGAGGCGGGTGTTGCCGGCTCACGTCCAAGCCGATTTTGCGCAGACGGTGGCGGAGACCGTTCTCATAAACCTTCTCCATATGTCCGTTTCGATGATACCAGTGGAGCGCGAAACTGGTTTCTCGGACGATGTCGCAGAGTTGATTGATATGATCGAATTTCATGCGGCTCCCTTTTTTGTGACTTCCCGTGTTTTTTGTGGCTAAAAACCGGTCACCACTCTGTCGGCATTACGGACTCGGGTTGGCCGCCGGCGCAGAGGAAGAGGACGGCCATGCGGACGGCGATGCCGTTGGTGACTTGTTCCAAGATCACGCTGCGGGGGCCGTCGGCGAGCTCGCTGTCGATTTCGACGCCGCGGTTGATCGGGCCGGGGTGCATGATGATGGCCTTGGGATTGAGCCAGCCGGCGCGGGTTTTGTTGAGGCCGAACATGCTGGTGTATTCGCCGAGCGAGGGGAAATGGCCGCTCGACTGACGCTCGTGCTGGATGCGGAGAAGCATGACGACCTCGGCGTCGGCGAGGGCGCTGCGGAGATCGTGGGAAACTTTGACGCCGAGATCGGTGAACCAGTGCGGCACGAGCGTCGAAGGGCCGACGAGCGTGACGGCGGCGCCGAGCTTGGTGGGTGCGTGGATGTTGGAGCGGGCGACGCGGCTGAAAAGAATGTCGCCGAGGATGACGACTTTGCGGCCTTTCAGGGAGCGGAGGTGCTCAAGCATCGTGAACGTATCAAGAAGGCCCTGCGTGGGATGCTCGTGCGCGCCGTCGCCGGCGTTGATCACGGGGATGTCGAGAAACTTGGAGAGATAGAGCGGCGAGCCGGCGGCGGCGTGGCGCAGGATGATCATGTCGGCGCCGAGCGCGCGGATGTTTTCAGCGGTGTCGCGGAGGGTTTCGCCCTTCGTCGTGCTGCTGCTGGCGCCGTCGAGGGAAATGACATCGGCGCTGAGGCGCTTGGCGGCCATGTCGAAGGCCATGCGCGTGCGCGTGCTGGGCTCAAGGAAGAGATTGACGATCGTCTTGCCGCGGAGAGCGGGGACTTTTTTAACGCTGCGGCCGAGGATTTTTTTAAACGCGGTGGCGGTGACGTGAATCTGGCCGATCTCGGCGAGGGAAAGTTCCTCGATGGTGAGGAGGTGGCGTCGGGTCCAGGGCATGGTGGAATTTTCGATTTTAAATTTTCGATTTTGGATTTCAGGCGAGCGCGGGGCGGACGGTGACGCGGTCGCGGGTGGGGTTTTGTTCGTCGAGGGCGACGACTACTTTCTCGGTGGCGGCGGTCGTGACGTTGAGGCCGATGTAGTCGGCGGCGACGGGCATGAGGTGGTGGCCGCGGTCCACGAGGACGGCGAGTTCGACCTTGGCGGGACGGCCGTGGTCGAAGAGTTCGTCGAGGGCGGCTTTGACAGTGCGGCCGGAGAAAAGGACGTCGTCCACGAGGATGACGAGGGCGCCGTTGACGTCGGCGGGGAGGACGGTGGGCGTGAACTCCTTGGGGATCGGGTTGCGGCCGATGTCGTCGCGGTGAAACGAGATGTCGATGGTGCCGGTGCGGGCCGAGAGTTTGGGGCTCAGGCTGGAGATGCGGAGGGCGAGGCGCTGGGCGAGGAGGATGCCGCCGTTGGCGATGCCGAGAAGAATGAGGCGACCGCCAGCGCGGTGGCGCGCGGCGATGGACTCGGCAATTTGCGTGATGGCGGCGTGGATATCATCGGCGCCGATAGTTTTGGGCGTAGCCACAGCGAGATTGAGACGGTTGGGGTTGGGCGAGGGAAGGCTTTTTTGGAAAGGCGACGCGAAGAGATCTGCAGGCGCAAACAAAGTGGGGTTCAGCGAGAAATCCGCCCGTCGGGAGAGTTGTAGCGAAAGCTGACGGTTTTCCATGATGGGTAGAAGGGAGGCCCCGCAATCCGGACCGGCTCGGAGGACGCGAGTGACCGCCGCACGAAGCGAAATTGTCCGCAGTGGAGACGGAAATCTGTGCCCAGCCCGGGCTGGTTGAGTCTGGATCGGCGAGTGCAAAGGTTGACCCCTTTTTTTGTCGTCCTTTTTTCGTCCTCGTCCGTGCGTTGCGGAAAGCGGTGCGGCCGGTGGCTGCGCGGTTGCAGGCCCGCCAGACCGAGCTCGGCGTAGCGCTCCAGATGCTTGTAGCCGGTCTTACGGTTGATCCCGAACTGCTCGCACAGATCCGTGACGCTGAAGCGTCCGCTCTGCGCCAATACGACGAACCGGTTGATCTCTTCAATGGGCGTTAGGTTTGCCAGGGCATAGGCCCCGGACTGTTACCTATCATCCCGGATTAGGTGTCACCTATCTCCCCGGATCATACCCCCGAGCCGATCACGATAGCGTCATAGGTGTTTTGTTTCGTGCCTGCGCCTTGTATCGTCGCCATGGGGAGGGTGATTTTTTCGGCGTTGAATTTTTCCGCGACCGCTGGCGGATGAAAACGAGGGGAGCAAACGCGCGGACACAGTCGAGGGGATTGAGCCGCGCGCGACGGCTCCGTTTGAATTTTCGTCGCGAGCCCGCCTGGTGGGGGCGGACATTCAGTCGGATTGCTTCCGCTTTCGCCCGGCTGCGACGGGACGAGTCCTCGCCGCCCTCCGCGTCATGGCGGCAAAATTCAAACTGACGCACCGCGGAGCGTTCAACCATCGCGAGCCGATACGCGCGCGGCGGGCGAGGAAAGGACGGAAAATTTCCAAGCCCGCCGCGGCTGCGGAAACTTACGGCACCGTCACGGCGACGGGGGCGGAGTAAGTGCGGGCGTTCAGGGTGTCGAAGGCCTTGGCGACGAGGTGGTGGATGCCGGGGGTGAGGTTGTTCACGGCGAGGACGTAGGGGGCGGTGGTGACGGTGCCGAGGAGCGTGGGGCCGTCGAAGAAATCGACTTTCTTGATGCCATCGGCGTCGGAGGCGGTGGCGGTGAGCATGAGCGAGCCGGGGGCGTTGAGCGTGACGGGGGCGGCGGGCGAGGTGAGCGCGACGACGGGCGGCGGGTTGCCGGAGGCGTTGTAGGCGACGAAAACGTAGCCGGGTTTCGAGACGGAGTAGCCGTCGCTCACGGTGTAGGCGATGATGAAGGAGCCACCGACGGCGGGGGGCGTGTAGAGGAGATTGGGGGCGTTGCCGGTGAGGGTGCCGCCGGCGGGCGGGGTCGTGATCGCGTAGGTAAGGGCGTCGCCGTCGGCATCGGTGCCGACGAGGGTGAGCGCGGTCGCGACGGAGTTGACGAGGTTGAGCGACTGGGCGGCGGCGACGGGGACGTGATTGTTGGGCGGCGGCAGGTAGGCGGCGCTGGATTCAAGGGCGCCGAGGTCGGGGCCGTTGCCGAGGGTGACGCGAGCGGCGGCGGACTGGGGGGCGAGGTATTCTTGGTCAACGGTGTAGCCTTTCGCGAGGGCGGCGGCCGAGAGCGGACCGGCGGCGTCGAGGGCGTCGGAGGCGCCGAGCGGGCGGTAGTTGAGCGCGGCGGCGGAGACGAAGCCGGGATTATTTTTCCCGGCGTAGTCGCCGACGATGAGGTTGCTCCAGCCGTTGATCGTGCCGGCGAAGGGATGGCCATAGGGATTGATCTTGGTCCCGGGGCTGACCCAGTTCAGGCCGAGGGAGACGGTGGTCGTCGCGTCGGTCGCGAAGAGGCGGAAGTCATGGTAAATATCGGCCTGCAGGGCGGTGTCGGTGAAGAAGACGTTGTTGCGGCAATCGACCTGTTCGAAGATTGCCGGTGCGCCCGCGTAACCGGCGTAGGTGAGGGTGAACGCCGTGACACTGGCGAGGTGGTTGACGACGGTATTGTGGTAAAAATGGAGCGTGCCGCGGTGGCCGGTCGCATATTGGGAGGCGCCGCCGTCGTTGGAGAAGTTCACGATCGTTGTGCCAAGCCAGTTGGGGGCCGTCTGCTGGGTGATGGTGTTGCCGTAGATAAAAACGTCGGGGTAGTCGGGTTGGAGGTTGATATAACCAAGGCCGCCGGAGGGTTCGAGGATGTTGAAGATGGCGGAGCCCTCGGTGTTCACGATGCTGTTGTAGCGGATGACGGTGCCCGAGGAACGGTCCTTGATCATGCAGCCGTGGCAGCCATAGCGGAGCGGCCCGAAGCGGTTATACTGAAAAACGGCACCGACGGACTCGCTGTAGATGTGGTGAATGCCATAGCCGTTGCTGGAATACCGCACGCCATTGAAGAGCGGCTGGTTGCTGAGCACGGGCTGGCCGTTGTCGTGGAGGTAGTTTTTCTCGACGAGGAGATTTGCGCTGCTCTGCGCCGGGCCGTTCTTCGAGTTTACGAAGAGGCCGTTGCCGTTGAAGCTGAGCTCGCAGCCGCGGATGGTGAGATTCCGGGCGAACTCGACGTAGATGCCGCAGGCGAACGGGTCATAGACGTCGGTGATGCCGTTTTTGTCGGTCCACTTGATCGCGCCCGTCGGGTCGTAGAGGGCGTTGCGAATATCGAGCGACTCGATGGTGATGTAGGCGGGCCATTTTTGGCCGTAGAGATAATTTTTCGCGCGGGGCGTGACGATCAGGAGGCCGAAGCGATGGAAACCATACTGGAAGGTGGTGACGCCGTTGACCGTGCTGGCGCCGGTGGAGCGGAAGTCGGAGCGGGGATCCTCGACGGCGGCGGTGCCGTCCAAGACCGGGAGCGCGCCGGTAATGGGATCGGGGATGCCGCGGATGAGGATGGGCTGGGCGGCGGTGCCCGGTTCCGAGATCTGGATGATCTCGTGGTAGCCACCGGGCTTGGCGTTGATGTTGACGATGTCGCCGGGCTGGAGCGCGGCCCAGGGCACATCGGCGAGTTTCTGGAGCGGGGCGGCGGGGAGGCCGACGTCGTAGGTTGCGGCACGGGCGGCGGCGGCGGCGAGCAGCGCGACGCCGAGGAGGCGGAGGGAGCGAATGGGAGACATGGGATGGATAATTTGAACGCCGGAAAACCTCCGGCCCACGGGATTAGCCAAACCGCCGTCGAATATTACAGGCCGCGGAAACTATTTTTTTCGAGGCGGGCGGAGCCCGACTACGGCGCTGTGATTTTCGCCCGCCATTCGTCGGCTTCCACGAACCGCCCGGCGGCGGTGTGGTAGTCCGCGAAATAGCCCGCCGCCTCGGCGAAGATCCTTTTCCGATCCACCGGCGGGATGCGCGCCTCTTCGCGCTCCAAGCCGTCGTAGCCCTCGCGCAGCAGCGGGCCGGCCTCGTCGAGGTGGCCAAGGCGCGCGAGGGCGGAGCCGAGTTGGCAGCGGACGAAAGCGGTTTGCCAGGTGCCGGGCTGGCCGCGGTCGTGCCACGGGATCGCGGCGCGGAGCACGCGCTCGGCGCCCGCCAGGTCGCCGGTGCGCAGCAGGCCGATGGCGAGGAGGCGGCTGGTATCGAGCGTCTCCGGATGCGTGTCGCCGAGGGCGGTGCGACGCGCTGCGAGCACGCGAGTGAAAACGGCGATAGCCTCCGCGCGGCGGTCTTGCTCAAGATAGCACGAGCCCATGAGGTTCACCGCGCGCAACGTGTCGGGGTGCTCGGCGCCCATGAGCTGCGTGCGTTTTCCGATGACCTTCTCGAGGAGGCGCACGGCATCGTCGTAACGACCCTGTTCGCGATAGAGGCCGGCGATGCTGGATTGCGTGGAAATGGTCTGGGCGTGATCGGAGCCGAGGGTGCGAAGGCGCGCGGCGAGGACTTCGTCGAGCAAGGCGGACGCCTCGGGCAAGCGGCGCTGGCGGAGATACCAGACCGAAAGCGAGTTCATCATATTGAGCGTATCGGGGTGATCGGCACCGCGGGTGGTCTTCGAGCGGGGGATGCCGTCCGCGAGCAGCGCGATGGCGGGAGCGAGTTCGCCGAGGCGACCGTGGATGCTGGCGAGGCTCGTCATCGCGTTAAGGGTGATGCTGGCGTCGGGGCCGAGTTTCGCGCGGGCGCGCGTGAGCACATCCGTCGCGACGGCCTTGGCTTCGGGCATGCGGCCGAGCCGGGTGAGCGCGACGCCGAGGCCGCCGAGCGTGTTGAGGGTCGTGGGATCATCGGCGCCGAGCACGCGGGCCTGGCGCTCGGCGGTGGCGCGGAAGAGGGGCTCGGCCTCGGCCTCCTTGCCCGAGTAAACGAGCACGGTGGCGAGGCCGTCTTGGAGATTGAGCGTCACCCGGTCGTCGGGACCGAGGCGGCGGAGCTGGATGGCGAGGAGGCGGCGCTTGATCGCTTCGGATTCGGCGTTGCGACGGAGGCCCGTGAGGGCGGAACCGAGACGATCCTCGATACCGAGCGTAACGGCGTCTTCCGGGCCGCGGCGCGCGCGGGCGAGCGCGAGGGCGCGGGTGAGTTGGTCGTAGGTGAGCTGATAGGCACCCACTCCGAGGTAGGTGGTGCCGAGCGCGTCGCGGAGCGCGAGCTCGACGTCGGGCTGATCGGGGAAACGCCGGTCGAGAATCCCGGCGGCGCGGTCGAGCACGGTGCGGAGTTTCACCTCGGGATCGGTGCCTTGCGCGAGAGAGGCTTGGGAGAGCAGATCGTCCTTGAGGAAATCGAGCACGGCGGTCGTGTGGCGGAGGGCGGTCGCGGCATGGGCCGCCTCGGCGTCGGCGCGGAGTCGCTCGCGATTGATGAGCAGGGCGGCGGTGAGCGAACCGGCGGCGAGCAGAATCGAGAGAATCCAGGTCGCGGCGAGCGCGGGGCGGCGGCGCGTCCAGCGGAGGAGCTGACCGGCCGAGGAAACGGGGCGCGCGGCGATGGGCTCGCCGGCGAGGAAACGGCGCAAATCCTCAGCGAGCGCGGCAGCGGTCGCGTAGCGGCGGGCGGGATGGAATTCGAGGCACTTGGCGCAAACGGTCGCGAGATCGCGCGGCACGTGCGGGGCGAGGACGCGCAGGTCGGGCGCCTCGCCGCGGGCGAGGAGGCCGGGGAGTTCCGCGGGCGAGGCGCCGGCGAACGGCGTGCGGCCGGTGAGCATCTCGTGGAGGATGATGCCGAGCGAATAAATGTCGGAGGGCACGCCCTGCGCGGCGCTGCCGCGGCTCAGGGCTTCGGGCGCGAGGTAGTGCGGCGTGCCGAGGACGGCGGTGCGGGCGGTGAGCCCGCCGCTGCTGTCGAGTTCGGCGGCGAGCCCGAAATCGGCGACGTGCGGAGTGTCGCCCGAAAGCAAAATATTCGAGGGCTTGAGGTCGCGGTGGAGCACGCCGGCGGCGTGACTGTGGGCGATCGCCTCGGCCACCTTGCGCATGAAGTCCGCCACCTCTCGCGGCGCAAACGCCCGCGCGCGCAGCCGCCGTGCGAGGTCGCCCTCCTCGAAATAGTCCATTGCGAAATACGCCCGCCCGTCCTCGCGGCCCGCATCGTGCACTGCCACGATGCCGGGGTGGTTGAGCCGCGCGACGGTTTGCGCCTCGCGCAGGAAACGCAGTTCGAGTTCCGGTGCCGCCCCGCCTCCGTCGGCGAGGACCTTCACCGCGACGATGCGGCCGAGTTGCGCGTGCTGCGCCAGATAGACCACGCCCATGCCCCCGCGGCCGAGTTCGCCGACAATCGCGTAGGGGCCGATGCGCCGGCGCTCGGCGGAATTCCCCGTCGTCGGCATCGGCGGCGTCGAGCCAGGCTGATCGACCAGCGCGAGGGAAAAAATCCGCGCGCCCGCGCAACGCGCGCAGACCCCGGTGGCATCGAACGCGACGGCCGCGGGACGGCCACAGCGCGGGCAGGGCGACGGCGGGGACGGATTCATGCCGGATGGCTTCAGCGGCGGAGGACGGCGAGGAGGTGCCGCAGCTCGGCGTCGGCCTCGGCGGGATCGGCGAGCGTGGCCGTGACCTCGAGTTTCACCAGCTCGGCGAGCCGACACGTGAGACGGTGGAGCCAGACGGCCACCGTGGCGCGTGAGGTGTCGAGCGTGATGGCGGCACGCTCGTAGTCGCCGGGCGCCGGCGGCGAGTGCAGCATCGGCCGCAGCGCGGTGAAAGCGGCGGCGCGGCCGGCGGCGCGCAGTTCGGCCTCGAGGCGGCGCATCGCGACACCGAGGAGAGTGACGGCCCACGACAGCTCGTAGGCCTCGCTCGGGTCGAGTTGCGCGCGATCGGCGGCGGCGCAGTCTCGCTCGGCGTCGGGCTCGGCCCAATCGACGAAGGTCGCGCCGCCGCCGCGCTTGAGCGCGCCCGCCGTCGCGCGCGCGTGGCCGACGAACTGGCGGAGCGCGCCGACCAGATAGCCGCGGAAGCGCCCGCGCGCCGGATCCGGCCGATCAAAAAAATCGCCCGCGAGGAGGTGCGCGAAAAATTCCTGCGTGGTGTCCTCCGCGTCGGCGGGCGAATGGCCGCGTCGGCGCAGGTAACTGTAGACGGGGCGCCAGTAGGTGCGACACAGCGCCTCGAGCGCCTCGCGACGCCGGGCGTGATCGGTGCGCGCGTCACGCACCGTGCTCCACTGGGTCTGGGCAAATTCACCACGCGACGGCGCGGGCGGGGCGATTTGCAAACCGGTGTCGATCATGCGCGCGTTTCTGCCGGCGGGAAAATCTCGTAGCAATGGGAATCGCGAAACGGATAGGGCCGAAGGTCGCCCGATTATGGCCCTACGCGGCTAGGGTCCTGAGTGATTAAAGCGTGTAATAAGTCAGCTAGCAGCCTGTCGGACTTAGGACGTCCAAAGCGTTTATAGCCGCGTATACGACTTCACGGTCGTATCGAATTGAGAATATGAGGCTACAGACAGGGCTCTATTGAACTGACGCCTAAGTCCGACAGACTGCTACGCTGATTTCCGGGATCATGCCCGTTGGACGACCGATGGTGGAACTGAAGTTGAGTGCGGATGAAGCGGTGAAGCTTGCGACGATGGCGACGCGCCCGAAGTCGGATCAGCGCACGGCGTCGCGCGCGCGCGGATCGTGTTGGATTGCGCGAGCGGGATGAGCAACACGGCGGTCGCCGCCCGGCACGAGGTCACGCTGGCGACGGTGGGTAAGTGGCGGCAACGTTTCGTGACCGACCGGCTGGGTGGTCTGGGGGATGCACCGCGGCCGGGGCAACCCAGGAAGATCACGGATGCCACGATCGAAGCCGTGGTCACCCGCACGCTGGAAAAAAAGCCGGCGGGCGCGAAGCACGGGAGCACTCGCTCGATGGCCAAGGCCAGCGGCCCGACCCAAAACGCCATCGTGCGCATCTGGCGAGCGTTCCGGCTGAAGCCGCACCTGCAGGAGAACTTCAAGCTTTCGAGCGATCCGTTCTTCGTGGAGAAGGTGCGCGACATCGTGGGGCTTTACCCCAATCCGCCGGAAAAGACCCGTGCGATGGTGCTGTGCATCGACGAGAAGAGCCAGATTCAGGCGCTGGATCGCAGCCAGCCCATCCGGCCGCTGCGCCCGGGCCAAGTGGAGCGTCGCACGCACGATTACTTCCGACACGGCACCACCTCGCTGTTTGCGGCGTTGGACATCGCCACCGGCAAAGCCATCGGGCGCTGCCACGCACGTCACCGCCAGCAGGAGTTCCTGCGCTCCCTGCAACAGATCGAGCAGACGGTGCCCGCCGGCCTCGACGCGCATCTGGTCTTGGACAACTACGGCACCCACAAAGCCCCAAAGGTGGCCGCTTGGTTCAAGCGCCGGCCGCGCTACCATCAGCACTTCACGCCCACCGGCGCTTCGTGGCGCAACCAAATCGAACGCTGGTTTGCCAAGATCGCCGAGCAGCGACTGCGCCGCAGTGCCTTCCACTCCGTGGACGAACTGGAAAAAGCCATCCGTCAATATCTTGAAACCAAAATCCAACGCCCTTCGTCTGGACTGCCTCCGCCGACCTCATCCTTGGAAAGGTCCAGCCACTTTGCTCACGGATTAATCGCTCAGGACACTAGCTCGGCTTGGCTTATTGCCTCCTCTCGCTCGCGACTTTCCCCTGACTGATTTCTGCTGACGAGAATGCAATCCAGCAGAATGATCAGCCGCACGAGCAGCAACAGCTGAGCAACAGATGTTCGAGATTGTTTTCAGCTTTCATAATTTGCCCAGAGGTTTCCGGTGACATACGACTGCTCAAGGCCGTGGAATTTGGCGTCCGCTTAGGCTTTCGGTCGTCTGACATTTTTAAGGGCTGCACAAAAAACGGAGAACCGACTTGGATCAAGTCGATGCTTGGAACGACCGAAACCGGAAAAATTTGGCCAAATTTTGGCTATCGCGAAAAAATCAAGAGGCGACAAAACGCTTATGGGTCTTGGTTCGAAATACAATGCTCCTCGATAGTCGTGTTCAGGCTTATCGAAGCGCTGCGCGCCTACGAAAGTCGCCGCAGCGATAATTGATGCGCGATACTGAAAAAGAACCCATGCACTAGGCTCTCACTTGAGTCCAAAAGTGTGGTAGAGAAATCGTGCATTTGGGCGGTATGGAAGATCATTAAGGAAGAAATCTTCCTGCAATTGAGACGCGCAGCGCCCCGAAAATCCACCTGTGGACATTGGCAGCACGCGGATCTCGGGTGGCGTCATGTGGATCTTCTTAATATTGAAGCCTAGCGGCGTAACTCAGCCTCAGCGTAAAGCCCAAATTTTGTGGTGCGCATTTGCATGAGGAAGTGGGGTAACCTGCTGCGATTCAGGATTCTTTTACGAGGGAAGATCTGTTCCGCGAGCTGTGATTTGCGGAGTGCCGACGAGCGGCAGCCCTACGGCGGATTCGGAACATCGGTGGGATGCCGATACCACTTTCGGAGGCGGGCGGCGCGCCCGTGGGGCGCTACTTCGTGCGCAGGATTTCGGCGGCGGTGAGGGCGGCGGCAGCGCGGGTTTCGCAGCCGAGTTTTTCGAAGATGTGTTCGACGTGTTTGTGCACGGTGCGGACGCCCAAGGTAAGGATCGTGGCGACGTCGGGGTTGCTCTTACCCTGCGCGATCCAGAAGAGCACTTCCGCTTCGCGGGCGGTTAGGCCGAGACGACGGAGGGCGTCAGGGGTGATCGCGATTTTTTCCTCGAGGTGGAGAATGATGAAATCGTCGCGGCCGGGTTCGATGAAACGGCGGACGGTGAGCTGGCCGGTGGCGGTGGTGAGTTCGGCGGAAGTGTTGGGCGCGAGCAGCGCGGCGGGAAGTTGGCCGGGGGCGAAGGCGGGAAAGTGGCGGTATAGGAGCGCAGTGGCGGGGCGGGTGCAGAAGAGGATGCGGCCGGCGGGGGCGGCGACGACGACGACGACGGCGCGGTCGAGGGAGGCGCTGAGCTGGTCCTCGGCTTCGAGGCGCATCGCGAGTTCTTCCTCGACGGATTTTTGGAGGGCGCGGATCTGCAGGTGGGCGCTGACGCGGGCGAGGACTTCGGGGAGGTAAAAGGGTTTGACGATGTAGTCGACGGCGCCGGCGGCGAAGGCGCGGACTTTTTCGTCGGGTTCGGAGAGGGCGGTCATGAAGATGACCGGGAGGTCGCGGTGGCGGGGGGCGGCTTTGAGTTCGGAGCAGGCGGCGAAGCCGTCGAGGACGGGCATCATCACGTCGAGGAGGACGAGGTCGGGAGGCGTGCGCGCGACGAGGTCGAGGGCGGCGCGGCCGTTGGCGGCGACGAAGAGTTCGTAACCGGCGTCGGAGAGGGCGTCGAGGAGGAGGGAGACGTTGGCGAGGGTGTCATCGACGACGAGGACTTTGGAGGGGGGAGGCATGAGGGGCGGGGAAAAAATAGGGAGAAGGAGGATATGGCCCGCGAATCACGCGGAAGGACGCAAATGGCGGAGATGCGGAAAATGAGAACGAGAACTAGGAGAAGAGAGGGTAACCACGAAAAAAACGAAACACACGAAAGGCGGAGGGCGGAGAACGGAGGGGGCCCACGGAAGACATGGAAAACACAGAAAAGGGAGGCAAAGGAGAAAACAGAGCGGGAGAGATGAAATCAGAACCTAGGAAGCCGGGCAGAAGAACGGGAGTGAGTGACCACGAAACACACGAAAGGAGGAGGAGAAGGAGGGGATTAATTCTGAGACCAAGAAGTCGGGTAAAGGAGCGCGCGGTTCTGGATTTCTACGACCTCACTTCGGGGAGAGGAAGGAGCGGAGTTGGTCGAGTTGATAGGATTGGGCGAGGTGGTCGAGTTCGAGGAGGTGGGGGTCTTGGGGGAAGCGGGCGCGGAGATCGGCGAGGAGGCGGCGGAGGGCGGAGAGTTCGCCGTGGTCGGCGGCGGCGAGGAGACGCGCGAGGTCTGCGGGCGTGGCGCGGGGCGCGGAGGTTGGGGTTTGAGGATTTGAGATTTCCGAGGGCTCGGGGTGGGTCCAGGTGAGATCGAGGTGGAGGGCGAGTTGGGCGACGAGGTCGGACTCGCGGAAGGGTTTGGGGAGAAAATCATCGCAGCCGGCGGCGAAGGCGTCGTCGCGGTTGAAGGCGAGGACGGAGGCGGACATCGCGATGAGTTTGAGGGCGCCGCCGCGGAGGGAGCGGAGTTCTTTGGCGAGGGTAAGGCCGTCCATGTCGGGCATGCGCAGATCGAGGAAGATGAGGTGGGGCGCGAATTGAGGGACGTAGGCGAGAGCTTGGCGACCGGAGGAGGCGGCGATGATCTCGAAACCGAGGGGCGTGAGGAGATCGACGAGGAGAGTGCGATTCACGGCGATGTCGTCGACGACGAGGAGGCGGCGGCGCGGACCGGTGTAGCCGGTGACGGCGAGGGCGGGGGCGGAGGGCGCCGAAACGGCGGCGAGGGGCTCCAGCGGGAGGGTGAAGGAGAAGGTGGAGCCAGGGGCGGAGAACGGAATCGGGGGCGTGACGCCGGTGCCAAGCGGAGGGATGGAGATACCCGTGGGCGGGACACCCATGCCACTTTCGGAGGGGCTGGTGATGGTGAGCGTGC